>CAZPIN010000204.1:0-15841 GCA_964586735.1 uncultured Rhodobacterales bacterium | reverse complement strand
GAGACGGTGCGCTACTACGGCGAGCCGCTGGCGCTGGTGGCGGCGGAAACGAAAGACATCGCCGAGCGGGCGGCGGAACTGGTGGAGGTGGAGCTTGAGCCGACGCCCGGCGTGTACACGCCGCAGGACGCGCTTCTGCCCGGCGCGCCCAAACTGCATGGCGACGACAACGTGGTGGCTGAGCGGCATCTCAGGAAGGGCGACGTGGAGGCGGGCTTCGCCGCAGCTGACGTGGTGGTGGAGAACACCTTCCAGACGCCCTTTCAGGAGCACGCGTTCCTCGAGCCCGAGGTCGGCCTGGCATGGGTCGACGAAAACGACGTGGTCAACCTGCGGGTGTCCACCCAGGTGATCGAGCACTTCCGCCCCATCGCCGACGCCCTTGGCGTGCCCCACAACCGGGTGCGGGTACGCGGCGCCCTGGTCGGCGGCGGCTTCGGCGGCAAGGAGGACGTCACCGTCGAGATTTATCTCGCCACCCTGGCCATGCGCACCCGCCGCCCGGTGCGGCTGGAGTACAGCCGCGAGGACTCCTTCGTGGGCCATGGCAAGCGGCATCCGTTCACCCTGACCTACCGCACCGGCGCAACCAGCGACGGCCGCATCACCGCCCTCGAAGTGGAAATGCTGGCGGATTCCGGGGCGTACGTGTTCCTCAGTCCGTACGTACTGCTGTACGCCCTGGTGGCGTCGCCCGGCCCCTACCGCATCGACAACGTCCGCGTCCACGCCCGCTCGGTGGCCACCAACAACATGTACACCAGCGCCTTTCGGGGCTTCGGCGCGCTTCAGGCCTGCGCCGCCTGCGAGCAGCAGATGGACGAGCTGGCGCGGGCCCTGAAGATGGACCCCCTGGAGCTTCGCCGCCGCAACTTCCTGCGCACCGGCGACCCCATTTCCACCGGCTACGTGCCGCCCAGCGCCATCTGGGTGGAGCAGTGCGCCGACCGCGCCTGGGAGGCGCTGGGCCCGCCGCCGCCGCAGCCCGCCAAAGGCCCGCGCCGCATCGGCCGCGGCATCGCCTGCTACCAGCAGAGCTACGGGCGGCTGTCGTTCTTCAACGACACCTCCGAGGCCTGGGTGGGCGTCGAGCTCGACGGCACCGTAGTGGTGCGGTCGGGAGTGACCGACATTGGCGCCGGCCAGGTCTCGGCCCTCGCCCAGATCGCCGCCGAAGTGCTGGGCGCCACCCTCGACCGGGTCACGGTGCACAACAGCGACTCGGCGACTACGCCGCTGGCCGGCACCACCACCGCCACCCGCGCCCTCTACATGACCGGCAACGCCGTCAAGATGGCGGCCGAGGCCGTGCGCGACCGTCTCGCCCAGCGCGTCGCCAGGGACCTCGGCTGCAAGCCGGAAGAGGTGGACATGGCAGACAACGCCGTCTTCGCCATCGACCGCCCCGAGTCGGCGCTGCCACTGAGCGAGGCGGCCCGGCTGTGCGCGGCAGACGGCGTCCACCGCTCGGAGCTGGCGATGTTCCGGGCGCCGTTCGCCGAGCCCCTTGACCCCGAGACCGGCCAGGGCCAGGCGCACCCCGACTACGCGTTCGGTGCCCATGCGGCGGAGGTAGCGGTCGACATCGAGACCGGCGAGGTCGAAGTGCTGCGCCACGTAGCCGCCCACGACGTGGGCCAGTGCATCAATCTCGCGGCCGTCCAGGGGCAGATCCACGGCGGCACGCAGAACGGCCAGGGCTACGCGCTGAGCGAGGAGATGCTGTACAGCGAGGGCTGCCTCGACACCCCGTCGTTCTCCGAATACCTGATGCCCACCAGCATGGACATGCCGCCGGTGGAGTGCGTGATCCTCGAATCGCGCAGCGGCCTTGGCCCCTTTGGCGCCAAGGGAATCGGCGAGCCCGCCATGACCGCCGTCGCTCCCGCCATCGCCAACGCCATCGCCGACGCCATCGGCCAGCGGGTGCACGAGCTGCCCGTCACCCCGGAACGCGTGGTGCGCGCCCTCCATCCCGAGCTGGATCCATGAGCCGCTCCGCCGACGACACGCCGCTTGGCCGCTACCTGCGGACCCTCGAGGCCGTCGTCGCGGCGCGCGGGGGCATCGGCCTGACGGACCTGGCCCGCCGCCTGGACCTTTCGCCCAGCACCGCCCACCGCCTGGCCGCGGCGCTGGTGGACCATGGCCTGCTCCAGCGGACGGAGGACACGCGCCTGTACCAGGCCGGCCGCCGCCTCGGCGCCCTGCTGCACGCGTCGATGACCGCCGAGGACTGCGAACGCGCCGCCGCGCCGGCCCTGAGCGGCCTGGTGGCCGAGTTTGGCGAGACGGCGCATCTGGCGCGGCTGGCCGGCGACCACGCCGAGTCGGTGCTGATGCGCAGGCCGCAAGACTCGGAGCGGGCGTTCGTCCAGCCCGGCCGCAGGCTGCCGCTGCATGCCGCAGCCTCGGGCAAGGCGATACTGGCGTATCAGGACAAGGCGTTCATCGACCGCTGGATGGCCCTGCCCCGCGAGCGCTACACTGCAGACACCCGCGTGGGAGCGCGGGACATCCGCCGCGACCTCGCCCGCGTGCGCAGGCGGGGCATCGCAGTCTGCAGCAATGAACTCGACGTCGGCGTCCTCAGCTACGGGCATCCCGTGCGCGCCGGGACAGGACCGGTACTGTATTCGATCGGAATCACCGGCCTGGCGCGAAGCCTCGACAGGGTGCCGCCCGAACGCGTGCGTGCAAGCCTTGCGCAGGCGGCGAGCGAACTGGCCGGACGGCTGGGCAGCATGGGATAGGAATCGGACGATGGCAAAACTTGTGGCCATGGAAGTCAAGGACGCGGTCAAGCGCTTCGGCGGCGTCACCGCCCTGGGCGGCGTCAATCTGGAGGTGAGGGCCAACGAGTTCTTCACCCTGCTGGGTCCCTCCGGCTGCGGCAAGACCACGCTGCTGCGCGCCATCGCCGGCTTCGAGGAGCTCACGTCGGGCAGCATCGAGCTGCTGGGCGAGGACATCGGCCGCCTGCCGCCCAGCAAGCGCCCGGTCAACACGGTATTCCAGCACTACGCCCTGTTTCCCCACATGACCGTCGAGCAGAACGTCGCTTTCGGCCTCGACCGCCTTGGCCGGCCCGCCAAGGAGCGCGACGCCCAGGTGCGGCGGATGATCAAGCTGACGCGGCTGACCGAGATGGCGAACCGCCGTCCCCACCAGCTGTCGGGAGGCCAGCAGCAGCGTGTTGCGCTGGCGCGGGCGCTGGCCCCGAATCCCCAGCTGCTGCTGCTGGACGAGCCGCTCTCGGCGCTGGACTACAAGCTGCGCCAGTCGATGCGGCTGGAGCTCAAGCGAATCCAGCGCGACACCGGCATCACGTTCCTGTTCGTCACCCATGACCAGGAGGAGGCGCTGACCCTGTCGGACCGCATCGCCGTGCTTTCCCACGGCAAGGTGCAGCAGGTCGGCACCGCCCGCCAGATCTACGAGGCGCCGGTCAACCGCTTCGTCGCCGACTTCATCGGCGACACCAACATCGTCGACGGCGAGGTGGTCCACATGAACGCCGGCGCCGTCTGCAAGCTGCCCGGCGGGGCCATGCTCTCGCTGCGCGGCCAGGGCAAGTCCGCCGCCGACGTCGGCCCCCGCCACGTCATGCTGCGCCCCGAGCACCTGTCCCTTACCAGCGAGACGACGGCCATCCAGGGCATGCGCGGCAAAATCGTCGACGCCACCTATCTGGGCACGGCCATGCAGTTTCGCGTGCAGATCGACGGCGGCCCAGAGCTGCTGGTGCGCGACAAAATCCAGGAGTTGGGCCTGGCCCCGCCGCAGCCGGGTACCCGCACCGGCGTCGCCATCGCCAGAGGCGCCGTAAGGCTGCTGACAGACTGATGCTCGGCGGAGAAGTACGCTCGCGCATGTACGCGCCGGTGCGCCTTGGCCTGCTGCTGCCGGCCTGGGCGGCCATTGGCGTCTTCCTGCTGCTGCCGATGCTGCTGATGCTGGTGTACTCCTTCCTCACCAAGGAGTTCCGCGGCGGCGTCATCTGGGAGTTTTCCCTCGCCGCCTACGACCAGTTTCTCTTCGACCGCGGGCTGTTCGGCGACGAGCCGGCAAAGATCCAGTGGACCTACATCGCCATCTTCGCCCGCTCGCTCGTCCAGGCGGCCGTCGCCACCCTGCTCTGCCTGCTCATCGGCTATCCCACCGCCCACTTCATCGCCACCCGCCCCGAATCGGCCCGCCCCATATGGCTGCTGCTGGTGACCGTGCCCTACTGGGTCAACCTGCTGATCCGCACCGTGTCGATGAAGTTTCTGATCCGCGACAACGGCCCGCTCAACGAGGCGCTGCTGTCCGTTGGCGCCATCGACGCGCCGCTGGGCCTTATCAACACCAACTTTGCCGTCCAGCTGGGGCTGTTCTACTCCTACCTCCCCTTCATGGTGCTGCCCATCTACGCCTCGATCGAGCGCTACGACTTCAGCCTCTCGGAGGCGGCCGCCGACCTCTACGCCGACCGCTGGATGATTCTGTGGAAACTGGTACTGCCCAGCGTCCGCCCCGGCATCGTCGCCGGCTGCATTCTGGTCTTCGTGCCCAGCCTCGGCGCCTTTCTCGCCCCCGACCTGCTGGGCGGGGCCAAGACGTTCCTCATCGGCTCGCTGATCGAGGAGCAGTTCAAGGGCAACGCCGGCAACTGGCCCTTCGGCGCGGCCGCCTCGATGATTCTGCTGGCGCTGGTGGTCGGGGCGCTGCTGGTCTACACCCGCCAGACGCGGGCCCGGGCGGAGGACGCCTGAGATGGCCGCTCCGGGCAGCGTCCGGGTCTATCCCGGCTTCGCGGCGATGGCCTTCGCCTGCCTGCTGGTGCTGTACCTGCCCCTGCTTGTGGTGGCCGTCTACAGTTTCAACTCCTCGCTGTCGATTACCCGCTGGGAGGACTTCAGCCTGCACTGGTACCTCGACATTTTCACCGGCCTGGAGGCGGAGAAGTTCCGCGACGCCGCCTGGAACTCCCTCACCATCGCCGTGATGGCGGCCACCGCCAGTACCCTTATCGCCACCGCCGCCGCCACCGGCATGGTGCGGGCCGGGGTTTTCCGCGGCCAGCCGCTCAGCCTCGCCCTCATCGCCATGCCGCTGATGGTGCCGGAGATCGTGACCGCCGTCGCCACGCTGATCTTCTTCAGCGCCATCGGCTTCCAGCTGGGCTACTTCTCCATCGTCGTGGCCCATATCGTCTTCTGCATTCCCTTCGCCTACCTGCCCATTGCCGCCCGGCTGCAGGGCATCGACAGCAGCTACGAGGAGGCCGCCCAAGACCTCTACGCCGGCCGCTGGCAGGCGTTCCTGCGGGTGCTGCTGCCGCTGATGGCGCCGGGAATTCTGGCCGGGTTTCTGCTCGCCTTCATCATCTCGCTGGACGACTTCATCATCACCAACTTCATCAAGGGAGCCGGGGTCGAGACCCTGCCGACCGCCATCTTCGGATCGGTCAAGCAGGGCATCAAGCCGAATATCATGGCCCTCAGCACCCTGATGCTGCTCTTCTCGGTCGCCGTCGTCACGCTGTCCTACTTCGTGGGACGGCCGCGGCGCGCCCGGGATTCCGTCAACCATCCATAACCCAAGGGAGAAACCCCATGAAACGCATTCTCATCGCCCTGGCGCTGCCGCTGGTGCTTGCCGCCGGAGCCGCCCAGGCTCAGGAACGGCTCTCGGTGTACCACTGGTTCGAGTACATCCCGCAGGAGCTGCTCGACAAGTTCACCGCCGAGACCGGCATCGAGGTGACCATGGACACCTACGATTCCAACGAGGCGCTGCTCGCCTCGCTCAAGGCCGGCAAGATGGGCGACTACGACGTCGCCGTGCCGGGCGACTACATGGTGGAAATCATGGCCGGAGAGGGCCTGCTTGACACCGTCCGCCCCGGCGAGCTGGCGAACTTCGGCAACATCGAGCAGCAGTGGCTGGACGTGCCCTTTGATCAGGGCCGCAGGCACTCCATTCCCTATCAGTGGGGATCGACCAGCTTCTCGGTCAACCGCGACGTCTACAAGGGCGACATCAACACCACGGCCATCCTGTTCGATCCGCCCTCCTCGCTGCGGGGCAAGATCAACGTCCTCGACTCCCAGGGCGAGGTGATGCTGCTGGCCTCGCTGCATCTGGGCATCCCCCAGTGCACCAAGGACCAGGCGCAGCTGCGGGCCCTTGACGAGCTTCTGCAGTCGGCCAAGCAGCACTGGGCCTCCTTCGGCTCCGACATCGCCAAAGACGTGCTGGTGTCCGGCGACGCGGCGGTGGGCATGATCTACAACGGCTTTTCGGCCAAGGCCCGCGAAGAGGGCGCCAACGTCGAGTACGCCTATCCGCGCGAGGGCTTCGTGGTGTGGATGGACAACGTGGTGCTGCTCAAGGAGGCGCCGAACCGCGCTGCCGCCATCAAATTCATGGACTTCCTGCTGCGGCCGGAGAACATCGCCCAGGTCTCCAACTACGCCCGCTACGTCCCCGGCGTGAAGGGAGCCGCGCCCCATCTCGACCCCGCACTGGCGTCGCAGCCGGAGTCGATTCCGCCGCCGGACGCGCCGGCCGGCAGCTTCATCGCGGTGTGCGACGAGGAGACCCAGATGGTCTACGACTCCATCTGGACCCGCCTCAAGCGCTAGCCGCACCCAGCGTCCCGCCGCGCCCGCGGCGGGACGCGACTCCCGCCGTCAGGGAGGCCAGACAGGCATGGCCCGAGATACTTCGCTCGACGTGCTCTTCGAGCCGGTGGCGATCGGTCCCGTCACCGCCCGCAACCGCTTCTATCAGGTGCCCCACTGCAACGGCATGGGCTACCGCGACCCGGCGGCGGCGGCCCGCATGCGCGGGGTCAAGGCCGAGGGCGGCTGGGCCGTGGTCTGCACCGAGCAGGTGGAGATCCACCACACCTCCGAAATCACGCCCTACATCGAGCTGCGAATCTGGGACGACCGCGACGTGCCGCTGCTTGCGCGCATGGCCGACAGCATCCACGAGCATGGCGCGCTGGCGGGAATCGAGCTGGCCTACAACGGCCTCAACGGCCCCAACTTCTTCTCCCGAGAGGTGCCCCTGTCGCCCACCGCCCTGCCGGTGGCCAGTTTCACCTACGACCCGGTGCAGGCGCGGGCCATGGACCTTGAGGACATCGCCAACGTCCGCCGCTGGCACCGCGAGGCGGCGCTGCGGGCACGGCGGGCGGGTTTCGACCTGGTCTACGTCTACGCGGGCCATGCGCTGAGCTTTCTGCATCACTTTCTCTCCCGCCACTACAACCAGCGAACCGACGAATACGGCGGGGCGCTGGAGAACCGCGTGCGGCTGCTGCGCGAGGTGCTCGAGGACACCAAGGAAGCGGTGGGCGACAGCTGCGCCGTGCCCTGCCGCATCACCATGGACGAGCTGCGCGGCCCGGCGGGGCTGGAGCGGGCCGAGGTGGAGGACATGATCGGCTTGGTGGCTGAGCTGCCCGACCTTTGGGACCTGTGCCTCGCCGGCTGGGAAAACGACAGCCAGACCTCGCGCTTCGGCGAGGAGGGACGGCAGGAGGCGTACTTCGCCGGGGTCAAGAAGCTCACCAGCAAGCCGGTGGTCGGCGTCGGCCGCTACACCTCCCCGGACCGCATGGCCTCCATCGTCCGCAAGGGCCTCGTCGACCTGATCGGCTGCGCCCGCCCCTCGATCGCCGATCCGTTTCTGCCGCGCAAGATCGAGGAAGGCCGGCTGGAGGACATCCGCGAGTGCATCGGCTGCAACATCTGCGTCTCCGGCGACTTTCTGATGTCGCCGATTCGCTGCACCCAGAACCCGACCATGGGCGAGGAGTGGCGGCGCGGCTGGCATCCCGAGATTCTGCGCCGCCGCGAAAGCGACAAGCCGGTGCTGGTGGTGGGTGCCGGTCCGGCGGGACTCGAGGCGGCCCATGCGCTGGGCAAGCGGGGCTACGAGGTAACGCTGGCCGAGGCGGCCGACGAGGCTGGCGGACGGGTGGCGCGGGAATGCCGCCTGCCGGGACTGGCTGCCTGGGGCCGGGTGCGCGACTACCGCCTGCAGCAGATCGCCAAGCTGCCCGACGTCCAGATGTACCTGCAGTCGCGGATGGACGCCGCCTCCATCGCCGAGGCGGCCTGCCCCCGGGTGGCGGTGGCCACCGGATCGCGCTGGCGGCGGGACGGCGTGGGCCACCACTGGACGGCGCCGATGCCCGTTGCCGAAGACGCGCGGATCTACACTCCGGACGATCTCATGGAAGGCAAAATGCCCGAGGAAGGGCCGGTGCTGCTGTGGGACGACGACCACTACTACATGGGCGGCGTGCTGGCGGAGATGATGGCGGAACGGGGCATCGAGGTGGTATACGCCACCCCCGCGCCCGAAGCCTCCACCTGGACCCGCAACACCATGGAGCAGAGTTTCATCCAAAAGCGGCTGCTGGAGAAAGGGGTGCGCATCAGGGCGTTCTGCGGACTGGAGCGCGTCGACGCCGGGAGCGCCGACCTATCCTGCGTCCACACCGACCGCGTCAAGACGGTGGAGGCTGCTGCCTTCGTGCTGGTAACCTCCCGCGAGCCGGCGGAGGACCTCGCCCGTACGCTGACGGCCGAGATTTGCGGGAAAGCGGGCATCGAAAACGTGACGGTCATCGGCGACGCGCTGGCCCCGGCTACCATTGCCCACGCCGTCTACGCGGGCCGCCGCTACGCCGAGGAGCTGGATGCTGAGAGCTTGCCGCAGCCGGTGCCGTTTCGCCGGGAGCTGACGGAGCTGGCCGGCTGACTGGCGGCCTCAGGCCAGGACCGCCGCCGCCAGGCCAAGAAACACGCCAAAGCCGACCACGTCGGTAACCGTGGACACGAAGGTACCCGAGGCGAGCGCCGGGTCGATGTTCGCCCGCTTGCAGGCCAGCGGCACCAGTACGCCCGCCAGACCCGCCACCGCCATGTTGACCACCATGGACGCGGCCAGCAGCGCGCCGAGAATCCTGTCCCCGTAGGCGACATAGGCGGCGGCGCCGATGATGGCGGCAAAGGCCAATCCGTTGGCAAGCCCCACCACAGCCTCGCGGACGATTACCCGTCCGGCGTTGGTGCGGGTAAGGTCGCGGGTGGCCATGGCGCGCACGGCGACGGTCAGCGACTGCGTTCCGGCGATGCCTCCCATCGAGGCGACGATCGGCATCAGAACGGCAAGCGCTACAATGCGCTCGATGGCGTCCTCGAACTGGGCGATGACAGCGGAGGCGATCACGGCGGTTAGGAGGTTCACCGCCAGCCAGGGAGACCGCCGCCAAACGATGCGCGGAACCGTGTCGGTGATCTCCTCCTCCTCGCTCAGCCTTCCGAGGTGGTGAATGTCCTCCCGCGTCCGCTCGTCCAGAGCGTCCACCGCGTCCTCGATGTCGATGGCCCCCACCAGCCGCCCCGCTCCATCGACGACCGGCACGGAAACCAGATGGTACTGGTGGAACGCATACGCCACGTCCTTCTGGCTGTCCGTCGCCTTCACCGTGTGGAACTCTGGCAGCATGATGCTGTCCAGCGCCACATGCCGCGGCGTGCCCATGAGCAGTCCAAGCGGCACTACTCCCATTGGCCTGAGCATGGGATCGATGACGACGATTTGGTGAAACTGCGCCGGCAGCTCCTCCTTGGCGCGCATATCATCGATGATCTGGCCCACGGTCCAGTACTGCGGCGCTTTCACTACATCGCTCTGCATCATGCGCCCGGCGCTGTCATCGGGCCAGTCCAGCGACTTCTGGATGGGTACCCGGTCCTTGTGGTCGAGTGCTTCCATGACCCGCTGCCGCTGGTCGGCGTCCAGATCCTCCAGCAGGTAGACCGCGTCGTCGGACTCGAGCTCCGAAGCCGCCCGCACCAGATCCTCCGGCTCAAGAAGGCCAAGCACTTCGTCGCGCGCGCCCTCCTCGAGCTCGATGAGAATCTGGGGATCAAGGTCGCTGCCGAGAACCTCGACAAGCCGCCTGCGGTCGTCGGGCTTGATCTGCTCGATGAGATCGGCGAAGTCCGCGTTGTGGAAGCCCTCGGTTAGGCGCAGCGCCTCATCCCGGTCGGCGCGCTCCAGCGCCTCCACCACGGCCGCCACCTCCTCCGGATCGATGCGGAAGCGGTCTTCGGATTCCTGCTGGCCTTCCTTTGCCGTCTTCATGGCGCCCCCCAGTGCCGGTCGGGGCGCTTCGGCGAAGCCGCCCGGTGACTTCAGGGCACTTCTATCGGAGCCTCCCGCCTGCCGCAACAATCAGGCCCCTATCCCGCCTGCCACCGCGACGGCGGCCACCCAGAATCGCGTCCAATTCGCTGATTGCATGGCCCGTCCATGACGCGGCTGGCGGTCGGCCGACGGCATCGCTCCCCCGTTGCAGAAGCCGCCGCGCATCACTGCCGGCGGCTGCGAATGCCATTGGCAAGCGGCGAAGGCTTCCCTCGATTCCTCCGCCCGCAGTGCATGCGGAATCTCGCCAGATGGAGCGAATCAGGTGGCATAAAGCCTTACGTAGGCTTGCTTGACGGCAAATTTGCCAACTGTGAGGAATTGTGGTATAATTTTTCTCTGACCACGAAATGTACTTTTTCGAACTGGTTAGAAACAGTTTGAAAAAAGTGATTTCGGCGCGAAAACAACGGGGCAAGCCCCGTACAGCATAGGGAGTCAACGCCATGTACTCACAATTGGGAGGTCAATATTCTGAGCGCAGCAGCCAGATATTCCGCCTGTTCGAAGACCCGGAGGGGGCTGGTTCCCTTCTCTTCGACATCCTGCCGCCCGACGCGCATCTGCTGATCGACTTCGGCAATCCGCCCGAGCACATCAAGGGCACAGCCATCGCCAAGGAGCGGCGCGGCAAGCAGCTGGATGTGCTCTTCAAGGTGAGGCTGCTCGGCACCGACGAGCCGCAGCCCGAGTACCGGCAGGTACCGGAGGGCGACCTCTACGCCTTCATCTACGTGATGGCCGATCTCGAGTACGAGGATGACGAGGTCTCCAAGGGCCTGGCTGTCGGCAACATCGAGAGCATCTTCCGCGGAGAAACGGACATCCAGATCGCGCCGGAGGAATGGCCCGTCTGGGTGCTGCCGATTCTCTTCTGTCCCAAGTGCGACAAGGACGACTGCGAGCCGCAGGATGGAGACAAGCCCAAGCCCGCCGGGCCCAGGAGGCAGACGTTCGCCGCACCGGACGACAGCGCCGTCTATGCCTTCCCGACGTCAAAGCTCATTCACTGAGCGCCGACGCCGCGGAGTACTGGCGCCCGCGATGGCAGGCCGTCTCAAGGCCATGGCCCGCTGCGGGCCGCCTGGAGGCAGCCGCCCCGGCATCTGTCCAGTCCCGTTCGCATCCACGCGCCGCAGGCCATGCCGTCCGGCCGCTTTCGGCGTCCCCCGCTCCCGCGGGAGCGCATCCCCCCACCATAAGGAGCAGCAGCCATGCCCTCAGGATCACCAGCCACGCTAACCGGCGCCATTTCGATGACGCTGCTGGGAGACTTTCTCAAAGTCCCCGAAATCACCGGAATACTGATCTTCGACCGCCTGGACCAGGAGTACATGGAGAGAGTCGATACCAGCAGGAAACCGGAGCACATACAGGGCACCTCCGTGCCCGAAACCCGCAGGTCATCGCAGGTCGACGCCCTGTTTCGCCTGCGCCATAAGCAGGAAGAAGGATGCGGCTACGTCTACGTGGTGGTGAACGGGGAGCATGAGTCCGTAGACGGCATGACGGAAATGCTGGCCGAAAACTTCGTGCGTCTGCTCGACAGCGAGTACGCCAGCGAGCTCACGTACCACAGAGTGCTGCCGCCCATGCATCACATCCTCGTCTGTCCAAGCCAGAATGGCGAGGACCTGGACATCTATGTCAGGGAAATGGTCCAGCTGCCAAATCCGGACCGGCCCAACCTGCTCAACTGAGCGGCGGCGGCCGGAGGCGCGCGCTCAGCGTCAGCCGTCGGCCAGGCCCCGGTCGTGCAGCAGCTCCGCGATCTGGATGGCGTTGAGGGCCGCGCCCTTGCGCAGGTTGTCCGACACGCACCAGAGGTTCAGCCCGTTTTCGACGGTGCTGTCCTGGCGGATTCGGCTGACAAGCACGGTATCGCCTCCGGCGCAGTCGAGCGGCGTCGCGTAACCCCCCTCTTCCCGTCGGTCCATAACCTCGACTCCGGGCGCGGCATGCAGCAGCTCCACCGCCTCCTCCACCGGCAGCGGCTTGGCAAACTGCACATTGATGGCCTCGGCGTGGCCGACGAACACCGGCACCCGCACGCAGGTGGCGCACACCTCTATGGCCGGATCGAGTATGCGCCTGGTCTCTTCCCGCATCTTCCACTCCTCCCGCGTGGAGCCGTCGTCGAGAAACCGGTCGATGTGCGGAACGACGTTGAACGCGTAGCGGCCTTCGCCCTGCCCGCCCGATTCGCCGTCGAGCGCTTCCCTGCTCTGCCTTCCTAGGGTGTCCATCAGCGCCTTGCCCGCGCCCGACACCGACTGGTAGGTGGACACCACCACCCGCTGGATGCCCGCCCGGTCATGCAGCGGCTTGAGCGCCACCACCATCTGCGCCGTCGAGCAGTTGGGGTTGGCGACGATGTTGCGCTGGCTGTAGCCGCCGATGTCCTGAGGATTCACCTCCGGCACCACCAGCGGCACGTCTTCGCAGTAGCGGTAGAGCGACGAGTTGTCGATGACGACGCTGCCAGCCGCCGCAGCCCGCGGGGCGTGCCGCTCGGTCGCCTCGGACCCCACGGCGAACAGCGCGATGTCCGTGCCCTCGAAGTCGTATCCGTCCAGGTCCTGGCAGATGATGCGGCCGGAACCGAACTCCACCTCGCCGCCGGCGGACCTTGCCGAGGCCAGAGCAACAACCTCCCTGGCGGGAAACCCCCGCTGGTCCAGTATGGACAGCATCTCCCGGCCGACCCGGCCGGTAGCGCCCGCAACGGCTACGCGATACGCCATGCCTCAGACGTACCGCTCCAGCGCCGCGATCACGGCGCTGCCCATCTCCTCGGTCGAGACGCTGGCCTCGCCGGGCGCCGCAATGTCCGCCGTACGAATCCCGTCATAAAGCACATCCGACACCGCCGCCTCCAGGCGCTCACCCACCTCCATGTAGCCGAGGGTGAGTCGCAGGGCCATCGACAGGCTCAGGATCATCGCCAGCGGGTTGGCCTTCCCCTGGCCGGCGATGTCGGGAGCCGATCCGTGCACCGGCTCGTAGAAGGCCTGGCCAGTGCCGCCGTCCAGCGCACCCAGCGAGGCGGAGGGCAGCATACCCAGCGACCCGGTCAGCATCGCCGCCTCGTCCGACAGAATGTCGCCGAACAGGTTGTCGGTAACGATGGTGTCAAACTGCTTCGGCTCGCGCAGCAGCTGCATGGCGCAGTTGTCGGCGTAGAGATGAGTGAGCTCGATCTGGGGGTATTCCCGCGCCATCGCGTTTATCTCCTCGCGCCACAGCACGCCCGACTCCATGACGTTGGCCTTGTCGGCGGAGCACAGCCTGCCCGACCGGTGCCTTGCAATTTCGAAAGCGACCCGCGCTATGCGGCGAATCTCTTCGGTGGTATAGGACTGGGTGTTGAACCCCCTGCGCTGGCCGTCGGCCAGCGTCTCGATGCCGCGGGGCTCGCCGAAGTAAACCCCCGACGTCAGCTCGCGCACGATCATCAGGTCCAGTCCCGCCACCAGCTCCGGCTTGAGCGAGGAGGCGTCGGCAAGCGCGTCGTAGCAGACCGCCGGGCGAAGATTGGCGAACAGATCCAGCTCGCTGCGGATTCGCAGAAGGCCCCGCTCGGGCTTCTCCTCGAACGGCAGGCCGTCCCACTTGGGTCCGCCGCAGGCACCATGCAGGATCGCGTCGGCGTGGCGCGCTCTGTCCAGTGCGGCCTCGGTCAGCGGCGTACCGTGGACGTCGATGGAGGCGCCGCCAACCAGCTCCTCCTCGACCTCGAACGCGATGCCCCCGCGGCGCATCAGCCAGTCCAGCACCCGCCGCATCTGCTCCATAATTTCCACGCCGACGCCGTCCCCCGGCATCAGCAGCAGGCTTTGTCCGCTCATGAAAGTGCTCCCGCGACGCTTCGGCGGCGCTACTGCCAGGGATGGAGGGTCTTGTGCCTCTCCTCGAACGCGTCGATCTCCTCCTGACGCTGCAGGGTCAGGGCGATGTCGTCAAGGCCCTCGAGCAGGCAGCGCCGCCCGAAAGGATCCACCTCGAAGGAAATCGGTGCCGCGTCGCTGCCGCGTCGAATCTCCAGAGCCTCGAGATCCACCGTCAAAGTGGCGGTGTTCGGATCCGCCGCGTCCTCCATGAGCATGTCCACATGCCCCTGCTCCAAGGCTATGGGCAGGATACCGTTCTTGAAGCAGTTGCCGTGGAAGATGTCGGCGAAGCCTGGCGCAATGACGCAGCGGATTCCAAAGTCCAGCAGCGCCCAGGGGGCGTGCTCCCGCGACGAGCCGCAGCCGAAATTGTCGCCGGCGACCAGAATGCTGGCCTGCCGGTAGGGCGCGCGGTTGAGGACGAAGCCGTCGACCTCCTCGCCGCTGTCCGGGTCGCGCCGAAGGTCCTCGAACAAATGCGCTCCCAAGCCGGTGCGCTTGATGGTCTTCAAAAACTGCTTGGGGATGATCATGTCGGTGTCGACGTTGATCATAGGCAGCGGGGCTGCGACCCCGGTCAGTCGGGTAAAGCTTTCCATGTATGGTTCCTTTTCCGCCGGGGCGGGAATCATCCGCCGCAGTCTCTCACGGCGCGCGCTGCCAGCACCTTGATCAGGTTCGCGCGGTATTCGGCGGTGCCGTGCAGGTCCTCGATCAGGCCTTCGGGCGAAACCTCGACGCTCTCCGCGGCAGCCGCGGTGAACGACTCGCCGAGGGCGGCCTCCAGTCCGGCATGGCGGAACACTCCGTCCTCGCCTGCTCCCGTGACCGCCACCCGGACGCCGTCCTCGAAGCGGGCGACGAATACGCCGGTCAGCGCGAACCGCGAGGCGGGCTGATCGAACTTGCGGTAGGCCGCCGCCTTGGGCACCAGCAGGTTGACGGACAGGATGATGTCCGCCGGGTCCAGCGCCGTCTCGAACAGGCCGGAGAAGAAGCCCGACGCCTCGTGAGCGGTGTTGGCGGTGATAATGTCGGCGTCGAGGGCGAGCAGCGCGGCGGGATAGTCGGCCGCCGGGTCGTTGTTGGCGATCGAGCCTCCCAGCGTGCCGAGACTGCGCACCTGCGGGTCACCGATTCCGTCGGCGAGACTGGCCAGCGCGGGTATCAGCTCCCTAACAACCGGGCTGTCGGCGACCTCCTGATGGGGTACGCCAGCGCCGATGAGAAGCGCGCCGTCCTCGTGCTCGATGCTCTTCAGATCATCGAGATGGCGGATGTCCACCAGCGCGCTGCAGCGGGCGAGCCGCTGCTTGAGCGTCGGCAAAAGCGTCTGGCCGCCCGCGAGCAGCATGGCTCCATCCCGGCTTAGGGCCTTCTCCGCCTCTTCGATGCCGGCGGGGCGAACGTATTTGAATGCGTACATTGCCGTGTCTCCCCGTGTCAGGCGGCCGCCCGCAGCGCGTTCCACACCCTGCCCGGCGTCGCCGGCATTTCAAGATGCGTAACGCCGCGCCGCGCCAAAGCGTCGTGCACCGCGTTCATCACGGCGGCGGGCGCGCCGATCGCCCCCGCCTCGCCGCAGCCCTTCACGCCAAGCGGATTGTGGGTGCAGGGCGTCGACCGGGTGTCCAGATCGAAGCCCGGCATGTCATCGGCGCGTGGCATGGCGTAGTCCATGTAGCTGCCGCTGACGAGCTGGCCCGAGTCGTCGTAGACGCAGTTTTCGA
>CAZPIN010000203.1:0-7889 GCA_964586735.1 uncultured Rhodobacterales bacterium | reverse complement strand
GAGCTAAACGCCTGGCCCACCGCAACGGGGTCGAAGACCTGATACTCGCCGGCGGCCTCAGTCTGGCGTTTCCAGAAGCTGGCGGCTGCCTGGCCGCTGAGCTCGGCGATGCGGCCCCACTGGCGGGCGCGCTCCTCCTCTTCAGGGGAAAGCTGGGATGTCTCGGACTGGCTCATGGCTGGAGTTCCTGTCTTGCTGAGCGTGGCAATGCGCCTCTTGGCAGGCGGGCATGTCTCCACAGTATCGGACCATCCGCTTCTGGCAAGGCAGCGCGGCCAGCTTGGGCGTCCCGCCTGCCGAAGGGGGCGGCATGGGTATCGCGGACCTGAAGGCGTCGGGCGCGGCCCGCTCTTCCCATGGGGCTGAACTTAAGGTAGGAGGGAAGCAGGCAGACCCCGATACCGCCCAGCGACTGGGCGGCTGGGGGTTGACGCGGATGGGGTTGCGCGGCAGATTCGCTGCTGGTATAGTGACTTCGGAGAACAGGGAGACAGGGCCATGGGCGCTCGAGCTTACAAGAAAGACAGCCACGTGAGGAAACTGGTCGAGCATGGTGGCTTCGAGAAGAAGGCGGCCCAGACTAGCGTTGAGGTGCAGTACGAGGTGGTCGAGGAAGTGACCGAGAACTTGGCAAGCGAAGAGTTTGTAAAATCTGAGTTCAAGGCGCAGAGAGAGTACATGGACAAGGAGCTGGCGGAGATGAAGGCGGAGATGAAAGAGCAGAATTCAAAAATAACGGGGGTGAAAGTGGAAATCGCGAAATTGGGTACGCGTTTTATGTTCATCGCCGTTGGCGTTGTGGCCTTGATGCAGGGGTTGGCTTGGCTTTCTCAGCAAGGTGGATAGGTCAGCCAGTTGGATATTTGCCTGCCTCTCCCTACTTGCAGACCCCGCATAGGCGGGTTTTCAGCAATTGGCCGTTTCGCCAGTGCTTCTGGTTCTGGCGGCTGAATAGCCTCTGCCGTAGTTCGTTGGCTGGGTCAAGACCGGAGAAGGCGGCAGTGGCTTTCGCGGGTTCGATGCGGGCATGCCCGACACGCGGCAGCAGCCTCTTTTTGGCGTTTCCAGAAGCCGGCGGCCGCATGGCCGCTGAGTTCGGTGGCGCGCCCCCATTGGGAAACGTGCTCCTCCTCCTCAGGGGAAAGCTGGAATGTCTCGGACTGGCTCATGGCTGGAGTTCCTGTCTTGCTGAGCGTGGCAAGGCGCCTCTTGGCAGGCGCGCCTGTCTCCACACTATCGGACCATCCGCTTCTGGCAAGGCAGCGCGGTCAGCTTGGGCGTCCCGCCTGCCGAAGGGGGCGGCATGGGTATCGCGGACCTGAAGGCGTCGGGCGCGGCCCGCTCTTCCCATGGGGCTGATCTTGTGGTAGGAAGGGAGCAGGCAGACTCCGATACCGCCCAGCGACCGGGCGGCTGGGGGTTGACGCGGAGGGGGTTGCGCGGCAGATTCGCTGCTGGTATAGTGACCTCGGAGAACAGGGAGACAGGGCCATGGGCGCTCGAGCTTACAAGAAAGACAGCCACGTGAGGAAACTGGTCGAAGGCGGCGTCTTCGAGCGGAGGGGGGTGGCTGAGACCAGCGTTGAGGTGCAGTACGAGGTGGTCGAGGAAGTGACCGAGAACTTGGCAAGCGAAGAGTTTGTCGAGGCTGAATTCAAGGCGCAGAGAGAGTATATTGACGGGGAGCTGGCAGTCCTGAAGTCTGATGTGGCGGTCCTGGAGTCTGATATGGCGGTCCTGAAGTCTGATATGGCGGAGGTCAAATCGGAGCTGAAGGAGATGAGATCAGACATGGTGGGGATAAAGGTGGAAGTCGCTAAGCAGGGTACGCGGTTTATGCTCGTCGCCATTGCCGTTGTGGCCTTGATGCAGGGACTGAATTTGCTTAATCAGTAAAGCGGCTAGGTCAGCCAGTCAGACATTTGCCTGCTTCTCCCTACTCGCAGGCTCATCGTTCGCAAGTCTCCTAGTGCCACGCCTGACTCGCCAGTAGTGGCGGTCTCCAGTCAAATGGCTTCTGCTTGGCGATTCCAGAAGCAGGCGGCCGCATGGCCGCTGAATTCGGTGGCGCGCCCCCACTGGGAAACGTGCTCCTCCTCCTCAGGGGAAAGCTGGGATGTCTCTGACTGGCTCATGGCTGGGGATCCTGTCTAGCTGAGCGTGGCAAGGCGCCTCTTGGCAGGCGGTCCTGTCTCCACAGTATCGGACCATCCGCTTCTGGCAAGGCAGCGTGGCCCAGCTTGGGCATCCAGCCTGCCGAAGGGGGTGGCATGGGCATCGCGGAACTGGGAGCGCCAGGCACGACCCGCTCTTCCTATGGGGCTGGACTTGTGGATAGGAGGGGAGCAGGCAGACTCCGATACTGCCCAGCAACTGGGTGGCTGGGGGCTGACGCGGAGGGGGTTGCGCGGTAGATTCGCTGCTGGTATAGTGTCCTCGGAAAACCAGGAGACAGGGCCATGGGCACTCGAGCTTACGCTGCAGACAGCGATGTGAGGAGAATGGTCGAGAAGGGCGGTTTCGAAGAGAAGGCAGCCGAGACCAGCGTTGAGGTGGCTCAGCAGGTGGTCTCGGAAGCAACCGAGAACTTGGCAAGCAAAGAGTTTGTCGAGTCTGAGATCAAGAAGCAGAGAGATCATATTGATGCTAAGTTCGGGGCGCAGAAAGAGTATATGGATGCTAAGTTCGAGGCGCAGGACAAGTCTATAGAAGCTAGGTTCGAGGCGCAGAAGGAGTATATCGAGACTAAGCTCGAGGCAATGAGAGACTATATAGACTTGAAGATGGAGGTGATGTCGAAGAGTCAGCGTTTGGAGTTCGTATTTCTCGTCATTGCCGCCATTGCCTTGATGCAGGGGGTGAACTGGCTGATTCGGAGTCTCGGTTAGGCAGCCGCCGACCTAACGCTTCCCTCTCCCTTTTCGCGGGGCATGCGTTCGCGAGTCTCGGTGACAGGCCCATTTCGCCATTACCAACGGCCGGCCGATTCAGATGCCTCTGCTACGCACTGCTGGCTGCGTTCAGGAAGAAGACGGCGGCGCTGGCGTTCGCAGATTCGCTGCGGGCAGGCCCGGTACGCGGCAGTGGCCCGTTGCCCGGAGCGTGAAGCACACAGGCTTTCGTACCTCTGGATTCTGTGGTATACTGCTGCCGCGGATGCCGCCGTAGCTCAGTTGGTCAGAGCACTAGATTGTGGATCTAGGGGTCCCCCGTTCGAGTCGGGGCGGCGGTACCACCTCCCCTTGCCCTCCGCTCATTCCAGCACCGCCAGCGTCGCCTCGCCTGCCTGGATGCTGCCCGCTTCGGCCACCCGGTCGAGGCGGAGCTGGGCGAGGCCCTCGCCGTTCGCCGCGCTCAGCATCATTCCCGCCGGACGCCCGTCCGCCATCACCTGGGCCCCCCGTTCGGGCGCCTCCCCCTCCACGCGTACTCGGACGATTGCCTTTCGCAGGACGGTTTTGTGGCGCATGCGGGCGGTGACCTCCTGCCCGACGTAGCATCCCTTGTGAAAATCCACGCCGTCCAGCCGGTCAAGCCCCGCCTCCAGCGGAAACACCTCCTCGGGCAGCAGGTCGACGCCGCCCTCCGGCACGCCAAGCCTGATGCGCAGTCTGTCCCAGTCTTCGACGGTCGCCTCTTCCGCGCCAAGTCCGGCCGCGGAGGCGATGCTGTCATTTCCGCACAGGCGCACTCCGAGCCCGGCATGGCGGGGGTCCACGGTTACCAGCATACCATCGCGCTGGGCGGCGCTGCCAGGCGCGGGGTCGAGTCCGGCTGCTTCGGCCGCGCCCTCGCCAAACACGCAGGCGACCTCCATACTGGCGGGCTCAATCTGCATGTCGCGGCGCAGGCGGTACATCTGAATCTTCCGCATCGTCGCCTCGGCTAGGCTGGCGGGCAGGTCCATGCGAATTGCCCCATCTTCCTCCCGCAGCAGGATAAAGTCGGCGAGATACTTGCCCTGGGGGGTCAGCAGCGCGGCGTAGAGTGACCGGCTGGGCGTCGCCCGCTTGACGTCGCTGGTGACAATCCCCTGCAGCAGGTCGTCGCAGTCGGGACCGGATAGGCGCAGTACGCTGCGGCGGGTGTCGCGGAAGCAAAACAGGGGCATGGTCGGGTCTCCGGTAGGCTGGCTTGCAGAATCTGCCATCTGCGCAAGATTGCAACACGGGCGGCCAAGCGCAAGGGGCGGTTGCGCAGCGTCGCAGGCGCGGCAGTCTGCGGCGGGCAATGCCACAAGAGAGGGTACACGCGATGGCGGGGGAGACGTTTGACCTCATCGTCAAGGAGGCGACCGCGCCGGGCGGCGAGACGTTCGACATTGGCGTGCGTGACGGCCGAATCGCCGCGGTGGGGACGCTGGAGCGAAGCGTGGCGGACCAGTGCCTGGAGGCGCGGGGCTTGCACACGCTGCCTGGGGTAATCGATTCGCATGTGCACTTTCGCGAGCCGGGGAGCGAGGAGTCCGAGACTTTGGAAAGCGGGTCGAGGGCAGCCGTGCTGGGCGGCGTGTGTACGGTGTTCGACATGCCCAACACCCGCCCGGCCGTCATCTCACAGGAGGCGCTGGACGGCAAGCGGCGCCTGGCCGAAGGCCGCATGCATACCGACTACGCGTTTTTCATCGGCGCGACCAGAGACAACCACGAATGGCTCGCCGAGGCCGAGCGCCAGCCGGGGGTGGCGGGGGTCAAGCTGTTCATGGGGTCCTCCACCGGCGACCTTCTGGTCGACGGCGACGAGGGAGTGCTGGGCGTGCTCAAGGCGGGGACGCGGAGGGTGGCCGTGCACTCCGAGGACGAGGCGCGCCTGAGAGGGAGGCAGCCAGTGGAAGGCGACCCCTCGTCGCATCCGGTGTGGCGCGACGCCGAGGCGGCGCGGCTGTCCACCGAGCGACTGCTGCGCATGGCCGCCGAAGCCGGCCGGCCGGTGCATGTACTGCACCTGACGTCGGCCGACGAGATACCGCTGCTTGAGGAGGCGCGGGCCAGCCATCCGGGCCTGGTTACGGTGGAGGCCACGCCGCACCATCTTCTGCTGGAAGCCGAGACCGCCTACGGTCGTCTTGGCACGCTGGCCCAGGTCAATCCCCCCATACGCGGCCGCCGCCACCGCCATGCCCTGCTGCGCGCGCTTGCCAAGGGGATCATCGACTCGGTCGCCTCGGACCATGCGCCGCATACGCTGGAGGCCAAGCGCCGACCCTATCCGCAGTCGCCGTCGGGCGTGCCGGGTACCGCCACGCTTTTGCCGCTGCTGCTGAATCTAGTCGCCCGCGGCGACCTCACCCTGAAGGATGTGGAGCGGCTGGCGTGCACGGCGCCCGCGGTGGTTTACGGCCTGCGGCGCAAGGGCCGCATCAAAGTTGGCTTCGACGCAGATCTCACGCTGGTCGATCTGGGCGAGAAGCGGCGAATCGAAAACGGCCCATGGGTATCGAAGTGCGGCTGGACTCCCTACGACGGCATGGAGGTGCAGGGCTGGCCAAAGATGACCGTGCTGCGGGGCAAGACGGCGATGGCGGAGGGCGAGGTGGCGGGGCCTCCGTCTGGCCGGCCGGCGGAGTTTGGCGTGGAAGCGGCCGCATGAGCCGCGCGCCGATTTCCGTCATCGTGCCGACTCTGAATGTGGCGGACGGCATTGCGCCGACGCTGCGGGCGGTGCAGCGCGGAGTGGTGGAGGGGCTGGTGCGCGAGGTGATCTTCGCCGACGGCGGCTCCAAGGACGAAATCGCCGAGATTGCCAAAGCCTGCGGCGCGCGCCTGGTGACTTCACCGCCGGGGCGGGGTGTCCAGCTGAAGGCGGGCGTGGCGGCGGCAACCGGCAGCTGGCTGATGGCGCTGCATGCCGACAGCGTGCCAGACGATGGATGGGCGGCGGCGGTGGCGCGCCACATGGAGGCCCATCCCGACAAGGCGGCATGCTTTCGGCTTCGCTTCCGCGACGGAGGGCTGCCCGGGACGCTGGTGGCGGGATGGGCCAATCTGCGCACGAGGTGGTTCGGGCTTCCCTATGGCGATCAGGGCCTGCTGCTGCCGCGGCGGCTGTACGGGGAGGCGGGCGGCTATCCCGCAGTGCCTTTGATGGAGGACGTAGCGATTGTCCGCCGCATTGGCCGCGCCAGGCTGGAGCGCCTCGACTGCGCCATTGCCACCGACTCCGCCCGCTACCGGAGGGACGGCTGGCTTCGCCGCGGCGCCCGCAACCTGTACTGCCTTGCCCGCTACTTCGCGGGCGCATCGGCGGAGCGCGTCGCCGGACTGTACGAGCCATCCAGGCGGGCGCCGCCGTGACCGGGCCCAGCCGCCGCCGGGTGGTGGTGTTTGTGCGCGTGCCCGCGGCGGGCAAAGTAAAGACCCGCCTGGCTGCCGGTATCGGGGTGGTATCCGCGACGTGGTGGTACCGGCACGCGTCGGCGCGCCTGCTGCGCAGCCTGTCCCGGGATCCGCGATGGGAAACCTGGATAGCAATAACGCCCGATACCGACACGCGGCGTCGGCGGCGGTGGCCGCGGGGCGTCAGGCGCGTGCCGCAGGGTGGGGGCGACCTTGGCGCCAGGATGGCGCGGGCGCTGGAGCGCGGCATGCCAGCGTCGGTGATGGTAGTAGGATCGGATGTTCCGGACCTGCAGCCGCGGCATGTCTGGGCGGCGTTTCAGGCGCTGCGCTGGGCGCGGTGGGCGCTAGGACCGTCGCCTGACGGCGGCTTCTGGGGAATCGGCCGCCGCGGGGAGGCGAGAAGGTCCGGGCTGAAGGGACTGGCTGGCGCGCGGTGGTCGAGCCGTCACGCTTTGGAGGACACCCGGGGCAGGCTTGCGACGTCCGGCGGGACGGTGGCGGCATGCGAGACGCTGGAGGACGTGGACACCGCGGAGGACCTGCGCCGCTGGCGCGGCCAATAACGGGGAAGGGCGAAGAACGGGTAGGATGTCAGGAAGGGCGTGAAGGCAGCCGCCATCGAGTCCTGATTGCTTGAGGCAGGCGTCCGGCTGCGCGGCGGCGAATGGAATTGCAGATGGCAAGTCAAGCCCAGCCCTATCCCCGCGACATGGTCGGCTACGGCCGCCGCCCGCCGGACGCCGCCTGGCCGGGCGGCGCACGGGTGGCCGTGCAGGTGGTGGTCAATTACGAGGAGGGAGGCGAGCGCAGCGTGCTGCACGGCGACGGGGAGTCGGAGGCGTTTCTGTCCGAAATCGCCGGCGCGGAGCCATGGCCCGGCCAGCGCCACATGAACATGGAGTCAATCTACGAGTATGGATCGCGGGCGGGCTTCTGGAGGCTGTGGCGGACGCTGACCGAACGACAGGTGCCGGCGACGGTGTTTGGGGTGGCCACCGCGCTTGCCCGCAACGCCAAGGCAGTAGACGCCATGCGCGAGGCCGAGTGGGAGGTTGCATGCCACGGCCTCAAGTGGATCGACTACCGCAGCTTTAGCGCCGACGAGGAGCGGGAGCACATGCGCGAGGCGATCAAGCTGCACGAACGCGCGGTCGGCGCGCGGCCGCTGGGCTGGTACACAGGGCGCAGCTCGGAGCACACCCTTGATCTGGTAGCCGAGGAGGGCGGATTCGTCTACGCCGCCGATTCCTACGCGGATGATCTTCCCTACTGGCGGGAGACCGCGCATGGCCCGCAGCTGGTGGTGCCTTACACCCTCGACGCCAACGACATGCGTTTTGCGACAGGGCCGGGCTACGGCGCCGGCGAGGATTTCCGCGCCTATCTGTGCGACGCCTTCGACGTGCTGTACCGCGAGGGTGGCGAGGGTAGGGCGGCCATGATGTCGGTCGGGCTGCATTGCCGGCTGGCCGGCAGGCCGGGGCGGAGCGCGGCGCTGGAGCGGTTTCTGGACCATGTGGCCCGCCACGAGGACGTATGGATGGCGACGCG
>CAZPIN010000202.1:0-20080 GCA_964586735.1 uncultured Rhodobacterales bacterium | reverse complement strand
CCTCCACAGACTGCGTCCGCATCTTCTGCAGCAGCGCCTCCAGCTCGTCGTTCTGCTGCTGGTGCGGTGGTTGATTCTGTTCGGCCATGATGGTTCTCCTTTCTGTATCCAGCCGCTGGTCATGCCTGGCGGCGGCATCTGCGGGAATTCGGGCGGGCTGCCCATGCCCGTTCAGCGCACGCGGCAGCAGAACAGGCGAAGCCGGACCATGCGCGGCGCCCCCAGACGAAAGTCAGAGGCAAATCCCTCGGGCGCTGCGCGCATCCGAGTGCATGGTCCGGCTCTGCCTCCACCATAGCGAAGAAACGTCCCAGCACCCGGCCCGCCTCGGCCGCCGGACTGTACGCAGGTGATTGCTGCCGCCTGAATTGCCCTCGGCGGAATATCGGGACAGGCTCCCTGAACCGGCAGGCGATTCTGGCAATCCCCCTCAGGCCGACGGGCGAAGCGCCTCGACCGCCGTGTCCGGGCAGGCCAGAGCCTCCGCCACCCGCCGCGGCGTCACGCCGTTTTGCCGCAGGGAGCGCAGCGTCAGGGCACGGTCGCGCTTGGCGAGGCGGCGGCCGTCGATGTCGCGCACAAGTGCATGGTGGCGATAGACGGGCGTCGGCAGGCCGAGCAGCGCCTGAAGCAGGCGGTGCAGCGGGGTCATGGCGATCAGGTCCATGCCGCGGGTTACGCGGGTTACGCCCTGCGCGGCGTCGTCTACCACGACCGCCAGATGGTAGCTGGTGGGCACATCCTTGCGCGCCAGTACCGCATCGCCGTGCAGGCGCAGCAGACCGGCCGGATCCAGCGCCGTCCAGCCGTGGCCGTCTTTATCGCCGGCGGTTTCATCGAAGCCAAGCTTTGCCACCGCCTCCGCTCCGCCCAGAGTTTCGATGGCCCGCTCCATGTGCAGTCGGTGGCAGACCGGCCGGTCCGGATGGCGCGGTCCGCCGCGCTCGGGCCGGCACGTGCCAGGGTAGGCTTTGGCGGGATGCCCGTCGCCATCCTGCGGCGCGGTAAGCGCCGCCTCGATTTCGCCGCGGGTGCAGCAGCATGGGTAGAGAAGGCCGCTGTCCTCCAGACGCCGCAGCGCCTTGGCGTAGCGGTCCATGCGTT
Organism: uncultured Rhodobacterales bacterium; assembly: GCA_964586735.1. GTDB lineage: Bacteria > Pseudomonadota > Alphaproteobacteria > Rhodobacterales > CAZPXZ01 > CAZPXZ01. The sequence goes on along the minus strand of CAZPIN010000202.1, from coordinate 18,976 downwards.
CGGACTGGCGCAGCACCAAGGGGTCCCAGGCAACGCCCAGCCACCGAAGGTCCTCCTTGATGGCGTCCTCGTACTCCGGCCGGCAGCGCGAGACGTCGATGTCCTCGATGCGCAGAAGCAGCCGTCCGCCCGATTCCTTCGCGCCTCGCCAGGCGAGCAGCGCCGAGTAGGCGTGCCCAAGATGCAGGAAGCCAGTGGGGCTGGGGGCGAAACGCTCGGTGACGGGGGCGGAAGACGCAGCCGCGGGAGCGCCACCGCTGGACGGCCTAGAGGCCGCTTTGCGACTCGATGTGCTCAATGACCGCGTCGATATCGTTGGCGTTCTGGTCGAGCAGGGCCGCGACCTCGCCGCGGTAGTTCACCAGCATGGAGATTCCCTCCACCGTGAAGTCGACCACGCGCAGATCGCCCTGCTTGTCGGCGAGCACCCGCCATTCGACCTCGACGGCCGGGTTTTCATCGGACCACATGCGGGTGACGACGACAAACCCCTGCCGGTCGGCGTCGATGGTGCGCACCACCTCGTACTTCGGCTCCGTGACGTCCAGCAGCCGCCTGGCGAGGAACCGCGACATCAGGCCCAGCACCGCGTCCCGGTAGCGGCTCTTTTGGTCCGACGTCGCCTCGCGCCAGATGCGCCCCATGGTAAAGCGGGCGATTCGGTTTAGATCTGCGCGGTCGCGCAGGAACGGGCGCAGCAGCTCGGTATCGGCGTCGGGGTCGCCCGTCACCTGCGGCGCCAGCTGCAGAAACTCAAGCCAGGCGGTTTCGACGAACGCGGCGGCCTCCTCGGTCGAAGCTTGGGAACGCGTCGGCGCTAGCGCCAGCAGGAGGGCAAGGGCAACGGCCCAGCCGCCCGCTGCCAGTCCGCGCGCCAGCGTCGTCATTCTTCGACCCCGGCACCGTCCTCCGCGCCAGGCTCCTCGGTCTGCTCCTCGTCCCATGGTTCATCCTCCCAGAGTTCTTCGTCCTCGAACAGGTCGGGCAGCTGGTCGATCCGCTTCTGGTCGTCCACCTCGCCCCCCTGCCGCCGCCTGCGCTGGAGATAGGCTCCTTTCACGGCGGCGTAGCTGTCCACCGAATCATACAGCACATCGTTGACGAGGCGATAGTTGCGCGCCCTCGCGTCTATGACCTGAAACACGCCCAGCGCTAGCCCGCTTTCGCCTCTGGCAAAATCGAGATCCTGAACCGGGTCGACGGCGCGCTGCGTGAACACCGCAGGAGCGTCCCGAATGGTGGAGGGGCCCAGCAGGGGCAGCACGAAGTACGGACCGGTGCCCACGCCCCAGGAAGAGAGAGTAAGCCCCAGGTCCGTTGGCTGGTACTCCAGGCCCATCTCGCTGGCGACGTCCATCACGCCCGCGAGTCCCAGCGTGGTGTTGGTGGCAAAGCGTAGCACCGACTTGCCGGCTGCCTCGACGTCGCCCTGCAGGATGTGGTTGACGGCGACCATGGGCAGTTTGAGGTTGTCGAGAAACCTGCTCGCCCCGTCGCGCACCGCTCTTGGCGTCAGTCGGCGGTAGACCGAGGTAGCGGGCCGCAGGAGAAACCGGTCCGCGTTCAGATTGAAACTGTGGATGGGGCGGTTGATGGAGCGCAGGGGATCGTCGTCGTCGTCCTCGGCCGCCAGAGAAGGGGCGCTGAACAGCGCAAGGCACAGAGCCAGGGCGGCAAGGCCGGCCAGCGGGCGTCCCGTCGGCCCGGCGCTGGCGGTGAAGCGCCGTCGAGGCTGGCTGGAGGCGCGGGCTTGGCGCATCTTGGACTGGCGCTCCTGCATTACGGGCGGCATCGGCTTCAACGGCGGCGAACCGCCATTCCTGCGCCGAACCGATCCAGAGCGTACCCGGCGCTTACGCGTCAGGCTCGAGCCGCGCGGCTTGGCGGCGGCGGACTCTAGTTGGACCCATATGATACAGGCAAGGTCAAGGCGTCACAAATGCCTTAGCGCCCGGCGGGCCCAGTCGCATGCGGCATCGGGATCGTCCAGCGCATCCTCCGGCAGCGACCAGTAGGGCATGGCGACTTCCTTTCCACCGTCGCGGGCGTAGGTCCAGCGGCGCGACCCCTCCGCCTCGAGCGTCGCGCCGAACGCGCCGCCACCCTTGAGCCAGATGGAACCGTCGCCGTGAACGATGGCGAAGATGGTGCCTCCGTGATAGAGGCACAGTCCGCCCATCATTTTGCGGGTGGCGATGTCGCCAAGCCCGGAGAAGAGATCCCGGGCGAATTGGGCGTCAGCGTCGGAAAGGGCCATGAACTGCTTGCCTGCTACATGAGCGGCGGGGCCGTCGTGTCGACACGCCATTTGGCGCGGCTGTGCGGACGACGCTAGACCCGTACGGGACATCCAGTGTAGGTGGCGGGGCGAACGCGCGCAATGAAGCGGCTCGGGCGCCGTCTGGTGGTTCGTCGATTCCAGCGGAGCGAATAGCATCCCTAGATTCGGGCGGTGTCAGCGTGTGAGCTGCCAATGACGAGACAGCCGGGTATTTTGCACGTTGTCTGGCGAATAAAAAACAAGCAAAATTGCTTGATTCATGCAAGAACAAGTAAAATCGCTTGTATCGCACCGTGTCAAACGTATTCGCTTGTGTTGGCTGAATCAAGCGAATTACTTGATTCAAGGGCGCGGATGCAATGTCTTGCATACTGAACAATATGCAAATTTGCCTGTGCATTCAATTTTATGTGCAACCAAATTTGGTTGCATCTTCGATATTCAACCAAATTTGGTTGCATTGTGGCGTGCGTCGGCAGTTCATATAAATTGAGTGACCTGCTGCGCGCGTTCTAATGTGTCGATGACGCGAGACAGCGGCCTGTAGTTTATTGAAACGAGCGCATCGGACACGTTTTGTGGCGTGGTGCCAAGTTCTGCCGCCAGGTCCTTTTGCGTTGGCTGATCTGGCCTCAGCATTTCTTTCAATATTCTCGCCTGCCTGGCGGTCCAACTTTGATATAAGGCAGCAGACAGCTGCAGCGCGACAGTCAGTTCCGGCGGTGCGTTTTCTTTAGGCCCCAGTGCAACAATGTCGGGTTTCATTGACTCAAGCGCCGAACCCGACTCAACATAGGCATCTCCGGTTGCAATGTTGATATCCGGCTCGTCTGCTTTGCCTCCGCCAATTCCAACCGAAATGCGCGTGGAAAGCTGCTTGCCATCATCCACAGCTCTGAGCGATGCGAGGAGGAACAGCAGCGCTCGATATAGCAGCCGCGGGTTCTTTATAGCAGTTCGCCAGCTATCTCCTTGGATTCGGACAAACTTCTTTGTTTTTGATGTCGGTCTTGGCTTTGCGTTCTTTGCTATTGAAGCGTTGAAGGAAGCACTGTTATTCTGGTCCGCATCCTGAAAGGAGCGATCCCCAAAGTCTTCAAGTTGCCAGTCGTACACTTCATTCGACGCGTTTTCCAGTGCCCGCATCCCTTTGTCGAGCAGCTCAGGCTTCAGGCTTCGTGACTTCACGAAGTCGCCTGTAATGACGGCTATGTGGTTCGGCTTCATTGGTCCAATCTCCTGCTTTCTGTCAATATAGCCACATCAGGGATGGCCTGCAAACAGGCGAGAACAGCCAGCATCCGCATAGCGTAAACGGCACCGCCTCAGACAGAGATCACCGGCTCAACAGCATCAGACTGGTGCTTGTGCCCGCTGCTATGTAGCAACCGGAAGGCCAGATGCAAAGAGGAATCCGCCTGCTGGCAGAAAGCCCTTGCACCACCAACCAGCATTGTCGCTACAGTAAGGCAGCGACCAGACCGCTTGCCGCTGCTGGCAAGCGACGTCGCACGGGGAGGGTGATACGGCATGGAAGTACAGCAACTGCCAGCAACCAGACGAAAGAGGCCAGCGGCCAAAGGCAAAGGCGAGGGTGTCTGGGTGCAGTCTCTGGACTGCCGCCTTGCGATGCCCGATATGAAGGCCAACAGCGTGTCCCTGATCGTAACCGACCCGCCGTACTTCATCGACGGTATGGACGACAGCTGGAATCGCAAGTCCCTGCTTCGGCGCGCCCGCAAAGGTGCTGTCGTGAAATCTCTGCCGGTAGGCATGAAGTTCGACAGCGCGCAGGGGCCAAGGCTGCGGGAGTTTCTGGAGCCGATCACGCATGAGTGGCTACGCATTGTCCGTCCCGGCGGATTCGTTCTCTGCTTTTCGCAGAACCGCCTTGCGCATCATGCGGCTATGGCGATAGAAACCGCCGGCTTCGAGATTCGCGATACCCTTGCCTGGAGATACGAAGGCCAGGCGAAGGCGTTCAGCCAGAATCATTTCGTCCACCGCAGCGACTTGCCGCAGAAGGAGAAGTACCGGCTGATCGCCAAGCTCGGCGGACGCAAGACGCCGCAGCTGAAGCCGCAGTACGAAACGATCATACTGGCGCAGGCGCCCCGCGAGGGGACGTTCGTGGACAACTGGGACCGCTGGTCCACCGGACTGATCGACGTCTCCAATCCACTGATCGCCCCGGACCGTTTCCCCGGCACGGTCATTCCCGCAAGGAAGCCAAGGGACAGGTACGGCCACATTACGGCCAAGCCGGTGGACCTTCTGCGGCATCTGATTCGCATCTTCTCGCCGAAAGGAGCCCTTGTGTTCGACCCGTTCGCAGGTTCAGGATCCACCGGCGTCGCCGCGCTGCTCGAAGGGAGAAGGTTCAGCGGCGTCGAGAAAGACGCCGCCATGGCCCGGACTGCCAACCAGCGCATCAAGGTCGAAGCATCTACCTGACCACCATGCCAGCGAGGCGGGCTCGACCTTGGCCCGCTGAGGCAACCGAGTCTCTTTGATGGCGCCGAAGACGGCACTGCGTGATCTGTCGCCGTCTCCAAAGCGCCGTTCAGGCGGCGTGCCGCCCTTTCTCCAGCGCCTCGACGCCCAGCATAGCCAGAGCCTCCACGGCAGGCCCAAACCTTTCCCAGTCACGCGAACTTGCCTGGCCCTGCAGGCCGCGGCGATAGATGCCCTGGGCTATGGCCGCCATGCGAAACAGCGCCTGGGCCATCCACATCTCCCAGTCGCCGGGGACATCGGCTCCGCCTGCCTCGCGATACGTCTCCAGCGCCTGGCGCTCCGACGGTATGCCCATAGCCTCAAGGTCGAGTCCGCTGACGCCATCGAAACCGGGCGTGTCCGGTCCGCATCGCCACCCAGCGCAGGCGTAGGCCAGGTCGGTCATCGGATGGCCCACCGATGCCAGCTCCCAGTCCACCAGGGCCAGTATCCGGCTGCAGTCGGGGGCAAAGATCAGGTTCGCCATGCGGTAGTCGCCATGGACGATGGCGACAGCATGTCCGGGGTCCCAGGCCGCGAGTTCGCGCATCAGCTCGTTCATGGGCGCGATGTCGCGGTGAGCCGAGGCTTCGTACTGCTGCGACCAGCGCGCGGTGAGGCGGGCGGTAAACCCTTCCGGCCGTCCCATGCCCTCAAGGCCGGCCGCCGCCGGGTCCGTACCGTGCAGCGCCGCCAGAGTCTCGAAGGCCGCGCCGTAGGCGTACCCGCGGGTGTCCGCATCCAGCCCGTCGAGGGCGGGGGTGGCGAAGCAGTGCCCATCGACCCAGGCCATCACGTAAAACGGCGTGCCCAGCAGGGAAGCGTCGCCGCACCATGCAAGGGGCCTGGGCACCGGGACGCTTGGCGGCTTGACGGCCGACAGCCCGCGCAGAAACTTCCACTCGCGGTCGATTCGGTGGGCCGAGGGCAGCAGGGGCCCCGGAGGCTGCTTGCGCAGCGCCAGCGCGGCATGTTCGCAGTCGAGGCGGAATGTGGGATTGGACTGGCCGCCGGCTACCGGCGTGGCGGCGCGCAGCGGCCCAGCTTCTGGCAGAGTCTCGCCCAGCCAGGCGCTCAGGCTCTCGATGTCAATGGTCCCGGAGGCGGGGCGTTCGCTGGCTGCCGTCATTGTCCCGTTGCCCTGCCGCGCACCCTTGCGTAGTGTAGTCTGCGCGGCAAGGGCCATCGCGGAGGAGTACCATGGCAGGCAAGATCGAGGAAAAGCTGAAGGAGGCGGGCATCGAGCTTCCCGCCGCGCCGAGTCCAGCGGGCATGTATGTCCCGTGCCGGCGCGCGGGACGAATGGTGCACGTCTCTGGCCAGGTGTCCATTGGCGGAAACCGCGAAGTGCATGGCAAGCTAGGCGAGACCCTGACCGTCGAGCAGGGCAAGGAGGCCGCCCAGATCTGCGCCATCAACATGCTCTCGCAGCTGCGCGCGTTCTGCGACGGCGACCTTGACCGCGTGGCTGGCTGCGTCGAGCTGCGGGGCTTCGTCAACGCCACCCCGGAGTTCACAGACCATCCCAAGGTCGTCAACGGCGCCTCCGAGGTGATGGCTGCAGCCTTCGGCGAGGCTGGCGCGCATACCCGCGCTGCCGTCGGCGTGGCGTCACTGCCCATGGGCGTTGCCGTCGAGGTGGCCGGCCTCTTCGAGCTGGCGGGCGACTGACCGCAAATGCCGAGTCTGGGCGGGACGTTTTTCGGCGTCCGTTACGCCCACCGCGGCCTGCATGACGACGAGGGGGCGGCGGAAAATTCCCCCGAGGCGTTTCGGTGGGCGATTGCCGTCGGCTACGGAATCGAGCTGGACCTTCGCATCTCTGCGTGCGGCGAGGCCATGGTGTTTCACGACGAGACACTGGACCGCATGACTGAACATAGCGGTCTGGTCATCAACCATGACGCGGCGTCGCTGACGGCCATGGATCTGGACGGCGGCGGAGGCAGCATTCCGCGTCTGGCCGACGTGCTGGAGATGGTGGACGGACGGGTGCCCTTGCTGCTGGAGATGAAAATCGGCGACGCGGGCGGGGAGGCCCTGTTTCGGCGCGTGGCCGGCCTGATGGATGCCTATGACGGTCCCGCCGCCGTCAAATCCTTCGACCCTCATGCCGTACGCGATGTGGCGCGCTTGGCGCCCAATGTCCCCTGCGGCCTCGTGCTTAGGGGCGTCGACGGCCTGCCCGAGGGCGCCATGCCGCTTGAGGGGTATGACTTCCTCAGCTGGAAGGCCGACGACCTGCCCAACGCGACAGCCGCGGGCCTGCGCATCGGCGGCGTACCGGTCTTTGCCTGGACCGTGCGCTGCGAGGAGGAACAGGCGAGGCTCCAGGGGCATGTCGATGGCGTGATTTTCGAGCGTTACCTCCCGTGACTGGCGTCAAGATCCGGGTCTGCCGGGCAATCCGCGACATACCTGCCCAGGTCTGGGACGGCCTGGCGGACCGCATCGGCGCGCCGTTTCTTGCCCACGCGTTTCTTGACGCAGTCGAGTCCAGCGGCTCCGCCAGCGGCGGCACGGGCTGGTCGCCCATGCATCTGCTGGCGACGGACGCGTCGGGCAAGGCGGTGGGGGCAATGCCGCTCTATCTCAAGGCGCACAGCATGGGCGAGTACATCTTTGACCAGTCCTGGGCATACGCCTTCGAGTCGGCTGGCGGCCACTACTACCCGAAACTGCAGGCGGCGGTGCCCTTTACGCCGGTAGGAGGGCCGCGGCTGCTGGTGGCGAGAACCAAGGAGGGCGCTGGCGTAGCCCGTGCGCTGCTGCGGGGCGCCTGCCGGTACGCGGGCCAGATGGGGGTGTCCTCGCTGCACCTGGCGTTTTGCCGCGAGGACGAGTGGCGGCTTGGCGGCGAGCTGGGAATGCTGCAGCGCGAGGGCACGCAGCTGCACTGGACCAATCCCGGCTACGCGGACTTCGACGACTTTCTCGCCAGCCTCTCGTCCAAGCGCCGCCATCAGATACGACGCGAACGTGCGTCGCTGCGCGATACGGGAGTGCGCATCAGCGTGCTGGAAGGCGACGACATCCGTCCCGACCACTGGGACGCGGTCTGGGCGTTCTACCAGGACACGGGATCGCGCAAATGGGGCATGCCCTACCTCAACCGGAACTTCTTTGAGCGCATCCACGCCACCATGCGCCACGCGGCTGTGATCAATCTGGCCGAGATCGACGGCCGGCCGGTGGCGGGCTCGCTGTCGTTCCGCGGTGCCGACACGCTGTACGGGCGCTACTGGGGATGCCTGGAGTACGTGCGCTTCATGCATTTCGAGCTGTGCTACTACCAGTCCATCGAATACGCTATCGCCCGCGACCTCAAGCGGGTCGAGGCGGGCGCCGGCGGAGAGCACAAGGCACCGCGGGGATACTGCCCGACGCCGACGTACTCACTGCACTGGATCGTCGACCCAGGCCTGCGGGTAGGCGTGGCGGAGTTTCTGCAAAGGGAGCGGCCGATGGTACAGATGGAGCGCATGCTGCAAAGCCGCGCCTACAGGAAGCAGGGCCGGGAGGAGAGCGCATGAGCGCGGGCGAAAGGAAACCGCTGGAAGGCGAGGAGCGCAGGGCGGCCATGGAGGAGCTGCTGGAGCGGGGATGGCAGGCGGTCGAAGACCGGGACGCGGTGCGCAAGACGTATGAGTTTGGCAGTTTCGTCCGCGCCTGGCAGTGGATGTCGGCGGTGGCGCTGGCGGCCGAGAAGGCCAACCATCATCCCGAGTGGTGCAACTGCTACGGGCGGGTGGAGGTGACGCTGAGCAGCCACGATGCTGGCGGCATCACGGAACGGGACGTAGCGCTGGCCCGCCGCATGGACCGACTGGCCAAGGAAGACTGAGGGAGCCTGTTGGCGGGCGCTGGTTGCGCCGCCGGGAAACTCTGCTATAGTGAACTTGATGCTCTGACATGGTGGCCCTGAACAGGCGGCCGCAGAATGCTAAGCGCGATACGCGCTGAACGAAATGGCTAAACAGGAATCATTGGCGCCCGAAGGGCGAGCCCGTCTGAGCGGAGGGGCTTGCTGGGGCTAGCAGAGATGCTCGTGACCAGAACCTCACGCGACGACGATGAGGATATCGACTTCTCGGACATTCCCGAGATTGACGAAGAAGCCATGATGCGGGCAAGGAGGATGCCGCCCAGGATTCCCAATGTGCCTGGCGCCAATAGGCGTTTGCCAGATTTCATGCATGCGATGTGTTCCTACCCGACTTCCATCCGTTGCGCCCGAAGCGGCGAATCGCATTCGGAAAATAAGCTGGGCATGCGTCCAATGCAGCAGCGTGCCTATGACAGGCGTGGCGAGCAGTATCTCCTGATCAAGTCCCCTCCAGCGTCTGGCAAAGGCAGAGCTCTGACGTACATCGCTTTGGACAAAATCTACAGGCAGGGGCTGAGGCAGGCCATCGTTGCCGTTCCTGAACGGGCAATGGGAACAGGCTTCGCCGATGCGTCGCTGTCTGAGTGCGGGTTCTGGGCAGACTGGAAAGTGCTGCCCCGGTGGAATCTTTGCGACGCGCCAGGCGCCGATCACAGCAAGGCGCGGTCAATGGGAGACTTTCTGGGCAGCGAAGACAGAATTCTGCTCTGTACCCACGCCGCCCTTTATCTCGCCATGAAGCAGTACGGGACTGAAGCGTTTGACAATCGCCTTGTTGCGGTGGACGAACTGTATCACGGGCCATCTGTCGCTGGAGTCAGTCTGGGAGCGCAATTGACGGGACTCATCGATAGGGGCAAGTCCCATATTGTCGCGACGACGGGCTCGTGCGCCCTTGGCAGCGCGGAGCCGATTCTCAGGCCAAGCGACGAGGCGCGGTTTGAAACGGTGACACACACATACTATGAGCAGCTCAATGGCTACAGGCATCTGAAGTATGTGAACATTGACTGCCTGTTTTACACGGGATCGTGCGCAGAGGCGGTTGTCAATGCGTATAGCGCAAATTTGAAAACTGTTATACACATACCGGGCGTGGACTCTCGCGGGGCAAAGAGGGAAAGAATGCGCGATGTCGAGGACATACTGGCTTCGCTTGGCGACCACATTGGGCCGGATCCAAAAACAGGATTCCAATTGGTATGTACTGAATACGGCGATTTGCTGCGCGTTGCCAACTTGGCGGGCGATGCGTCTGCGGACCGGGACAAGACCGTAGCATCGCTCCAAGATCGAGTCCGCATGCACGATCCAGACTATGTCGATGCAATCATCACCTTTGGCATGGCCAGGGAAGATTTTGACTGGAACTGGTGCGAACGTGTTTTGACGCTGGGCGTAGGGGAAAGCCTCTCGGAGACAGCACAGGTCATGGGTAGAGTGTTCCGCGACACTCCGGAGAATTTCAATCCAAAATTGCATGTTCTTCTTGCCGCGCCTGATACAAGCGTGAAGGGGATAGCCGAGGCAATGGACGAGACTCTGAAGGCCATCGCCGCATGCATGCTGATGGACCAGATTCTCGCCCCAAGATTCAAGTTCACCACGAAGCTTCCAGAAAGTACGCCCGAAGAGGAATTCGACTACGGCGAATCAGGCTATGTTCCGAGCCAGTGCAATGTTGGATTCAACGCGAAGACCGGCGTACTGCAGGTGGAAGTGGAAAACCTGAAGCAGCCAACATCGCGAGAAGCGCAGCGAGTCTGCGAATATGATTTAATTGAGGTTGTCGCCGCGTTCGCGCAGAACACGAAGGCCGTTGAATGCGGCGTCATGGACGAGGATGCGTTTCCAGAGGAGATAGCGCTGGATTATATGGGGCAAGCGGTTGCCATCAAGTACCCCAGCTTCAGCGAGGAAAATCGCGAAGCGATTCGGGATCATGCCATTGCCGCCTTGAATCTGGTGCAGGCGGCCAAGCATTGCAGGCCAGATGACAAAGTATTCATGCAGGACTCGTACAGCTCCACTATGCTGACTGGAATACGGCAGTGCGCGTCGCTCGCTGGAAACCTCAGCATCGAGCAGATAAAGAAAGCCGATCCATTTGAATCGCCATATGCCATACTCTCAAAGGCCGTAACCGTGGAACCGAGACTGGCAAAGCATCCCCAGCGCTACTATGAAGCGCACCGTCAGGGGAAAGGCTACCGATAGATTGCCTGCCTATGCGGTGGTACTGGAACACTAGCCAGCCTGGCGTTTGCCGCTCAGTCGTTGATGTCCTTGTTCACGACCTTGGACTGCCCGCGCCAGAATCCAGCCCATGCGACATTGCCTCGTTCACCCGAAGCGTGCGTGGCAGCGATTCCGTTACCCATCACTGGCTCGGTGGTAGCGCTGCGAAGAGCAGAACCATGATTCCGGCGGTAATGCCGAAGCCGAGGAGTACGTAGCCGGGCAGCATGACCTCCGCGACCACCAGGCGCACGGCAAGGGTGCCCCAGGCCAACCACTGCTCCCATATCTCCCAGGCTGCCACTTCTCCTCCCACGATCATCGGTCGACGTTCTTCCCAAACGTCCGATACGGTACATCTAGGCAGGCTGGTTGCTACCGGAGATTCGGTGGCTGACTGCGGCCTTCCGGTCCGAATCGGCTTCGCGTTCCCATGATGGCTTCGGCCTGCTCGATTCCGCTCAGCCCGGGCGGAATAGGTGATATCGATCCAGGCTCCTAGGGGAACTGCCGTGGGGAGCTCGGTACCTTAGCGAGACAATCCGAAACAGGCCGCCGCTCGGCGAGCCCGAAGGCGTAGAGGGTAAGCGGCTGCCGCAGAGTACCCGATGTGCAGGCATGGTGGTGGCGAAGAGGCATACGGAATAAGGGTTTCTTCGGCGAGATAGGCGAGTCACCTTCTGCAACATGGCAATCAGGTATCAGTGGGCGCTACGGTCTACAGCTGTCTTCTCATGCGGGTAGAGGGAGGCTGGCCCTAGGAGGGAGAGTCGGCCTCTCGCTTCCTCCGTTCGCTCTCGCCGCTTCCGTGGGAGGGCTTGACAACAAGTGACTAGCGTGGTACACTATATCGATCACCTGGGCAGCAGCCCTCCAGCAGACATCAAGACGTACCGTGAACGCAGTCGAAATCGAAGAGGCAGTCGCAGCCCTTGCCGAAGCCCCATTTGACAAGGACGAATTCCCGTTCGCCCTTCTGGCGGCCTTCGACAACAAGGAGACGACAATCAAGCGGCTCCGGCAAGGCGTCACCAACCGTTCGGACATTGGAGGTGTCCTGCAGACATCCTACATCCACATCCTCGCGTGTGATCGAGGAGAGGTATCACAAGGACTCGCCAAGCTTCACGGTAGTGCTGCAACTGAGAAGTCAAAGGCTCGGTTTCTGCTGGTCACGGATGGCGTCGACCTCGAAGCGGAGGATCTGAAGTCTGGCGAGACCATCGTCTGTCCCTTCAAGGAAATGCCCGACAAGTTCGGGTTCTTCTTGCCACTCGCGGGCATTGAGACCATAAGGCAGATTCGTGAGAGCGCATTCGACATCAAGGCTACCGGGCGCCTGAATAAGTTGTATCTGGAGCTTCTGAAGGTCAATCCGGAGTGGGGCAAGGAAGAGCGACGGGAGGAGATGAATCACTTTCTGGCCAGACTGATATTCTGCTTTTTCGCTGAGGACACCGAGATCTTTGATAAGGAGAACATGTTCACGGGTACTCTGCAGGATATGAGCGTTCCTGATGGTAGTGACGTCCACGAGCGAATCAGCGAGATGTTTCGAGCGATGAACACCAGATACGGTGATCGCGATGCTGCGGATATACCCCGGCGGACGAAAGGGTTTCCGTATGTGAATGGTGCACTGTTTGAGGAGGACATTGAGATACCACGTTTTAATAAGAGTGCTCGAACTATGCTAGCGCACATTGGTCGCCTAGACTGGAAGAAGATCAATCCAGATATTTTTGGATCGATGATCCAGGCAGTTGCGAACGAGAAGGAGCGGGGATCAATCGGAATGCACTATACAAGCGTGTCCAATATACTCAAAGTGCTGCGACCCCTGTTTCTCGATGATTTGCGCAAACAGCTGGTCGAAGCTGGGTCTAGCGCCCGTAAACTACTGAATCTGCGCAAGCGCTTGTCTCGTATTCGTGTTTTCGATCCAGCTTGTGGATCTGGTAATTTTCTCGTAATTGCATATAAAGCTATGCGAGAAATCGAGTACGAAATCAACAAAAACAGAGGTGAGGAGAGTAGGTTGTCCGAAATACCACTCACCAATTTTAGAGGCATTGAAATAAACAGCTTTCCATCTGAAATTGCACGGTTAGCGTTGATTATTGCGGAATATCAGTGCAATGTACAATACCGGGGTAGTCAAGCGGCGGTCGAGGAACTGCTTCCGCTGAGCAGAGAGAACTGGATTATCTGCGGTAACGCACTTCAAATCGATTGGCTTGACATCTGTCCCCCAACGGGAAAAAAGGTTGCGTACAGGTCCGTGAATTTGATTGAAGAGCCACACGAGAATATGGAAATGGAGTTTGATAATGAGGGTGGCGAAACATACATATGTGGCAATCCACCATATCTTGGGACTGCCTGGCAGTCTGTAGAACAAAAGAGCGATCTCAAGCGTGTGTTTGCTCACAAGCTAAGTAATTGGAAAACGCTTGATTACGTTTCTGCATGGTTCATGAAAGCAGCGGAATATGGCCAATTTGAGAGAACAGCATTTGCATTTGTTTCTACAAATTCCATTTGTCAAGGACAAGCGGTTTCAACGCTATGGCCCGCGATCTTTGCAACTGGTTATGAAATTGCATTTGCCTACACTAGCTTTTCTTGGAAAAATTTAGCAAGGAAATCTGCGGGGGTGACAGTTGTTATAGTTGGATTGTCAAAGATCCGTAATGTCCAACGAGTGCTGTATTGGCATAAGGATGGTTCAGATATTGACGGCCATAAAGTTAGAAGTATAAATGCGTACCTCACAGCAGCTCCAAACACCATTGTTGGTAAGTATAGAGAACCATTATCGGACATTCCCTCAATGTTTCGAGGCGTAAGACCAGGTGACGGAAACAATTTATTGCTATCTGCGGACGAGTTAAAATCTTTAAACATCTCCAAAGATCAGCGAAATAAATTTGTTTATCGAATATTTGGATCTGAAGAGTTTATTCGAGGAAAGGTACGGTATTGTCTCAGGGTTGACGATGATCAATTGGATGAGGCTATGGCCATTCCCCAAATTAGAGAACGAATTGAGTTAGTTCGAAGCTATCGTCAAGGGTCATCGAATCAGCATCTATTCAAGGCCGCGTCAACACCGCATAAGTTTTCTGTAGGGCGATATCAATCCGGAAAGGAAAATGTAATAATTGTACCCAGAGTGAGCTCAATCAATCGATACTATCTTCCCGTCGGACTGCTAGGGCCAGGATCGATATACACAGACAGAGCATTTGGAATGGATGCCTCCAATCTATGGTGCTTGGCATTAATTGCTTCTAGGTTACATCAAGTATGGATTGCGACAGTTTGCGTCAGATTGAAGTCAGATTACTCATACTCAAATACACTGGGTTGGAATACCTTTCCTGTCCCGTTTCTAACTCAGGGTAACAAAGATAGGCTCACAACATGTGCGGAAGACATCTTGTTGGCGAGAGAAAGACACTTCCCGTCCACCATTGCAGAGCTGTATGATCCGAAGAAGATGCCGGAGAACCTGCAACGGGCACATGCTCGGAACGAAGAGGTAGTGGATAGCATCTATGTGGGACGCCGCTTTCGAAGCGACTCGGACCGGCTAGAGCAGCTACTGAGGATGTACACTGAAACGGTGTCATCTGGTGGAGGGGCGAATGTACCAGTGGGATGAGGAGAAGAACAGGAAGAACCTTGCGAAACAAGGGGTTGACTTCCAGGAAGCCCGTACTATATTCGAGTGTGTAACGGACGAGGTAGACGCAGAGCACCTCTATGGCGAATATCGCTATACGTCTATTGGATTGGACGCTCGAGGTAGAATACTGTGCGTGATCCACACAGAGCGCAATGGCGATTCTAGGATCATCAGCGCACGGAGAGCGAACCCGACCGAGGAAGAGAACTTTCTTGTGAGAGCAGGATATGCGCAAAGCGACACCAACTCCCCCAATTGATGGGGGCATCGACTACTCGGATATTCCCGAGATTGGCGCGGAGGCAATTCTGCGCGGTAAGCTCGTACCACCCAAAATACACAATGTGCTTGGTGCAAATGAGCGCATGGCGGATTTTTTACACTCAAGGTCGAAGTACCCTACATCTATTCGCTGCGCCAGAAGTGGTGAATCGCTTTTGGCTAACGAGCAAGGCATGCGACCAATGCAGCAAAGAGCCTTCAATAAGCGCGGTGAGCAGTATCTTCTAATCAAGTCCCCTCCGGCATCTGGTAAAAGCAGAGCGCTCATGTTCATTGCACTAGACAAGATTCACAAACAAGGGTTGAAGCAAGCAATCATTGCTGTTCCAGAACGTACGATAGGATCCAGTTTTACCAACGCACCGCTATCTGAATTTGGATTTTGGGCAGATTGGAATGTTTTACCCCGATGGAATCTCTGTGGTTCACCGGGGACGGATCGCGGTAAAGTACAGTCAGTTGGGGAATTTCTGAATAGTGAGGATAGAATTCTGCTATGTACACACGCAACGTTTCGTTTCGCCGTAGAGCGATTTGGTATCGATGCATTTGACAACCGCTTAATTGCGGTGGACGAATTTCATCACGTCTCATCTGATACTGAAAATAAGCTGGGTTCACAGTTGACCGAGATTATTGACCGAGACAAAACTCACATAGTTGCAATGACTGGCTCGTACTTCCGAGGGGATGCGGAGCCAATACTCGACCCCAATGATGAGGCAAAATTCGAAACTGTAACATATACGTACTATGAACAGCTCAATGGCTACAAGTACCTGAAGTACCTCAATATTGATCACCGATTCTACACGGGACCATATACAGAGTCGATTGCAAAGGTATTCAACCCAAGACTGAAAACCATCATACATATCCCAAGTGTAAATTCTCGGGAGGCAGTAAAGCACAAAATTCGCGAGGTTGAAGACATTTTGGCATTGGTTGGCAAGTTCAAAGGGATAGATCCAGATACTGGATTTCAGCTGATTGAAATGGTGGATGGGAAAGTGCTTAGAGTTGCCGATCTGGTTGACGATGATGCAGCGACTAGGGAAAGAGTTGCTGCGTCGCTCCGTAACCCTGTCCGTATGGAGGACCGTGATTACGTCGACGTAATCATAGCATTGGGCATGGCAAAAGAGGGGTTTGATTGGATTTGGTGCGAACACGCCTTGACTGTAGGCTACAGAGCGAGCCTGACTGAGATTGTCCAAATCATAGGGCGCGCAACCAGGGACGCTCCAGGTAAAATCAGTACAATGTTCACAAACCTCCTCGCCGAGCCGGACACAAGTGAGAAGAAGGTAACCGAAGCTGTCAATGACACGTTAAAGGCGATTGCCGCAAGCCTGCTTATGGAGCAAGTTCTAGCACCAAGATTCAAGTTTACAACGAAGTTACCAGATAGCGTGCCAGAAGAGGGGTTTGACTATGGTGAAGCAGGATATAGGAAAGATGAATGTAACATTGGTTTTAATTCAACGACAGGAGTGCTTCAGGTAGAAGTTAGAAACTTGAAGCAACCAACGACTCGAGAGGCCCAACGAGTATGTGAGCAGGATCTTAATGAAGTTGTAGCTGCGTTCCTGCAGAATAAGGATGCGGTAGAACGCGGTATTCTGGACGAAGAGACTTTTCCAGAGGAATTGGCACTGGTGCACATGGGGCGAGTAGTAGACGCAAAGTACCCAAATTTCAGCAAAGAAAATCGGGAAGCAATTCAGGAACATGCTGTTGCGGCGCTAAATATTGTCCGGGTTGCAAAACAAAGCAAGCCGGAAAGTGAGGAAGACGACAAAGAATCGGGAAACACTGCGTTTGTAAGAGGAATACGTCGATATACACTAGACGTCAGAGATCTCAACATCGACCTCATTCAAAAGATCGACCCATTTGAGTCGTCGTACGCTGTACTCTCAAAGACCATCAGCGAGGAAGCGCTACTGGCGATACACGAGGAAATTCAGTTTAAGAAACTTAATCTTACGGTTGAGGAAGCAACAGAGTACGCACGGCGAGCGTTAGATTTCTTCAACGACAGCGGTGAAAAACCTTCTGCGCGGTCAGATGACCCGTATGAGCGCCGTTTGGCCGACGCAGTAGCATTTCTCAAGCGAATGAAGAGGAGAGCGATCGATGAAGAATGAGTACACCGAAGAACATGAGGCCATACTCAAGGCATTGGGTGAGGATGGCCTTGACATGGAGCCAGAGCAGAACTATCGCGCAGCGCACATGGTTGCTGGTTTCGACGAGATCCAGCAATTTGTAGAGCGCATGGGTGGGCTACCGCAGTCCCAGGTGGGCAGGGACGTCCATGAGCGTATGCTTGCCGTTCGGCTCAACCACATTCGTGGTTTGGATGAGTCCAAGTCATTGCTTGGTCCGTTGGATCATGCGAGTCTTTTAGACCGCGCTCCCATGGACAGGTCTACTACCGATGATCTGACAGACGAGCAGATTGTGGAGATGTTGGGTACTGATGAGACGGTTGAAGATATATTCGACCTTCGCCATGTCCGTTCAAGTGAAGACCGGGAAGCGGCTGAGGAGATTGCGACTAGAAGGCCGTGCAAAGATTTTGCATCCTTCCGTAAGAAGTTTGAAGACGTAAAGAAGGATCTTGAGTCAGGTGTTCGGAAATCATATCGGTTCGAGAAGAAAGCTGACATCGTTGAGGGAAGGTTCTTCGTTCTTGGTGGTCAAATCGCATACGTGGATAGTGTGGGTGAAACCATTCACACAAAGCACAGGCGTAACGATGCAAGACTGAGAGTTATATTCGACAATGGCACAGAAAACAATATGCTATTGCGTTCTTTGCAGAAGGGGTTGCTCAAGGACGAAGCAGGCCGTAGGATCAGCGAACCAATCGCGGGGGCGTTTCTTGGAGACTGGAAGGAGGAGGGTGAAGTTCCCAGGGCAATTGTCTATGTGCTGCGTAGTAACTCTACTGACCCGGAAATTGTCGCCATTCGGGATGTACTTCACAAAATTGGTGTTACTACCACAGATATTCGAAAACGGCTTGGTGGCGCGCATTTACAGCCAACCTACTTGATGGCCAGTATTGAATGGGTGACCGATTTTGAATTATTTGACGTCGACCACAAGAAAATTGAAAAAATTATCCACAAGTTTTTTTCACATGTTCGGTTTGAAAAGCCAATACCAGATCGCTTCGGTAATTTCGTAAAACCACGCGAGTGGTTCATTGTTCCAGATTTCATTATAGCAGAGGCGGTAGATCGGATTCGGGACAGGTCGATTACCGACTATTATTTTGACCCAAAGTCCGCTTCTCTAGTAAAATGGAAAAATGCCCCATCTGAAAATTGAGCCTGTTTTCACATAGTATCTTCTATGCGGTTTATGCGGGTAGTCGTTCTTGGGGAGCGCTCGAATATTACGTATTTGAGGGGAAGAAAATTACTGACATACTACTTCGGGACAGGAAAATATCAATCAGTCATTGGATGTAGCGGATGTACGCTTTCGAATTTTCTCTTTGTGCTTCTCTGGGAGTCCGTCCAAAAATTCTTTGGTTTCTCTCGGCTTGGTGAATATATCTTCAACGATTAAATTAACCATTTTGAACAAACCCAACATTATAAGTTGATTATCCTGTAAATCAATCATTCCGGGATGTACTTGATCGTTACCTACAATTCTTACTGCATGTAATGCCTGGTGAATCTGAGGGCGCAGCCCTTGACTCTTCACAAGAAAATCGATTTGCTGAGAAAGATCATTTCCTTTAGCGTTCATGTCATTGCAAATAGTTTGAATTGCCAAGCGCAACAATGCGGCAGCGCCTCGATGCGAATAGTTTGCTATAGTGTTGGCTTCTTTATAAATATCTTTAATATTTGTAGGCATGTCCAAGTTTGGATGCGGTGCTGGTCCGCTCAGCGGCCACACCATTGTTTCCCCAATCCAAATGGAGTTATCCTTGCACTTATACCAGGGGCTGGACGCTATTGACACACTCTTATCGACCGGGCATCCTCTTGGTCGCCAGAGGGCATCTTCTGGTCCACAAAGCGGCACAAAGCCGCGCAGCATCAAGAGGTATCGAGCATGGCCAGGAAGGTCGAAA
>CAZPIN010000201.1:0-28025 GCA_964586735.1 uncultured Rhodobacterales bacterium | reverse complement strand
GCAAGCTCAAGCAGGGCCTGGCTTTCGGGGGCGCTGAGCGTCCGAAGGATCTGGTTTTGTGTAAACATGATGCCGGGCATTGGACATGGTCCGGCGCTGATTGTCAAGTAACCGAATTGTGGGTACTAGGCAGGGCTTGGCAGCCGACAGCCGGTTGTGGTACTGATGCGCCGTGTGCAGGTACTACTCCGCTGGAGGCGGAAGGCGCACAGAGTGGCGCAACGGGGATTGGCTCCACGCGCGAACAGGGAGTAGAAGCAATGGCTATGGCAGACAGGCAACGCAAGACCTACGACTACCGAGGGGCCGCAGGCCGGTTTCGGCAGGCGGGTATGTCGGAGGCGGCAGCGGACAGCGTGGCGCAAGAGATCGATATGGCAATGGCTGAACATACCGTCAGTGGGGACGAGTATGATAGGCTCATAGACAAATTTGATGAGCTGATTGCTTTGGTCAAGGGGCTGAAGGAGCAGGTAGAGAAGATGGATGAAAGATTGCGTAAGGTGGAGAACGAGGCCATTCCTGACCTTAAGGTGGCCATAGTTGAAGGCGACATTAAGGCCATTAAATGGATAATAACGACCGTGCTAGCAATTTTTATCGCGTTTAGCGGCATATCCGCGGGTTTCACTTACCTTTTCTACCTTGCTGCCACTGGCTGATCGGGCGAGGCGGGAGCATCTGCAATGTTGGCTTCCTGAAGATTCGGTCGCCATTCTGTTCCGCGCATCTCGTGCAGGGGGCATGCGGTTCGGTCAAACTCCGCCTTTCGGGGTAGATCTCGTCCGGCTGGCCGCTGGCTGAGCAGACCAGCGACCATCCCTCAGAACGCACTCTGGTCAAGCGAACCAGAAGCGGCTGCACCGTGGACAGGGCCCCCCAGAACTGGAGGCAGGCGCAAGGCGGGTCTTCAGCTGGCTTGGTAGAGCCCAGATTCAACTGGAAGTCTAACGGAAGAACCTTGCCACAGGAAGGCTGGTGACCTTGCGCCTTCATCCTGTGGACCTGCTGAGGCAGCAGTCTGACGGGGTGTTTGGCAAGGGCTTGACAGCCGACAGCCAGAGTGGTACTATGCACTGTACATGTGGCTGCCACTCCGCTGGAGGCGGAAGGCGCACAGAGTAACGCAGTGAGGATTGGCTCCGTGCGGCGAACAGGGAGAAGAGCAATGGCTATGGCAGACAGGCAGCGCAAAACCTACGACTACCGCGAGGCTGCAGGCCGGTTTCGGCAGGCGGGCATGACGGAGGCGGCAGCGGACAGCGTGGCGAAAGAGTTCGATACGGTGCTGACTGAACACTCCGTCAAGAGGGACGAGTTTGCGAGGTTGGCCGATACTGTTGATAGGCTGGACACTTCTGTTCGAGAGCTGTCCGCTGTTGTCACGAGTCTGAAGAACCTTGTAGAGAAGATGGATCAGCGGATGGAGAAGATGGATGACAGATTGCGCAAAGTGGAGGGCGAGACCCTTCCCGCTATGGAGCTTCGCCTGCTAACCGCAATAAAGGATGGCGACCACAACAACTTGAAGTGGCAGCTCGGATCCATGCTGGTGTTTTTCAGCATGGTTGGGGGGCTTTTCTGGGCTACCCTTCGCGAGATTGCCAACGCATCTCCCGGCTGACACGACGCGTCAGCAGCATCTGCAAGATTGGCACCCTACGTATTCTGCCTCCATTTCTTCCCGCGCATCTCGTGCAGACGGCTGGCCGTTCGGGCAAACTCCTCCTGCCCACCCCTCAGAGTAGACCTCGTCGTCCGGCTGGCCGTAGGCAGGCCAGTGCTCTTCCCTCAGAACGCATTGCGGCCATGCGGGACAGAAGCGACTGCGCCGCGGACAAGGTGTCCCCGAAACAGGAGACAGGCGCAGGGCGGGTCTTCAGGACCGGCTTGGCCAAGTCAGAAACCGCTGGAAGTCTGACGGGCGGACCTTACCATAGGGAGTCTGGAGTCCTTGCGCCTTCATCCTGTGGACCTGCTGGGGCAGCTGTCTGCCGGGGTGCTTGGCAAGGGCTTGACAGCAGACAGCCAGAGTGGTACTATGCGCTGTACATGTGGCTGCCACTCCGCTGGAGGCGGAAGGCGCACAGAGTAACGCAGCGGAGATTGGCTCCGTGCGGCGAACAGGGAGAAGAGCAATGGCTATGGCAGACAGGCAGCGCAAGACCTACAACTACCGCGAGGCTGCAGGCCGGTTTCGGCAGGCGGGCATGACGGAGGCGGCAGCGGACAGCGTGGCGAAAGAGTTCGATACGGTGCTGACTGAACACTCCGTCAAGAGGGACGAGTTTGCGAAGTTGGCCGATACTGTTGATAGGCTGGACACTTCTGTCCGAGAGCTGTCCGCTGTTGTCACGAGTCTGAAGAACCTTGTAGAGAAGATGGATGACAGACTGCGCAATGTCGAGACCAAGACCATTCCGGACCTTAGAGATTCCTTGAAAGATGACATAAGAGACAGCAAGGATGCCATGAAAGATGCCATAAGAGACAGCGATACTAGGACCTTAAGGTGGCTAGTCGGAGCCTTGGTAGCGGTCCTTGGCATAGTTGGCGGTACTTTCGGGAGTGCCCTTTACTATATTTTCACCTCTCTTTCCGGCTGACACGGCGTGTCAGTAGTGTCTGCAAGACTGGCACTTTACGTATTCTGCCGCCATTCCTTCCCGCGCATCTCGTGCAGGCGGCTGGCCGTTCGGGCAAACTCCTCCTTTCCCCACCCCTCGGGATAGATCTCGTCCGGCTGGCCGTCGGCGGAGCAGACCAGCGTTCTTCCCGCTTCGTACAGGGCGTCGACGAGGATCACTAGACGGCGGGCCTCGTTCTGCCGCTCCGGAGGCAGTTTGGGGATTCCATCGATGAACAGTGCCTCAAACCTCCTGGCGACGGCCAGATAGTCGGCGGACCCCAGCGGCTTGCCGCACAGCGCCTCGAAGTCCATTCTCGCCAGTTTTCCCGCAGTCCGCGGTATCCGCAGCGTGCGGCCCTGCACCGTCAGGTCGACGGGTTCTTCCTTGCCGCCCGTCGCCTCCTTCCATGCGGCGTCCATAGCCGCGGCCGCCTCTCCGTCCAGCGGCGAGAAGTACACGTCGCCATGGGCGCCGCCTACACGGTAGTCGCGCGGTCCCTCCAGCTGGTGCAGGTCGAGTCGGTCATGCAGGAGCTTGATGAACGGCACGAACAGCGCCCGGTTGAGGCCGTCGCGGTACTGCTCTTCGGGGGGCAGGTTGGCGGTCAGCACGATGGTGACGCCCGCGTCGAGCAGCGCCTCGAACAAAGGCCCCAGAATCATGGCGTCGGTGATGTTGTCCACCTGAAACTCGTCGAAGCACAGCAGGCGCAGCCCCTTGGCCAGCGCTTTGGCCACCTGCTGCACCGGCTCGCCGGCGTCCCGCTCGCGGGCGGCGCGGATTCCGGCGTGGACCTCCTGCATGAACGCGTGGAAGTGCACCCTTCGCTTGTCCTCGATGGGTACCGTGTCGTAGAAGATGTCCATCAGCATCGACTTGCCCCGGCCTACGTCGCCGTACAGATACAGTCCGCCGGCTTCAGGCCTGGCCGGAGAGAATCGCAGCCAGCGGCCAAGGGCGCTGGTATTGTCCGCCGCCACCAGCCGCGCCTCCACCATCTGCAGCTTCTCGGCCGCCGCGCGCTGGGCGTCGTCGTCGCGCAGCGCGTTCTCGCGCACAAGCCGCCGATAGCGGCCGATGGCAGTCTCGACCATGGTCAGCGGGACTCGTGCAAGCCGCCGTCCGGCCCGTCCAGCGGCAGCGCGTCGCCAGAGTCCGCTGATTCGGAGCGGGTAGCGCTTTCCACCAGCCACTCCCGCAGTTTGGTCCAGCGCCGCCGGGCGGCGGCGTTGCGTACGGCAATTTCTACGGCCTTGCGCTGCCCGACCAGCACGGCCAGGCGGCGCGCCCGCGTTACGGCCGTGTACAGGAGGTTGCGCTGAAGCATGACAAAGTGCTGGGTCAGCATGGGGATCACCACCGCCGGATACTCGCTGCCCTGGCTTTTGTGGATGGTGGTCGCGTAGGCGGGCATGACGGCGTCAAGGTCCGAAAACGTATACTCCACCGGCCTGCCGTCGAAGTCGATGGTCGCTTCGCCGGCCTCGCGGTCCACCTTCTGGATGAAGCCGATATCGCCGTTGTACACCCCCCGGTCATAGTCGTTTTCGGTCTGCATCACCTTGTCGCCCGGCGCAAAGATCCATCCGTAGCGCTCGATGGCGCTGTCGCCCGCCGGGTTCAGCGCCTCCTGCAGCGTCAGATTGAGGGCGAGAGCGCCGGCCTTGCCGCGGTTCATGGGACACAGCACCTGAATGTCGCGCACGGGGTCCAGCTTGAACCGCTGGGGGATGCGGGTGGCCACCAGCTGCCGCGTCCAGCGCACCGCCTGCTCCGGCTCGTCCGTTTCCACGAAGAAGAAGTCCGAATCGCCCGATGGCGTTTCGAGGCTGGGCAGCCTGCCGGCGTTGATGCGGTGGGCGTTGACGATGATCCTGCTTTCGGCCGCCTGGCGAAACACCTCGGTCAGGCGCACCACCGGCAGCACGCCGGCGTCGATGATGTCCCGCAGCACCTGGCCGGGTCCTACCGACGGCAGCTGGTCGACGTCGCCCACCAGCAGCAGGGCCGCCCGCGGCGGCAGCGCCCGGAGCAGCGCCTGGGCCAGCGGCACGTCCACCATCGACATCTCGTCCGCCACGAGCAGGTCGCACTCAAGGGGATTGTCGGGGTTGCGCCGGAAGACTCCGTTGGACGGATCGATTTCCAGCAGGCGGTGGATGGTGCGGGCGTCCCGGCCGGTGGTCTGGGAGAGGCGCTTGGCGGCGCGGCCCGTCGGCGCACACAGGGCGATTGACACCTTCTTGGCCTCGAGGATGCGCAGCACTGCGTTGACGATGGTGGTCTTGCCCACGCCGGGGCCGCCGGTGATGACCGTCGCCCGCGACGTCACCGCGGTGCGCACAGCCTCCGCCTGGCTTGGCGCCAGGTCAAGGCCGGTTTTTTCGCCAACCCACTGGATGGCGCGGCTGACGTCGATTTCCTTCCATGGCGGAGGTCCGCGGCGGCGCCGCAGCAGGGTCTCGGCGACGGTGGACTCGGCACGGTAGAGCACGGCCTGAAACACGCAGTCGCGGTCCTCGATGGTGTCCTCGGTGATGGTGCGGGCTTCGAGCTCGGCGGTGATGGCGTCGCGCACAAGATCGACCGGTATCTCGACGTCCCGCGCCGCAAGCAGTTTGGTGGCGAGGGCGATCAGCTCGTCGTCCGGCAGGCCGCAGTGTCCTTCTCTCTGCGCCTCGTTGAGGGCGTAGACCACTCCCGCCCGTATCCGGGCCATGGCGGTGGCCTCGATGCCGAGCCGGCCGGCGATGGCGTCGGCGGTTTTGAAGCCGATGCCGCGGATGTCGCGGGCAAGCCGGTAGGGGTTTTCCGTCATGACGGAGATGGCCCGGTCGCCGTAGGCGCGGTAGATGCGGGTGGCGTTGGCCGAGCCGACTCCATGGCTGTGCAGGAACAGCATTACCTCACGGATGGCCTTGTGCTCGGACCAGGCGCTGATGATGCGGTGGGAGCGCACCATGCCGATGCCATCAATCTCCAGCAGGCGGGCCGGGGTCTTTTCGATGACGTCGAACACCTCCTCCCCGAATTTCTGCACCAGCCGCTTGGCGTAGACCGGGCCGATGCCATGGACCATGCCGGAGGCCAGGTACTTCTGGATGCCCTCGCTGGTGGTGGGAGGCGTGACGGCAAGAGTGGCGGCGCGGAACTGAAGGCCATGCACCGCGTCGCGCACCCACTCGCCCTCCGCCCGGATCCACTCGCCAGCGTTGACGGTGGGGGCGTTGCCGATCACGGTTTCGGGGACCTTCCGCCCGCGCAGCTTGACCCGCAGCACGGCGAAGCCGTTGTCGGGGTTGTGGAAGGTCACCCGCTCGACGCTGCCGGAGACGGTGGTGGTGGAGCGGGGCGGTGGTGGCATGGACCGTTACAACCCGGATGGCGCGCTGTTTCGCTGGCACGGAGGCCATGGGAAACGGGCGCATACTAGCAAAATCTGTTCAGCGGCTTGCCGATACGGGCCATCGAGTGTTCTTGGGTATCCGTCCTGCTAGAACTGGGATTGCGGCGGACTCGCTTGCGCGTGCCATAGATGTACGCGGTTGGACCGCTGCTATGTGCGGGTGTATCAGCTGTGTGGTTGGACTGTTCGGCAGCGAGGTGGCGGCAGAGGATGCCAACGGTCTTGCAGAGGAAGCCAGATGGGAGAGGGCTTGACAGAGGCGTGGGGGTGTGTATTGTTGTTGGCAGCTCGATTGGTACGGGACCGGCTTCGCGACGGAAAATTTCGTGAGCAACGGCCGACAGGAGATCGATCAATCTGGCTGGAAGCCGTTAGCCTGCCAGCGCGACGTGCTGGCCGGTTCGACTGCGGGGATGGAGAACGGAGATTGGCGATGGAAACGCTGCCCACTGGCATACAGTCTTTTCGAACGATTCGTGAGAATGGACTCCGCTATGTCGACAAGACAGGCTACGCCGCGATGCTGGTGAATCGCGGGCGGAGGTTCTTCCTTTCTCGCCCAAGGCGGTTTGGCAAAAGCCTGTTTGTCGACACCCTCAAGGAGCTGTTTGAGGGCAACGAGAAGCTGTTCAGGGGGCTGGCGATTCATGGAGAGTGGGACTGGTCGGTGCGCTACCCTGTCCTTCGGCTTGACTTTGGCGCTGGCGAATATTCTGAGCGGGGTGTCCTCAAAAGGAGAATATTTGAGATTCTTAATCGGGCTGAATTGGAGGCAGAAAGAAATTTTTGGATGGCCGTGTATCGACGAGCTGTTCAGCGTGTTGCAAGTCTGGCGAGTATATTTCCAGGGGCCACCACGTTGGAATACCGTTTCAGTGAGATCATTCGCCGCCTCAAGAACAGGACTGGACAGCCGGTGGTCGTACTTGTCGACGAGTATGACAAGCCCATACTCTCCGCCATTGACAGCCCGGAAATTGCGCGAAAGAACAGGGAAACGCTGCAAAGCCTGTACTCTACATTAAAGACTGAGGACGACAGTATCCGGTTTTGCCTTATAACCGGTGTTACGGAATACGAGCAGGCAAGCGTGCTTTCCGACGCCAACCACCTTACCGACATTTCTGAGGAGCCGGAGTACTCTGCGATCTGCGGCTGCACGGAATTCGGTCTTGATAGCGAATTTGGAAGGGAGATTGCTGGCGAGAGGCTGCACAAAGACACCACACATCAATCAAGCTATTCCAGTGGTGCTGTGGCAGGGCATTCTGTATGATACGGGCTGCTCATCTCCTTCTATCCAGATTTTCCAGCATGTAGTCTTGAAATGACTAGATTTGTTCTTACCTACTTCCAAAGAAATCTGAGTGGAAACGAGACGGCATCGAACGGTGGCAGAGACACCAGGCCTTGATTAGACACGGAGCCAACACTCACAAACTCCCCGTCCTTCTGCTCGAATGCTTCTACGCTTCGGGATTGCGAGTCGATCAACCAGAGATGTCCCACTCCGTGTTTCGCATAGATGCCCCGCTTGGGGCCAAGAACCAGCGGACGGGTGGAAGGCGACAGTATCTCGCATAACCAGTCCGGCACGTCGGAAACGATGCAGGCACTCCAGTCATCCGGTTCCCAAGGTTCGCGCCAACCCGCAATATTCGGAATGAGCAGGTCTTCGGAGAACTGCAGCGTCGGCCTTGGCAAGAACTTCCAGTCTTCCTTGTCCTCGTTATATTCATAGGGCGAGGCGACCCATCGGATGAAATTCAATAATGCCCTCCCATGCAGAGGCGTTGGCCAGTCTGTTTCGCAAAGCTTGCCGTCAATGACCTCTACAACCGTGCCACGTGGCGCATTGAGTGCTTGCTCGATGGCAGTTTGAGGGGCGCGGGCTGGCTGAACGCTCAAAGTTTCGGTAGCTGGGGACATGGGACGTTTCTCTGTACAGCGAACACTTGCATCGCACGGTTGCGGCCAATTTCAACCCTGCGAAGCGGCGGCCACAACCAGGCCGGACTCGACTCCTACAGTCATTATTGGCAACACTGGCTTCACGCGTTCTGGCTTACTCCCAAAGAAATTTGAGCGGAAACGAGACGGCCTCAAACGGTGGAAGAGACACCGGACCCTCTTCAGATACGGAGCCTGCACTCACAAAGTCTCCATTCTTATGCTCGAACGCCTCCACATTTCGGGATTGCGGGTCGACCAGCCAGAGATGTCCCACTCCTTGCTTCGCATAAATGTCCCGCTTCGAGCCAATGTCCAAATGCCGTGTGGAAGGCGACAGTACCTCACACACCCAGTCCGGCACGTCGGAAACAACGTTGACGCTCAAACCAATCAAGCCCTGAGGCTCGTACCAGCCCGCAATGTCCGGAACGAGAATGTTCTCAGAGAGCTGCAGCACCGGTTCCGGCAAGAAATTCCAGCCTCCCTTATCTTCATCATATTCATAGGGCATGCAAACAAATCCGTGAACACCGAAAGCTGCCTTTCCATGCACAGTCGATGGTCTGGTCATTACGTGGAGCTTGCCATAGATGATCTGCGCCAACTTGTCACGTGGCGCATTGAGCACTTGCTCAAGGGCAGCACGGGGACCGCGAACCGGTTGCGTGCCCACGGTGTCGGTTGCTAGTGACATAGCGTGTCTTCCTGCTCTGCCGGCGCTTGTATCGCGCGGATTTGGCCAATGTCAACCCCGCGAAATAGCGACCACAGCCCCTAATCCCCATTTCTACAGGCAGTAAGGCACCATCCGGTCTACGCCCAAAGCAGGCTGAGTGGAAACGAGACGCCCTCGAACGGCGGAAGAGACACCGAACCCTTTTCAGATACGGAGCCGACACTCACAAAGTCTCCATCCTTATGCTCGAACGCCTCTACGCTTTGGGATTGCGGGTCGACCAGCCAGAGATGTCCCACTCCGTGCTTCGCATAGATGTCCCGCTTCGAGCCAAGGTCCAAATGCCGAGTGGAAGGCGAAAGTATCTCACACACCCAGTCCGGTACGTCGGTAACAACGTTGACGCTCAAGCCAATCAAGCCCTGAGGCTCGTACCAGCCCGCAATGTCCGGAAGGAGAATGTTCTCAGAGAGCTTCAGCACCGGTTCCGGCAGGAACTTCCAACCTCCCTTGTCTTCATCAAATTTATATGGTATGCAAACCTCTTCGTAAAGACCACAAAATGCCCACCCATGCACAGTTGATGGCCTGGTCATTACGTGGAGCTCGCCGTAGATGATCTCTGCCACCTTGTCAGGTGGCGCATTGAGCACTTGCTCAAGGGTAGCTCGAGGGCTGCGAACCGGTTGCGTTCCCACGATATCGGTTGCTAGCGACATGGTGTGTCTCCTTGCATTGCTGACACTTGTATAGCGCGATTTCGGCCAATGTCAATCCCTGCGAAGCGGCACACATAGCTCCCCCGGTGTCGCTCTTCGGAGAATGGCCAGCGCACCAAGCATACGCGCTCCCTCCTGCTCAGCCGCCCTGCCACACGGCACGCAACTGCCGCACCAGCCTAGAGAATGCTTGCGCAGCCCCATTGCCGTCATCCCCAAGCGCGGATGCGGTGGCTTCCCCTTCCTCACAGTCCAGCAATTGGCGCTACTCTACCGCAGCACAGCGCCCACGCTTTTGCCTTGCCGCGTCGGAGTCCGGCTGCTCAAGGCTTCTAACCGATTCGCTCATGACCACGCAATCCGCTACCCGCCTCGACCGCAGCGCCCTGCCGGTGATCCTCGGCGGCATGGCCGTGCTGGCCCTGTCCTTCGGCTTCCGCTCCAGCTTCGGGGTGTTCCTGCAGCCCATCACGGAGGCGATGGCCTGGCCGCGGGAGACTTTCTCGCTTTCCCTTGCCATCCAAAGCGTCGCCTGGGGCTTGGGCGGTCCAATCTTCGGCGCCCTAGCGGACCGCTTCGGTGAGCGCCGCTCCCTGCTGCTTGGCGTCGGCTGCTACACGGTTGGCCTCTTTCTGGCCGCCCACGGCATGACTCCCGGCGCCCAGCATCTGGGTACGGGCCTGCTTGTGGGCCTGGGCTGCGCCGGCACCGGCTTTGGCCTGGTGCTGGCCATCGTTGGCCGCTCGGTGCCCGAGGAAAAACGCAGCCGGGTGCTGGCGGTGACTTCGGCGGCGGGTTCCTTCGGACAGTTCGCCATCGTTCCCCTCTCCCGCCAGCTGGAGGCGGGCTTTGGCTGGAGCGGCGCCCTGCTGATGCTTGCCGCCGCCTCGCTGCTGATGTTCATCTGCGTTCCCTTTCTGCGCGCACGCCCTCAGGAGGACGAAGCTGGCGGCGGCTCGCTTGGCAAGGCGGTGGGACGCGCCAGCACCGACGCCAGCTTCTGGCTGCTGACGCTCGGCTTCTTCACCTGCGGCTTCCACGTCTCGTTCATAGGTGCCCATCTGCCCGCCTACGTAACGGAGGTCTGCGGCTCGGCGGCGCTGGGGTCCTGGGCTTTGGGCGTCATCGGCCTCGGCAACATCATCGGCGTTCTCATCGCCGGCGAGCTTGGCACGCGGATGCTCAAGAAGCACGTGCTGTCAGGCATCTACGCCGTGCGCGCCGTCCTGGTGCTGGCGTTTCTGGCCGTGCCGGCCAATCCGGTGACGGTGATGCTGTTCGCGGTGGCGGCGGGTCTGGTGTGGCTGGCGACGGTGCCGCTGACCATCCATCTCATCGCCTATTTGCATGGGCCGCGCTTTCTCGCCACCCTCTACGGGCTGGTGTTTCTGGGCCATCAGCTGGGCGGCTTTCTCGGCGCCTGGTTTGGCGGCTGGACCTATGACCGCACCGGCTCCTACGACGCCGCCTGGTGGGCCGCCATATTTCTGGGCGCGCTCTCGGCGGTTGCCCATTTGCCCATCCGCGAACGGAAAACGCGGCCACTGGAGGCCTGAGACGGATGTTTGACGCGCTAACCGGGCGGCTTCGCGCGGTCTTTGACGGCCTGCGGGGGCGCGGTTCCCTCAGCGAGGCGGACGTCGACAACGCCCTGGGCGAGGTGCGCCGGGCGCTGCTGGAGGCGGACGTCGCCCTGCCGGTTGCCCGCAACCTTGTGGAGAAGGCGCGCGTACGGGCGGTGGGACAGGAGGTGCTGTCCTCGGTTACTCCTGGCCAGCAGGTAGCGCACATTGTCCAGGAGGCGCTGGCCGAGGCGCTGGGCGAATCGGCCGAGCCCAAGCTGCGCGGCAATCCGGCGGTGGTGTTGCTGGTGGGGCTGCAGGGATCGGGCAAAACCACCACCGCCGCCAAGCTTGGCCGCTGGCATGCCGCTGGCGGCAAGCGCTCCGTGATGCTGGCCTCGCTCGACACCCGCCGCCCGGCCGCCATGGAGCAGCTGGCGACGCTGGGAGAGCGCGCCGGCCTTGCCGTGCTGGACCGCCAGGAGGGCGAGGAGCCGCCGGCCATCGCCAGGCGCGCCGTGGAGGCCGCCAGAGGCAGGCACGACCTACTGCTGCTGGACAGCGCCGGGCGCATGGCGGTGGACGGGGAGCTGATGGCCGAGTGCGTCGCCATCCGCGACGCGGCTCAGCCGGGCGAAATCTGGCTGGTGGCCGACAGCCTTACCGGCCAGTCGGCGGTGGAGGTGGCGCAGGGGTTTCACGACGCGCTTGGCCTGACGGGGGTGGTGCTGACGCGGCTGGACGGCGACGGACGCGGGGGCGCGGCGCTGTCGATGCGGGCGGTTACGGGGCAGCCGATTCTGTACGCCGGCGTGGGGGAAGGCATCGAGGACCTGGAGGTGTTTCACCCCTCCCGAGTCGCCTCGCGCATCGTCGGCATGGGCGACGTAGAGACGCTGGTGGAAAAAGCGAAGGAGGAAATGGACGAAAAGGAGGCGCTGCAGGAATTGGACAAGATGGCCAAGGGCCAAATGAATTTTGTCGACTACAGCGAGCAGATCCAGCGTACGCGGCGGATGGGCGGCGCCAGCAAGCTGATGGGCATGCTGCCGGGCATGCCGTCGATGGCGTCGATGCCGGGCAACGTCGGCGGTGAGGAGGAGCTGGACCGCCATCAGGCCATCATCCAGTCGATGACGCCGCAGGAGCGCCGCGAGCCGGGAATCGTCAATGGCAGCCGCCGCCGCCGCATTGCCGCCGGGGCCGGCGTGACGGTCGAGCAGGTCAACCGGCTGTACAAGGCGCGCCAGCAGATGCAGCAGGTGGCGAAAATGATGGAAGGCGCGGCGGCCGGCGGCAAGCCGCCCGACATGCGCCAGATGGCGGCGCAGCTGGCCAGCAAACCGGCGAAGCGAAAGGCGGGAAAGCGCACCCGCCGCTGGTAGGGGCTTGCAATTGGGAGCCTGCCGCGCTATGTATGCAGGGTCGCGCTGGGCGACCCAACCTTCCGACAGGAGCGCAGTTTGCGCGGGTACCGCGGGTACCGCTGGCGGCGCGATTCAGATTTGCGGGGAAAGAAACGCATGGCAACCAGACTGAGGCTCGCCCGTACGGGCACCAAGAAGCAGCCGCACTACCGGATCGTGGTGGCCGACAGCCGGTCGCCGCGCGACGGGCGGTTTATCGAGCAGGTGGGCGCCTACCACCCCCTGCTGCCCAAGGACGACGAGAATCGAATCAAGCTGGACGAGGAGCGCGTGCGCGCCTGGCTGGAGCGCGGGGCGCAGCCCAGCGACCGGGTGTCGCGGTTTCTCGAGAAGGCCGGCCTGGTGGAGCCGAAGGTGCGCAGCAATCCCGTCAAGGGACAGCCGGGCAAGAAGGCCCAGGAGCGCATGGCGGCCGCCGCGGAGGCAGCCGAGGCCGAGGCGGGAACGGACGCCGATGCGGGAGCCGACGCGGCGGAGGCCGCGCCTGCGGAACAGGCAGCGCCTGAGGCGGCCCCTGACGCGGCTGGGGAAGCGCCAGCTGAACCGCCCGCCGTGGAGCCGCAGCCCGCGCAGGAAACCGAAGCTCCCGCCGCCGCGGCGGAACCCGAGGCAGCTTCCGAGCCTGCCGCCGCGCCTGCGGAGACCGGCGAAGCCGCCGCATCTGCGGGTGAAGTTTCCGTACCTGCCGCCGAAGCCTCCGAGACGCCTGCTGGCGAAGACAGCGGCGCGGCCGAGGCTAGCGCAGGAGATACGGGCGCCGAGGCGCCAGCCGCGGGGGACAGTGAATCCGCTGCCGAAGCCTCGGCCGAGCCGGCGGGCGGCGACGCGCCAGCCGATACAGGCGAATCGGACGGGGAGGACAGGCCAGCCGCCCAGACCGGGTAGGCGGCCGCGCGCCGGGGGACGGACGTGCAGGTCTGTCTGGCCCGAATACGCGGCGCCGTCGGCCTGCGCGGCGAGGTGCGAATCGACTGCTACGCAGAGGACGTAAAGTCGCTGGTCGACTACGGCCCTCTCACCGACGGGTCGGGACGCGTCTGGGACATACGGTCGGTGCGGCCGGCCAGCGGCGGCGCCATCGCCCGCATCAAGGGGGTGGACGACCGCGACGCGGCTCTGGCGCTGCGAGGGACGCTGCTGCACATCGACCGCGGCAGCCTGCCGCAGGCTGAGGAGGACGAACACTACCACGTCGACCTGATCGGCCTGGAGGCCGTCGACGCCGAGGGACGGAAGGTTGGCCGGGTGCGCGCGGTGCACAATTTTGGAGCGGGCGACATGCTGGAGGTCGACCGCGGCGACGGCGCGGCGGGCGAACTGGTGCCCTTCACGCGGGAGGCGGTGCCCGAGGTGACCGTCGAGCGGGTGGTGCTGGCGGAGCCGATGGCGCGCCGCGAGGGCTGATGGTCTGGCGGGCGACGGCGCTGACGCTGTTTCCGGAGGCGTTTCCGGGACCGCTGGCGGCCGGGGTGGTCGGCGCCGCCGAAGGGGCTGGCCGCGGGCTGTGGACGCTGGAGGCGCTGGACATACGCTCGTTTGCGGGCGATAAAAGGCGCACGGTGGACGATACGCCCTACGGCGGCGGGCCTGGCATGGTGCTGCGCCCCGACGTGGCGGCGGCTGCGGTGGACGCGGCTCTCGCCGGCGAAGGCGCCGGGCGGCCGGTGCTGTATCCGTCGCCGCGCGGCTGGCCGATGACCCAGCGGCGCGTCGAGGAACTGGCGCGCGGGCCGGGCGTCGTGCTGCTGTGCGGGCGCTACGAGGGCCTCGACGCCCGCGCCATCGAGGCGCGCGGCATCGAGGAGGTGTGCGTCGGCGATTTCGTCGTCAGCGGCGGCGAGCTGCCGGCGATGGCCATCATCGAGGCGGCGGCGCGGCTGCTGCCAGGGGTGCTCGGCAACAGCGAGTCGGCGCGCGACGAGAGTTTCGCGGGCGGGCTGCTGGAGCATCCGCACTACACCCGCCCCGCCGTTTGGGAGGGGCGCGAAGTGCCGCCCGAACTGGTGTCGGGCGACCATGGCCGAATCGCCGCCTGGCGGCGGCGGAAGGCTGAAGAGGCGACTCGCGAGCGCAGGCCGGACCTGTGGGCGCGGCGCCAAGAGGACCATGCGCCCGGCGGGCGCGGCGATACGGAGCGGAGGCGGGGACCATGAATCTGCTGCAGAGAATCGAGCATGAGGAGGCTGCCGCGCTGGAGGCGCGGCGGGCCGTACCGGAGTTTGTCCCGGGGGACACCCTGCGCGTCGGCGTGCGCGTGGTGGAAGGCGAAAAGACACGGGTGCAGGCGTTCGAGGGGGTTTGCATCGCCCGCAGCGGCGGCAAGAACCTCAACGCCAGCTTCACGGTGCGCAAGATCTCCTTCGGCGAGGGCGTCGAGCGGGTGTTTCCGCTGCACGCGCCGGTCGTCGACTCCATCGAGGTGGTGCGCCGCGGCGACGTGCGCCGTGCCAAACTGTACTACCTGCGCGAGCGCACTGGCAAGGCGGCGCGCATCAAGGAGCGCAAGACGACCCGGCGCGACAGCAAGGGCAGCTGATCCTCGGACGCGAGACCATGGCGACTCCGCGCACCCTCTACGACAAGATCTGGGACGCCCATCTCGTCCACGAGGGCGAGGACGGCGCCTGTCTGCTTTACATCGACCGCCATCTGGTGCACGAGGTCACCAGTCCCCAGGCGTTTGAGGGATTGCGCCTAGCGGGACGAAAGGTGCGGCGGCCGGAGGCGACACTGGCGGTGCCGGACCACAACGTACCCACCGAGGGCCGCGCCCGCGGAATCGAGGACCCCGAATCGCGGCTGCAGGTGGAGACGCTGCGCGGCAACGCGGCGGAGTTTGGCATCGAGATGTTCGACGTCGACGACGTCCGCCAGGGCATCGTCCACATCATCGGCCCCGAGCAGGGCTTTACCCAGCCGGGCATGACCATCGTCTGCGGCGACAGCCACACCGCCACCCACGGCGCCTTCGGCGCCCTGGCCCACGGCATCGGCACATCCGAGGTGGAGCATGTGCTGGCGACCCAGACGCTGATCCAGAAAAAGTCGCGCAACATGCTGGTGCGGGTTGACGGCGCCCTGCCGCTGGGCGTGACCGCCAAGGACATGACCCTGTACATCATCGGCCAGACCGGCGTCGCCGGCGGCACCGGCCATGTCATCGAGTACGCCGGCGAGGCGGTACGGTCGCTGTCGCTGGAAGGCCGCATGACCCTGTGCAACATGGCCATCGAGGGCGGCGCGCGGGCAGGCATGGTGGCGCCGGACGAGAAGACATTCGCCTATCTGGCCGGCCGTCCCAAGGCCCCCAAGGCGGGCGCCTGGGAGATTGCCGTCCAGCGCTGGAAGTCGCTGGCATCGGACGAGGGCGCGGTCTATGACCGGAGGGTGCTGCTGGACGCCGCCGACATCCCGCCGGTGGTGACTTGGGGCACGTCGCCCGAGGACGTGCTTCCGATTACCGGCAGCGTGCCGCATCCGGAGTCGTTCGAGGACGCCGGCAAGACGGCGGCGGCGGCGCGGTCGCTGGAGTACATGGACCTCGAGCCGGGCACGCCGCTGACCGAGATCGCCATCGACACGGTGTTTATCGGCTCCTGCACCAATGCCCGCATCGAGGACCTGCGAGCCGTGGCGGAGCTGTCCCGCGGGCGGCGGGTCGCCGAGGGCGTGCGGGCCATGGTGGTGCCGGGGTCGGGGCTTGTGCGGGCCCAGGCCGAGGAGGAGGGCGTCGCCGAGATCCTGCGCGAGGCGGGTTTTGACTGGCGCGAGCCGGGATGCTCGATGTGCCTGGCGATGAACGCCGACCGCCTGGCCCCCGGCGAGCGCTGCGCCTCCACCTCCAACCGCAATTTCGAGGGGCGGCAGGGGCGCGGCGGCCGCACCCATCTGATGAGTCCCGCCATGGCCGCCGCTGCGGCCTTTGCCGGACGGCTGGCGGACGTGCGCGAGCTGCTGTGAAATTGAACGCGCAGCGGACGCTGCTGGGCCTGATGGGCGTGGCGGCGGCTGCGGCGGTGGGCGCGGCGGCAGCGCTGCTTGTATTCGACCGGCCGTCATCCTGCGGCGTGGCGGCCGCCGCCGAGGCTGGCGGCTACCTGCCGCCGCGGGACCATGCCGGCGGCCTGCGGGAGGAGCCGCTGGGCGAACCCGCCCTGGTGTACTTCGGCTACACCTACTGTCCCGACGTCTGCCCCCTCGACGTCTTCAACCTGTCGGAGGCGGCCCATGCGCTGGACGGCATGGGGGTGGAGGTGACGCCGGTGTTTGTGACGGTGGACCCGGAGCGCGACACGGTGGAGACGCTGCGGGATTTCGTGGCGCCGCTGCATCCGCGCATGGTGGCGCTGACCGGCAGCGCGGAGGAGATCGCCCGGGCCGCCCGGTCCTGGCGGGTGTACTACGCCCGCGGCGAGGGAGAGGGCGAGGACTACCTGATGAACCACTCGGCGTACACCTATGTGGCGGACTCCGAGGGCGGGATGGTGGCGCACTTCGCCCACAACACGGCGCCGGCGGCGATGGCCGAGACGGTGGCATGCCTCGCCGGCGAGGGAAGCCTGTAGGCGCGGAAGCCGTAGATCGACCGGAGAATCCCGGGCCTCCGCCAAAGCGAATCGCAGGCATTGCGGCGGAGCCGCCGGGCGCGCCAAGGTGACGGAGCTGGACTCCGCACAGGCTGCGAATCGGTACTGGAGAGAGGAGCGAATCACCCCCTCGCCTCCCGCGGGAATCGGGGCGAGGTGTCGATTCGGCGTCTTTTTTCGGCACTCGCTGTTTTGGCAGTAGCCCTTTACTGGCAAGGATCTGTAGCAATTGTGAGGGCGAAAATTTGACTCGCCTCCAGAACGTGGTGGAAGATTTGACTCCAGCAGAGCGTCGGCGCAGCGCCGATTCGCAGCCAGAGAGAGGGAGACTGCCATGTTTGATGGGGATTGGCCGTTCAAGCACCAGCCGCACGATTCAACGTATCGTGCTGGGTTTCAGGATCCCATAAGCCAGATGGCGCTGCACGAGATGGCCGCCGGGCTGCGGGGCGGGAAACTCGACAGGAGCATGCCTCCCAAGAGCCAGCCCACCACGCTGATCGACGACAAGGGCCGGCGGCGGGAGCTCGATGGCTCGGTGATCGTGCGGGATGAGGACTGGGGGGACGTACTGAAGATCTACGAGCACAAGTACAACTATGAGCCCCATGCCCAGCTGCAGCTTGCCAGCGGCGCGGGCTTGGCGCTGTACAACCTCATCAAGCCGGACGGAGAGTACGAAGGCAAGCCATTGAAGGCCCAGGCGATTCTGGTCGTGCACGGGCCTGCTTCGCGCAACATCCCGCCTTCTGTTGCCGAACTGCTGGGCTTCACGGAAGGCGCGGGGGACGGCTTCTTCGATATGGGTCCGTGCGGGGTGCTGGACCTGTCGAGAATCACGCAGGAGGAGCTGCATCGGAATCCAAGAGGCGTGGCAGTGTGGAAAGCGAAGGGACTTCTGGACCTCGAAGATATCCCCAGCGAACAGGTGGCGCCTCTGCTGGATGCTGCGGACCAAATCAGGAAGACCGGCCCGGTCTTGACATCGGCGGCAATTCTGGATAATGTGCAGAGGGCCTTGAAGGACGAGGACCGGTTCCGGCACCTGATGTCGGAGAGCTGGGGATCTGGCTGGGAGGGTGAACCGATGACAAACCTGCTTGAACAGCTGGCCGAGGAGGCCGGGAACAGAAGATTCGCGAAGGGCCAGGTGAAAGCCATCTTGGGGGTTGCCCAGGCACGCTTTGGTACGGTGCCGCAGAATCTGGAGGCGCAGCTTCTTGCCGAGCAGCCGGAGGAGCTTGACAACTGGGCAAAGCGCATGGCAACCGCGCCCAGCATAGAAGATGCCATGAAGGGCAACGGGAGCTGGGGCAATGGAGTGCCAGCGTAGGTTTCGCCTGAACCACCCGGCTGCGCATGAGCCGCCCGGTCATTCTGTCGGGGGCTGCATAATGTCGATAGGGTCCGAAGGACGAGGGCCGGTTCCGGCACCTGATGCGGGAGAGCTGGGGACCTGACTGGGAGGGTGAACCGATGACAAGCCTGCTTGAACAGCTGGCCGAGGAGGCCGGGAACAGGAGGTATGCGAGAGGCAAGATAGAAAACCTCCTAAGGATTGCCCAAAGGCGCTTTGGTACGGTGCCGCAGAATCTGGAGACGCAGCTTAGTTCTGTGCCGCCGGAGGAGCTTGACAGCTGGGTTGACCGGATGTTTGACGCACCCAGTATCGACGAGGCCATGAAAGGCAGCGGGAGCTGGGGGACCGGGGCGCCAGCAAACGGGGCGGCGGTATAGGCGCAACCTGCCCCGAAGATCTTCCTCGGGCCCTCTGCCTGAGCCGGTTTCTCATCCGCCCGCCGGTGCGCTGCCAGAATCTCCCCAGCCGCGTTCTGGCAATGGCTCTGCGCCACCTGCCGCGCGACTTCGAGGCGCGCCACGGCTACAGACACTGGGTGGCGGAGACTTGCGCCGCCAGCGGATGGGACGGCGCCTGTTTCTGGGCGGCGAATTTCGAGTGGATTGGCCAGACTTCGGGCCGCGGCTGGGACACCCTCGCCGGACAGGATTGCGAGCCGTTGTTGAGCCGTTCCGCGGACGGCGGGTGGCCGAGGGCGTGCGGGCCATGGTGGTGCCGGGATCGGGGCTGGTGCGGGACCAGGCCGAGAAGGAGGGCGTCGCCGAGATCCTGCGCGAGCTGGGGTGCTCGATGTGCCTGGCGATGAACGCCGACCGCCTGGCCCCCGGCGAGCGGTGCGCTTCAACCTCCAACCGCAATTTCGAGGGGCGGCAGGGGCGCGGCGGCCGCACCCATCTGATGAGTCCCGCCATGGCGGCGGCGACGCTTCTTGTCATCGACCGGCCGTCATCCTGCGGCGTGGCGGCCGCCGCCGAGGCGGGCGGCTACCTGCCGCCGCGGGACCATGCCGGCGGATTGCGGGAGGAGCCGCTGGGCGAACCCGCCCTGGTGTACTTCGGCTACACCTACTGCCCCGACGTCTGCCCCCTCGACGTCTTCAACCTGTCGGAGGCGGCCCATGCGCTGGACGGCTTGAGGGTGGAGGTGACGCCGGTGTTTGTGACAGTGGACCCGGAGCGCGACACGGTGGAGACGCTGCGGGATTTCGTGGCGCCGATGCATCCGCGCATGGTGGCGCTGACCGGCAGCGCGGAGGAGATCGCCCGGGCCGCCCGGTCATGGCGGGTGTACTACGCCCGCGACGAAGGAGAGGGCGAGGACTACCTGATGAACCACTCGGCGTACACCTATGTGGCGGACTCCGAGGGCGGGATGGTGGCGTACTTCGCCCACAACACGGCGCCGGCGGCGATGGCGGAGACGGTGGCATGCCTCGCTGGCGAGGGAAGCCTGTAGGCGCGGAAGCCGTAGATCGACCGGAGAATCCCGGGCCTCCGCCAGAGCGAATCGCAGGCATTGCGGCGGAGCCGCCGGGCGCGTACGGGCATCCGCGCGGGCCGCGAATCACCTTCGGCGAAGGGCGGCGGGCAGGTGCGAATCACCCCGCGCATCCTGCGGGAATCGGGGCGAGGTGTCGATTCGACGTCTTTTTTCGGCATTCTCTGATTCGCAGTTAGCCCTTTACTGGCAAGGGGTTGCTCGTTTTTATGAAGCGAAAATTTGACATCGACCCAGAACCTGGTGGACGATTTGACTCCTACAGAGCGACGGCGCACCGCCGATTCGCAGAACAGGGGAGGATACGCCCATGGTTGACTGGGAATGGCCGTTCAGGCACCAGCCGAACGATACGTCGTTTCGCGCCGGGATTCAGGATATCAAGTGCCAGATGGCACTGCACACGCTGGCCGCCAGGCTGCGGGGCGGGAAGCTCGACAGGAGCAAACTCCCCCGGAGCCAGCCCACCACGGTGATCGACGACAAGGGCCAGCGACGGGAGCTGGATGGCGCGGCGACTGTGTGGGATGTGGACTGCGGCGAAGTGCTGAATATCTACGAGCACAAGTACAACTATGAGCCCCATGCCCAGCTGCAGCTTGCCAGCGGCGCGGGCTTGGCACTGTACAACCTCGTCAAGCCGAATGCAGAGTACCACGGCAAGCCATTGAAAGCTCAGGCGATTCTGGTGGTGCACGGGCCTTCTTCAAACAAGATCCCTCCTTCTGTCGCCGAACTGCTGGGCATCTCGGAAGGCACGGGGTGCGGCTTCTTCGATATGGGGCCGTGCTGGGTGCTGGACCTGCCGAACATCCCGCTGTACTACCTGTATCTGGACCCT
The DNA here is from genome assembly GCA_964586735.1 of uncultured Rhodobacterales bacterium. Taxonomy (GTDB): domain Bacteria; phylum Pseudomonadota; class Alphaproteobacteria; order Rhodobacterales; family CAZPXZ01; genus CAZPXZ01. The sequence goes on along the minus strand of CAZPIN010000201.1, from coordinate 7,368 downwards.
GAGGGCATGGCGCTGTGGATTGCGATAGGATTTCGGGACCACAAGGTCATCCGCGAATGGCTGGCGGTGTATCTGCTGAAGGTTGCGAACCGAATCAGGGAGGCGGGATCCGCCTTGACAGCGGCGGCGATTCTGTATAACGTGCAGCGAGCCCTGAATGACAAGGGCTGGTTCCGACGCCTGATGTCGGAGAGCTGGGGACCCGACTGGGAGGGTGAACCGATGGAAGACCTATTGGAGCAGCTGGCCGAGGAGGCTATGGACAGGAGGTATGCGAGAGGCAAGATAGAAAACCTCCTAAGGATTGCCCAAAGGCGCTTCGGGGCGGTGCCGGATAATCTGGAGGCGCAGCTTAGTTCTGTGCCGCCGGAGGAGCTTGACAGCTGGGTTGACCGGATGTTTGACGCACCCAGTATCGACGAGGCCATGAAAGGCAACGGGAGCTGGGGGAACGGGTCGCCAGCAAACGGGGCGGCGATATAGGCGCGACCTGTCCTGAACGACCAGATCCGGCTGATGGCCGAAACGGGGGAAGATCTGCGGGGGTGCCCTGCCGCACTGGTGTTGCATCTTCAGCAGGTGAAGGCGTATCGGCAGCGAGATGCCTGAAGCGAACGGGGAGGCGTAGAAGACGATGGAAGACCTATTGGAGCAGCTGGCCGAAGAGGCTTTGGACAGGAGGTACGCGAGAGGCCAGGTGAAAGCTATCTTGGGAGTTGCTCAAGACCGTTTTGGTACGGTGCCGCGGAATCTGGAGGCACTGCTTCATGCCGCGTCGCCGGATGAGCTGGACAGCTGGAGATCGCGGATAGCCACCTCAGACAGCATCGATGATGTCATGAAGGGCAACGGGAGCTGGGGCAACGGAGCACCAGCCAATGGGGCGGCAATATAGGCGCGATCTGTCCTGAACGACCAGATCCGGCTGATGGCCGAATCGGGGGGAGGTCTGCGGGGGTGCCCTACCGCTGAGACGCTGTAGCTTCCGCTGGTGAAGGCGTATCGGTGGCGAGATACCTGAAGCGAACGGGGAGGCGTAGAAGACGATGGAAGACCTACTGGAGCAGCTGGCCGAGGAGGCTTTGGACAGGAAGTACGCGAAAGGCCGCCAGGAAGGCAAGGTCGAAAATCTCCTGAGGATTGCCCAAAGGCGCTTCGGGGTGGTGCCGGATAATCTGGAGGCGCAGCTTAGTTCCGTACTGCCGGAGGAGCTTGACAGCTGGGTAGACCGGATGCTTGACGCGCCCAGCATCGACGAGGCCATGAAAGGGAACGGGAGCTGAGGAGATGGGTTGGCGGTATAGGAAAAGTATGCCCAGCGCCTAGCGGCGGCCGCCTTTAGCGGGCAAGCCGGCAAGCAGCTGGCAGGTACTTTGCTGGCGGCCTGCGGGGTTGCGGGACGCCGCCAGAAGCGCTATCTTGTACGAGACATGCGGTGCCGGTCGTGTGGACCGGCGACGGAAAGCCGGCGGGCCGCAAGGTCCGCCGGTTTCGTTTTCGGGGGTCGGCGCGCGATGGACTTGGTTGCCCTCACGGAACGGGAGCGCCTGGCAGAGACCATCGCCGCGCCGCTGGCCGAAGCGCATGGTCTGGTTCTGGTACGCGTTCGCATCTACGAGGGCGGCGCTCCCCGGCTCCAGATCATGGCCGATCGCCCGGACGGCGGCATCGACCTGGACGACTGCGAGACTCTCGCCCGCGCCCTGGAGCCGGCGCTGGAGGAGGCGGCGCCGCATCTGGCGGAGCACGCCTTGGAGGTGTCGTCGCCAGGAGTCGACCGGCCTCTGACCAGGACGGCGGACTTTCGGGACCGCGTCGGCGAGGAGGTCAAGGTGGAGCTGGCCGAGCCGCTGGACGGCAGGCGCCGCTTCCGCGGGACGCTGCTGGGGCTGCGCGACGACGAGACCGCGCTGCTGCGGGTGGCGGACGGGGAGGTCGAGGTGCCGCTGTCGCGGGTAGCGCGGGCGAAACTGGTGGTCTCGCCGCCGTCTGGCGGGGGTACCGCCACGCCCTGAGCGTGGCGGCGCCGCCGGACCGGGCCGGTACCGGCGCAGAAACGAAACCAAACGGGGAGCAAGGGAGACATCTATGCCAAGCATTGCCAGCGTTACCGACGTCGTCAGCGCCAATCGCCTGGAGCTGCTGCAGATCGCCGACTCGGTGTCGCGCGAGAAATCCGTGCCCCTGCACGTGGTGTACGAGGCCATCGAGGAGACCATCGCCAAGGCGATGCGGTCGCACTACGGCGCGCGGCGCGACATCCGCGCCCATCTCGACCCTGATTCGGGCGAGATCCAGGCGTACCGCTATCGCCGCGTGGTAGAGGAGGTGGAGGATCCGGCGCTGGAGGTGACGCTGGAGGAGGCCCGCCACATCGACCCGGCGGTCGAGCTGGAAGGCGAGGTGCGCGAGCCGCTGCCGCTGAGCCAGCTGGAGCGGACGGGATCGCAGCAGGGCAAGCAGGTGCTGCACCAGAGCGTGCGCGAGGCGGAGCGCAAAGGGCAGTACGAGAAGTACAAGGACCGTGTGGGCGACATCATCACCGGCGCCGTCAAGCTGGTGGAGCGCGGCAACGTGGTCATCGACATCCAGCCGGGCGAAGCGACGATGCGCCGCGACCAGGCGATACCGCGGGAGCATTTTCGCATCGGCGACCGCGTGCGGGCGCTGATCGTCGAAGTGCAGAACGAGCATCCCGGGCCGCAGGTGCTGCTGTCGCGCAGTTCGCCGGAGTACATGCTGAAGCTGTTCGCGCAGGAGGTGCCGGAGGTCTACGAGGGCGTCATCGAGATTCGCGCCATAGCCCGCGACCCTGGATCCCGGGCCAAGATCGCCGTGATTTCCAACAACTCCGCCATCGACCCGGTGGGCGCCTGCGTCGGCATGCGCGGGTCGCGGGTGCAGACCATCGTCAACGAGCTGCACGGCGAGCGGATCGACGTCATTCCGTGGTCGCCGGATCCGACGGTGTTTATCGGTCAAGCCCTGCAGCCGGCGCGAGTGGTGGAGGTGCTGCTCGACGAGGAGAACCGCAAGGCGTCGGTGCTGGTGCCCTCCGAGGAGGAGAACCAGAGCAAGGCCATCGGCCGGCGCGGCCAGAACGTGCGCCTCGCCGCAAAGCTGACCGGCTGGCAGATCGACATTCTCACCGAGGAGGCGTACTCCGAGCGGGAGGCCGAGGAGCGGGCCCAGGCGATCGCCGAGTACGTCAAAAGGCTGGAGGTCGATGAGAACGAGGCCCGCGTGCTGCATGCCTCCAATCTGCGCACGCTGGTGCACGTCGCGGAAATCAAGGAGGAGGAGCTGGGTCTGCTCGAGGGGATCACGGCGGAACGCATGGCGGAAATTCGCGACCGCGCCCATGCCAGCCTCGTGGAGGAAGTCGACGAGCGGATGGCGGCGGTGAGGGCCAAGGGCGTCGAGGACGAGTTGGTGGAGTTTCTCGTCGCCTGGGACATGGACATCGAGATGATCGAGGCGGTGGCCGCCTGGGAGGATCTCTCCAAGGCCGAGCCGACCATCCGTACGCTGCGCGATTTTGCCGACCTCAGCATTGACGAGCTGTGCGGCGAGGAAGTCAAGGTGGGCGGCCGCATGCGGCGGCGGATCGGCATTCTGTCGCGCTTTGGCGTGAGCGAGGTGGACGCTGGCACGCTGATTCTCAACGCCCGCGTCCAGCTGGGCGACATGACCGAGGAGCAGGCGTTTGCGCGGCCTGCCGGGGAGGACGAGAGCGGCGAGCCGGCCGCGGCCGAATCGGACGCCGACGAGACGGAGGCAGCTGAATCGGACGGCGGAAAGGAGACGGCAGCCGAATCGTCCGCTGGAGAGCCGGACGGAGAGGCGGCCGAAGCGGAGGCCGGCGAACCGGAAACTGGCGAGACGGAGTCTGCCGAATCGGACGATGGAGCGCCTGAGGGCGGCGAGATGGCGGAGACGGACGTCGAGGCGACCTCCGCCGAGTCCCAGGAGGAGACGCCAGCGGCGTCCTGACCGACGCCGCGGCGTACAGGACGGTGACGCGGGGAGGCGTCGGCAACCGGCCGTCCGGGCGGCGCTGCGCGGTCAGCGGCGAGCGGGGCGAGCGCGGCGGGCTGCTGCGGTTTGCGGCCGCTCCCGACGGGATCGTGGTGGCGGACCTGGGCGAGCGGCTTCCGGGCCGGGGCGTATGGGTTGGCGCGCGGCGCAGCCTGGTGCGCGAGGCGGTGCGACGCAACGTGTTTGCCCGCGGCCTGCGGCGCGCCGATGTCCGCCCGCCAGAGGACCTTGACCGCCAGGTGGAGCGGGCGCTGGTGGAGCGCCTGTGCGGGCGGCTGGGACTGGCGCGGCGGGCCGGACGTCTGGTGGCCGGCTACGAGGCGACCCGCGAGCGCCTTCGGGGACGGCCGGTGGGCATGCTGGTGGAGGCGAGCGACGGCGGCGACCGATGCCGCAAGCTGCGGGCGATGCAGCCGGAGGCTCCGGTGCTGGCCTGTCTCGACGCGGCCGAGATCGGCGCGGCGCTGGGCCGCGAGCGGCTGGCGCATGGCGCGCTGGAGCCGGGCGGCTGGGTGGCCGGGTTGACCCGCGACTCGGCGCGGCTGGACGGGTTTCGGAGCCCTGAGGAACAGGGCCGGAATTAGGCGGGGAGAATTCTGATGGGCGGCACGGACACTCCCCGCAAGGCGGGGCCGGGGGCGGGAGGCGTTGGGCGTCCGCGCATCGGCCGCGGCGGCAAATTTTCCATCGGCGAAAAGGCGGGCAGCCGCAAGTGGCGGCCGAGCGGACCGCAGGCAGACGCGCAGGAGGAGCGCGAGGCGCCGCCCGTCAAGGCGGCGCCGGAGCGGGAGGAGGCCGAGGAGCGCCGCCGCCGTCTGCAGCAGCTGGAGGAGACGAAGCGGCAGAAGGCGGAGGAAGATCAGGCCCGGGTCGAGGCCCGGAGCAGCCGAGAGGCGGACGAGCGCAGGGAGCGCGAGGAGGAGCAGGAGCGGAAGGCGCGGGAAGAGGCGGCCGCGGGACAGGAGGCGGAGAAGAAGGCGGAATCGTCGCCGGACGAGCCGACGCCGGAGGCGGCCGCCAAGGCCGCGCCGCAGCCAGCCCGCCGCGAGGATGCCGAGGAGGAGGCGGGGGAGCAGCCGGCCCGCGCGCCCAAGTCCAGACCGCGCCGTGGCAACCGCCCCGGCGGCTCCCGCGCCTCCGACCGCAGCGGCCGCAAAGGGCGGTTGACGGTGGTGAAGGCCCTGACCCACGGATCCGAGGAGGAGCGGCAGAGGTCGCTGGCGGCGGTGCGTCGGCGGCAGGCGCGGGAGCGGCGGAGGACCGCCCGTACCGACATCGAGCGGGTGCGGGTGGTGCGCGACGTGCAGATCCCGGACGCCATCACGGTGCAGGATCTTGCCATTCGCATGGCGGAGTCGGGCGGCAAGGTGGTGCAGCGGCTGATCGAGATGGGCCACATGGCCACCCTCAACGCGATGCTGGACGGCGACACCGCCGAGCTGGTGGTGCGGGAGTTTGACCACCGTCCAGTGCGGGTGTCGGCGTCGGACGTGGAGATTGGCCTGGAGGGGCCCAGCGACGACCCGGCGTCGCTTCGCCCGCGCCCGCCGGTGGTGACCGTCATGGGCCATGTCGACCACGGCAAGACGTCGCTTCTGGACGCCATCCGCGGCACGCAGGTGGCGGCGGGCGAGGCTGGCGCCATCACCCAGCACATCGGCGCCTACCGGGTGGACACGCCCGACGGGTCGGTGACTTTTATCGACACGCCGGGCCATGCGGCGTTTTCTGCCATGCGCGCTCACGGCGCCCGCATTACGGACGTGGTGGTGCTGGTGGTGGCAGCCGACGACGGCCTGATGCCGCAGACCGAGGAGGCCATCAATCATGCCCGCGCCGCCGGCGTGCCGGTGGTGGTGGCGATCAACAAGATGGATCTCGAGTCGGCCGAGCCTGACCGGGTGCGCGACGCGCTGCTGCGCCACGAGGTGGTGGTGGAGGCGCGCAGCGGCGAGGTGCTGGACGTGGAGATTTCGGCCAAGACGGGCGCCGGCATCCCCGACCTGCTGCGGGCGATTCTGCTGCAGGCGGAGCTGATGGACCTGAAGGTGAATCCCGACCGCAAGGCCGAGGGGGCGGTGATCGAGGCCCGCCTGGACCGCGGTCGCGGGCCGCTGGCGACGGTGCTGGTGGAGCGCGGCACCCTGCGGCGCGGCGACAACGTGGTGGTGGGCTCGGAGTACGGGCGGGTGCGGGCGCTGCGCAACGACCGCGGCGAGACGGTGGAAAGCGCGGGGCCCTCGACGCCGGTGGAGGTGGACGGGCTGCGCGGCGCGCCCGAGGCCGGCGACAAGCTTGTGGCGGTGCAGTCGGAGGCGCGGGCGCGGGAAATCGCCGACTACCGCAGCACGACCGACCGCGGGGCCCGCATCGCTCCGGCGGCGCACCGGCAGGTGGAGTTCATGATGGACGACGGCCAGCCGAAGGCCAAGCGGCTCAATCTGGTGGTCAAGGCCGACGTGCGCGGGTCGGCGGAGGCCATCGCCGGCGCCATCAAGAAGCTGGGCGCGGAGGACCTCGAGGTGGAGGTGCTGCATTCGGGGGTGGGGGCCATCACCATCTCCGATGTTTCGCTGGCGGCGTCCTCGGAGGCGCGGGTGCTTGGCTTCAACGTGCGTCCCGACAGCCAGGCCCGGGCCGAGGCGCGGCGGCTGCAGGTGGCCATCACGCACCACAGCGTCATCTACGACCTGATCAAGGAGGTGAAGGATCTTGGCAGCGGCCTGCTGGATCCGGACATCGTCGAAACCGACATGGGCGCGGCCGAGGTGCGGGAGGTGTTTCACATTCACCGCGTCGGCCCGATCGCCGGCTGCCGGGTGCAGGGGGGCGAGATACGCCGCGGCGCCAGGGCGCGGGTACGGCGCGCCGGCGCGGTGCTGCACAGCGGCAGCGTCGAGAATCTCAAGCACCACAAGGACGAGGTGGCCTCGGTCAGCGCCGGCATGGAGTGCGGTATCCAGATCGGCGGCTTCAGCGATTTCATCGCCGGCGACGTCATCGAAGCCTACGAGACCCAGGAGGTGGCCAGAACCCTCTAGCGGGGGTGGCGGTTGTGACGGGCGCAAAGGCCTGTATGCGGCCGCTGGACAATTACGCTAGGGTAGGTCCAGCATGGAAGCGCAGCAGCTGCAGCGTGCCCGACGGGCTGGCGAGGCGGCAAGGCGCTTTCAAGGCTGGTGAACACTGTTTCGCTTGGAGAGCATCATGTGCAGACAAACGATTGGCGCCGCCACCCGGAACCGGTCTGGCAGGATTGCCGGGAAGCATTTGGCGGCAGATGGCCGCCGCTATGCAGGTACCCCCCCCCCCCCCCCCCCCCAGGCCAGG
>CAZPIN010000200.1:0-4842 GCA_964586735.1 uncultured Rhodobacterales bacterium | reverse complement strand
CGATTCGCCGCGATGCTTGCGCCGCTCGAGGATGAGGTCGGTGCCGCCGGCGATGTAGCGGGCGCCGGGACGCGCCTTGGCCTCGGCGATGGCCTCCTCCAGCGTGGCGGGCGCCACGATGTCGCCCAGGTCGCCGGCGGCACCGACCTCATCCTCGAGCGGCGCAAGCATCGCGGCGAATCGGCGCCGATGGTGTCGCTGGCCATGGTCTCCGAAATCACCGGAGTCGCGGCGGAGGACGGCCGGCTGCGGCTGGGCGGCGCCTGCCCCATCGAGGACCTGCTGGCTCCGGTGAGCGCGCGCTGGCCGCATTTTGGCCAGGTGCTGCGGCGCTTCGGGTCGGCGCAGATCCGCTCGCAGGCCACGCTCGGCGGCAACCTTGCAACCTGCTCTCCCGTGGGCGACGCCGCCCCCTGCCTGATCGCCCTCGACGCCAGCCTGCGGCTGGCGGGTCCCGACGGCGAGCGCAGCATGCCGGTGGAGGAGTTTGTGGTGGGCTATCGAAGGAGCCGCCTGCTGCCCGGCGAGATCATCGCCGAGATCTCCATCCCCGAGACCCTGCAGCCGGGCTTCCGCGCCTGGAAGGTCTCCAAGCGCTACGACCAGGACATCGCCTCGCTCACCGCGGCGTTTCGCATCGACCGCAATCCGTCCGGCGAAATCGTCAGCGCGCGCGCCGCCTTCGGCGGCATGACCGACCGCGCCCAGCGCTGCCCGCCAGCCGAGGAGGCGCTCGTCGCAGGCGACTTCGAGGCCGCCGCCGACTCGGTGCGGGCGTACTTCCAGCCGGGCGTCAACATGCGAGTCAGCCCCGCTCCGTTTCGGGGCGGCGCCCCCTACCGCAGCCTCGCCGCCGCCGGCCTTGTCCGAAGGCTGGAAGTGGATCTCGGCAAAACCGGAATCGTGGAGGTAGCCCAGCTATGAACGCCATCGACCCCGCCTACGCCGGCAGGACCTACGTCGGCCACTCCCTTCCCCATGACAGCGGCCTGCTGCACGCCACCGGCAAGGCGGTGTATCTGGACGACATGCCCGAGCCCGCCGGCCAGCTGCACGCGGCGCTGGTGCTGTCGCCGGTGGCGCGGGGCGCCATACGCGGCGTCGGCGCCGAGGCGGCGCTGGCCATGCCGGGCGTCCGGGCCGTGGTGACCGCCGGCGACATCCCCGGCGACAACGCCGTCGGACCCATCTTCCGCGACGAGCCCGCGCTGGCCCCCGGCCATGTCTCCTATGCCGGCGAGCCCGTCGCGATGGTATTGGCCGACAGCCACGCGCTTGCCCATATCGCCGCCGACGCGGTGGAGCTGGACATCGAAGCCGAAACGCCGGTGCTGGATCCGCTGGAGGCCCACGCCCGCGGCGAGTACGTAGTGCCGCCGCAGAAACTCAAACGCGGCAGCAGCGGAAAGGCGATAAAGCAGGCGCCCCATGTCGCCAGCGGCACGCTGCGTATCGGCGGACAGGACCACTTCTACCTGGAGACCCAGGCGGCGCTGGCGATCCCCGGCGATGACGGCGGAATGACCGTCTGGAGCTCGACGCAGCATCCCTCCGAGGTGCAGGCTCGCGCCGCGGCGGTGCTGGGCATGCCGGCCAGTCGGGTCGAGGTGAAGGTACGCCGCATGGGCGGAGGCTTCGGCGGCAAGGAGAGCCAGGCGACCATCTACGGCGCGCTCGCCGCCCTCGGCGCGGCCCATAGCGGACGGCCGGTGCGCCTGCGCCTCGAGCGCGACGTGGACATGGCCGCCACGGGCAAGCGCCACGACTTCATCGCCCAGTGGAAGGCGGGCTACCGCGACGACGGCCGCATCGTCGGCCTCGAGGTCGACCTGCTGTCCCGCGCCGGCAGCGTCGCCGACCTGTCGCCCGCCGTCATGACCCGGGCGATGGTGCATCTGGACAACTGCTACGCCTTCGAAAACATCACCTTCCGCGGATTCAGCTGCCGCACCAACACGGTGTCCAACACCGCGTTTCGCGGCTTCGGCGCCCCCCAGGGGGTGATCACCATCGAGTCGATTCTCGACGACATCGCCCGCACCCTCCGCCTGCCTCCCGGCCAGGTGCGGGAAGTGAACTACTACGGCGAAGCCAACGGCTACAAGACCCCGGTCGGCCAGGTGCTCAGGCAGTGCAACCTGCAGGCCGTGGTGCAGGCGGCGGTCAGGGACTCGGACTACGGCGCGCGGCGGGCCGAGATCGACGCCTGGAACCGGACCCAGCCGGCGGTGCGGCGCGGCCTGGCCATGGCGCCGGTGAAGTTTGGCATCGCCTTCAACATCCCCTCGCTCAACCAGGGCGGCGCGCTGGTGCACGTCTACCGCGACGGATCCGTGCGCCTCAACCACGGCGGCACCGAGATGGGACAGGGGCTGTTTATCAAGGTTGCGCAGGTGGTGGCGGAGACGTTTCAGGTGCCGCTGGAAAGCATCCACCTGACGGCCACCAACACCGGCGAAGTGCCCAACACGTCGCCCACCGCCGCCTCCACTGGCTCCGACATCAACGGCATGGCGGCGCTCAAGGCGGCCACGGCCATCCGCAGCCGGATGGCGAAGGTGGCGGCGCGGGAGATGGACTGCCGCCCGGAGGAGGTGGAGTTTCGCGACGCGCGGGTGGGCCATGGCAACCGCTCCGCCACCTTCGCGGAGGTCGCCGAGATGTGCTGGGCGCGGCGGGTAAGCCTGTCCGAGGCCGCCCACTACCGCACCAAGGGCCTGAGCTGGAATCCGACGACCATGCGCGGCAACCCCTCCCAGTACCACAGCTGGGGCGCGGCCGTGGTGGAGGCGGCGGTGGACATTCACACCGGCGAAAACCGGATCCTGCGCGCGGACCTCGTGCAGGACTGCGGGGCCTCGCTCAACCCCGCCATCGACCGCGGCCAGATCGAGGGGGCGTTCGTACAGGGCATGGGGTGGCTGACCTGCGAGGAGCTGGTGTGGAACACCGAAGGCAGGCTGCGCACCGTCGGCCCCTCGACCTACAAGATACCGGGCAGCCGCGACGTGCCGGAGGCGTTCAGCGTGCGCATCCTTGAGGACGCGCCCAACGAGGCGGCGACGGTGTTTCACTCGAAGGCGGTTGGCGAGCCGCCGCTGCTTCTGGCCATCGCCGGCTGGCTGGCGATTCGCGACGCCATCGCCTCGACCGCTGCCGAGGGCGCGACGATTCCGCTGGACGCGCCTGCCACGCCCGAGAAGGTGCTGCTGGCCGTGGATGCGGCACGGACGGCCTGACCGCCCTTCCAAAGGCCAAAGTCAGCCCCAAGCCGGGCGCCTGCATTTGGCTGTCGCTGGAAAGGGCTTTGCCGCGCCTGGTCGGGCGGCCCGTGAATACGTGGAATTCCGCGCTGGACTTTAAAATGTGACCGGGGCGCCCCTAGGGGCGCCCCGGCTTTGTTGAGACTGGCCGATTCGGCTACATCATGCCGCCCATGTCCGGCATGCCGCCGCCGCCACCGCCGGTGGGCTCGGGCTTGGGCTTCTCCGCCACCATGGCCTCGGTGGTGATCAGCAGCCCGGCCACGGACGCCGCGTCCTCGAGGGCGGTGCGCACCACCTTGGTCGGGTCGATGATGCCCTTCTTGACCAGGTCGCAGTACTCCTCGGACTGGGCGTCGAAGCCGAAGTTGGCGTTGGCCTTCTCCAGCACCTTGCCCGCGACCACCGCGCCGTCGACGCCGGCGTTCTCGGCGATCTGGCGGGTGGGAGCCTCCAGGGCCCGCGTCAGGATCTTGATGCCGGCGTCCTGGTCGGGGTTGTCGCCCTTGACGCCTTTGAGGGCGGAAGTCGCGTGCAGCAGCGCCACGCCGCCGCCGGCGACGATCCCCTCCTGCACCGCGGCGCGGGTCGAGTTGAGGGCGTCGTCGACGCGGTCCTTGCGCTCCTTGACCTCGATCTCGGTGGCGCCGCCGACCTTGATCACCGCCACGCCGCCTGCGAGCTTGGCGAGCCGCTCCTGGAGCTTCTCGCGGTCGTAGTCGGAGGTGGTGTCCTCGATCTGCTGGCGGATCTGGGAGACGCGGCCCTCGATGTCAGCGCGCTTGCCGGCGCCGTCGACGATGGTCGTGTCGTCCTTGGTGATGTGGATCTTCTTGGCGCGGCCGAGCATGTCGAGGCCGACATTCTCGAGCTTCATGCCGAGGTCCTCCGAGATCACCTGGCCGCTGGTCAGGATGGCGACATCCTGCAGCATGGCCTTGCGCCGATCGCCGAAGCCGGGGGCCTTGACGGCGGCGATCTTCAGGCCGCCGCGCAGCTTGTTGACCACCAGAGTCGCGAGAGCCTCGCCCTCCACGTCCTCGGCGATGATCAGCAGCGGACGGCCGGACTGGATGATCGACTCCAGGAGCGGCACCATCGGCTGCAGCGAGGAGAGCTTCTTCTCGTGCAGCAGGATGTAGGCGTCCTCGAGCTCGCAGTTCATCTTCTCGGCGTTGGTGATGAAGTACGGCGACAGATAGCCGCGGTCGAACTGCATGCCCTCGACGATGTCCACCTCGGTCTCGAGGCCCTTGTTCTCCTCGACGGTGATCACGCCCTCGTTGCCGACCTTCTGCATGGCGTCGGCGATCTTCTTGCCGATCTCGGTCTCGCCGTTGGCGGAGATCGAGCCGACCTGAGCCACCTCGTCGGAGCTCTTGACCGGACGCGACGCCTTCTCGATCGCCCCGACGGTCTTGGCCACGGCGAGATCGACGCCGCGCTTGAGATCCATGGGGTTCATGCCGGCCGCAACCGCCTTGAGACCCTCGTTGAGGATCGACTGGGCGAGCACGGTGGCCGTGGTGGTGCCGTCGCCGGCGACGTCGTTGGTCTTCGAAGCGACCTCGCGGACCAT
>CAZPIN010000199.1:0-13848 GCA_964586735.1 uncultured Rhodobacterales bacterium | reverse complement strand
CGGTAGTTCATGTCCATGTGGTACCAGTGGTTCATCGCCGCGCCGATGATCACCATCGAGCGGCCCCGCGTCTTCTCGGCGTTGTCGGCGAAGGCCCGGGCCACCTCGACGATGCGCGCCGCCCGCACGCCGGTGATTCGCTCGGCCCAGGCGGGCGTGCCGGGGACGTCCTCGTCGTAGGACCTGGCCACCCACTCGCCGCCCAGCCCGCGGTCCAGGCCGTAGTTGGCGCAGAGCAGGTCGAAGACGGTGGCGACCTCCACCTCGCCCTGGGCGGTCTGCACCCGCCGCACCGGCACATTGCGGGTCAGGACGCCGGGACGCTCGTCTCCGGCGGCGAAGGGGCCGGTGGCGCAGGCGCCGAAATAGGGGAAATCGACGCCGGCCACATCGTCGTGGTCGCCCTCGCCGGCCAGGGTCATGCGCAGGCGGGTGTCCACGCCGGCCGCGCGCTCGTCAAGGTTCCAGCGTCCCTGCTCCCCCCAGCGGCAGCCGATGGAGCCGTTGGGCGCGACCAGCCCGCCCCGCACCTCGTCAAAGGCGACGGTTTTCCACTGGGGATTGTTTTCTTCGCCCAGCGCCCCGTCGAGATCGCCGGCGCGCAGAAACCGTCCCGGCACCTTTCGCCCGTCGCGCTGCTCCAGCCGCACCAGCATCGGAAAGTCGGAGTACTGGCGGCAGTACTCGGCGAAGTACTCCGCCTGGCGGTCCAAATGAAACTCGCGGAGAATCACGTGGCCAAAGGCCATGGCCAGCGCCGCGTCGGTGCCCTGCTTCACGTTGAGCCAGACGTCGCCGAACTTCGCCGCCTCGGAGTAGTCCGGGCAGATGACCGCCGACCTGGCCCCCCGGTAGCGCGCCTCGGTGTAGAAATGCGCGTCGGGGGTACGCGTCTGCGGCACGTTCGACCCCCACAGCAGCAGGAAGCCGGCGTTGTACCAGTCGGCCGACTCCGGTACGTCGGTCTGCTCGCCCCAGGTCATTGGCGAGGCGGGCGGCAGATCGCAGTACCAGTCGTAGAAGGACATGCAGGTGCCGCCGAGCAGCGACAGGTAGCGCGTGCCCGCGGCGTAGGAGACCATCGACATCGCCGGGATGGGCGAAAAGCCGAAGACGCGGTCCGGGCCCCATGTGCGCGCCGTGTAGGCGTTGGCGGCAGCGACGAGTTCGGCCGCCTCGTCCCAGCTGGCGCGTACGAATCCGCCCCTTCCGCGGACTGCCACGTAGGAGGCGCGCAGGTCGGGGTCGCTCTGGATTTTGCTCCACGCCTGTACCGGCGACATCGTCGCCCGCAGCTCCCGCCACGCCCGCATCAGCCGCCCGCGCACCAGCGGATGGCGCACCCGGTTGGCCGAGTAGAGGTACCAGCTGTAGGAGGCTCCCCGGGCGCAGCCGCGCGGCTCGTGATTGGGCAGGTCGGGACGGGTGCGCGGATAGTCGGTCTCCTGCACCTCCCAGGTGACGATGCCGGACTTGACGTAGATCTTCCACGAGCAGGAGCCGGTGCAGTTCACGCCATGGGTGGAGCGCACCACCTTGTCGTGCCGCCAGCGGTTGCGGTAGGTGTCCTCCCAGTCGCGGCTCTCGCGGGTGGTCTGGCCGTGGCCGCCGGAGAAGCGCTCCAGCTCCCGCGACTGGAGGAAATTGAGTCGGTCGAGCAGATGGCTCATGGATACCCTCCCGCTTTGCCCCTAGCAGGGCGCTTCCGCGCCTTTGCGGCTGTAGAAATACCACGTAACCCCAAGGCAGACGGCGTAGAAGACCAGAAACACCCAAAGCGCGCCGTTGGGGGCGCCGGTCAGGCCAATCGACGTGCCGTAGGCTTTGGGAATGAAGAATGCGCCGTAGGCGGCGATGGCGCTGGTGAAGGCGATGATGGCGGCGCTTTCGCGCTCCGCCTGGCGCAGCGTCGCGGCCTCGTCCAGCTGCGGCATGAGGCGCGGCACCTCCTGGCGCATGATCGTCGGGATCATCTGGAAGGTGGAGGCGTTGCCGACGCCGGTGAGGAAAAAGAGCGCCATGAAGCAGGCGAAGAAGCCCCAGAAACTGTCGTCGGGGTCCGACTGCGAGGGCAGGAACTGCAGAACGCCCCAGACCGCCAGAATCATGCCGAGGAACGTCCAGAAGGTCACGCGCCCGCCGCCGAAGCGGTCCGAGACCCAGCCGGTGGCGGCGCGGCTGAGGGCGCCGACGAGCGGGCCGAGGAACGCGTACTGCAGCGCGTCGACGTCCTGGTACTGGGTCTTCATCAGCAGCGGAAAGCCGGCGGCGTAGCCGATGAAACTGCCGAAGGTGCCGACGTACAGGATGCACATGATCCAGTTGTGGCGCCGCTGCAGAATTACCGACTGCTCCTTGAAGGAGGCTTTGGCGTCGGCGATGTCGTTCATGCCGAACCAGGCGACGATGGCGCCGGCGGCGATGAACGGCACCCAGACGAAGCCGGCGTTCTGCAGCCAGAGCCTGCCGCCATCCGACAGGGTCTGCGGTGCGCCGCCCAGCGCGCCGAACACGCCGACCGTGATGGCCATCGGCACGACGAACTGCATCACCGAGACGCCGAGATTGCCCAGGCCGGCGTTTAGGGCAAGGGCGTTGCCTTTGGTTTTCTTGGGGTAGAAGTAGGCGATGTTGGCCATGGAGGAGGCGAAGTTGCCGCCGCCGAATCCGCACATCAGCGCCAGCGCGAGAAACGCGGCGTAGGGCGTGCCGGGGTTTTGCACCGCAAAGCCGATTCCAAGAGCCGGCAGCAGCAGCGAGGCGGAGGAGAGCGTGGTCCACAGCCGGCCGCCGAATATCGGAATCATGAAACTGTAGAAGATGCGCAGCGTCGCGCCCGACAGTCCAGGCAGCGCGGCCAGCCAGAACAGCTGGCTGGTGGAGTAGTTGAATCCGATCGCCGGCAGTTTCGCCACCACCACGGACCAGACCATCCAGACCGAGAAGGCGAGAAGGAGGTTGGGAATCGATAACCAAAGATTGCGGGTGGCGATCGCCTGTCCCCGCTCCCTCCAGAATTCCGGGTCCTCGGGACGCCAGTCGACCAGAGTGTGGCCGCGCTGGGCCGCGTCTTTGCTGGTGGTCTCCATTGCTGGCCCTCCTCGAAGCGCTCAGGGCGCGCCGGCCGGGCGGGGCTGCCCGACAGGCGGCGAGTCGTCTGGCCGGGGCAGCGGCGCCTCCGGCACGTCGGACAGGTACCGCTCGTCGGCCAGTCCCGGATGGCGAGCGCGCTCCATCATGCGGATGGCCACGTGCATCCAGACGGTTGAGACCGCGACGATGGCAAACAGCAGCATGAACGGGGCGGTCCACACGCCCGTGTAGTCGAGCAGGATTCCGAAGGCTATGGGCAGGAAGAAGCCGCCGAGGCCGCCGATCATGCCGACAAGGCCGCCTACTGAGCCAACATGGTGGGGATAGTAGACCGGTATGTGCTTGTAGACCGCCGCCTTGCCGAGGCTCATGACGAAGCCGAGGATCACGGTCAGCGTGACGAAAAAGCCAACCGACAGGCCAAACTCGAACTGAATCGGGCCGTCGATGCCGGCGACCGTGTAGGTCGTCTGCGGATAGCTCATGACGAACAGCAGGGCCAGCGAAACCAGGAACGTCAGGTACATCACGAATCGGGCGCCCCAGCGGTCGGACATCCATCCGCCCAGAGCGCGGAACACCGAGCCCGGCAGCGAGTAGAGGCCGGCGAAGACTCCCGCTGTTGTCAGCTCAAGGCCGTAGGCGCCGACGTAATAGCGGGGCAGAAAGCTGGCAAGGGCTACGAACGCGCCGAACACGAAGAAGTAGTAGGTGGCGAATCGCCAGACCTGAAGGTTTCGCAGCGGCTCCAGCTGGGAGCCGGCCGAGACGGCTTGGCCACCCG
Organism: uncultured Rhodobacterales bacterium; assembly: GCA_964586735.1. Lineage (GTDB taxonomy): Bacteria > Pseudomonadota > Alphaproteobacteria > Rhodobacterales > CAZPXZ01 > CAZPXZ01. The sequence continues at coordinate 9,971 of CAZPIN010000199.1, read as the reverse complement.
TGCGCCGCCGCTCCTGCTGTTCGGGGTCCGTTTGGGCGAGCAGGTAGAACAGGACGGCGGTGATTGCCAGCACGATGGCGTAGACGCGGGCAGTGTCCTCCCAGCCGATGGCGACGACCAGAAACGGGGCGGCGAAGTTGGTCACCGCCGCGCCGACGTTGCCCGCGCCGAAAATGCCCAGCGCCGTGCCCTGCTCCTCGCGCCTGAACCAGCGCGAGGTGTAGGCGATGCCGACGATGAACGAGCCGCCCGCCAGCCCTATGCCGAGGGCGGCGAGCAGAAACACCTCGTAGGTGCGGACGCTGGTCAGCAGCCAAACGGCAACCGCGGTAACCAGCATCTGCAGCGGAAACATGATCCGGCCGCCGTGCTGCTCGGTCCACACGCCAAGAAAGATCCGGCTGACCGAACCTGTCAGGACGGGCGTAGCAACCAGCAGGCCGAACTGCGTGTCGCTGAGGCCCAGCTCCTGTTTCACCTTGACGCCGATGATGGAGAAGATCGTCCACACCGCGAAGCAGACGGTGAAGGCGAATGTACTGAGTCCCAAGGCCCGGTACTGGTCTGGCCGGGTGACTCCGTCAAGCGTATGCATCTACAACGTTTCCCGCTCCGGAACCAGCGTCTGGCACTGTTCGCTCCAGCACCTACCGAAGCTATACCGCCCCCGCTATGGGGCTGTGACGGACCAAGCAATACAGGAAAGCAAGGCGCCTGTAATTGACATTGGTCAATTTTTCAAAAAATGGAATTTTCCTGCTTTGCCATCAAGCGCAGCCTGCAATCGTCTCTTGACAAGGGACAGCCGAAGCGGGCGCTGCTGACCGAACCAGACTGGGAGCCGTGTCCGCGAACGCAAAGCGACGGCTGAAACGACTGTTGCCAATCGCACGCTGAGGGATTTGAACAGCGGATACTGACGACCCGCTACTCCTCCTCTCCAACGGGTCAGAGCAAGGTTTAGGCGTGGCGAAAACTGTCTCCTATAGTCACAGCCGGGTCTCCACCATCGCCCGACGCTCTACGGCCTCGTCAGTCTTGTCGCGCTCCCCGTACAGACTCACCCGAAGCCGCTCCAGTGACGCTGACATGCCCTGAAGCTCGACGCGCAGGGGAGCCGACATCAGCCAAGACCCAGCTGAGCCAGCAGCGTCAGGAGCCACCGTTCGGCTTCTTCCGCACCCGCCCGTCGCCGTTGGCCACGCTGCCGTTGAACACCGACGCAAGAACATCAGTATCGTACGCCTGCAGCAGCCAGTCGTCCAACTGTTCTGGCGCAGCCGACCGCACCTGCTCCGCCCACTCCTCGGGGACTTGCTTGAACTTCCGCCACGCAAAGACGAGAAACATCTCGGCCTTGCCCTCGGCCTTGCCGATGACCACGCCCTCGGCCTTGCCGATGGCCACGCCCTCGGCCGTGCCGATGGCCACGCCCTCGGCCTTGCCCTCGACCAAGCCTATTGCGAAGCCTTCCTTTACGGCTGCATCATAGATGCTGTCCATTGGCTCTGCTCCTGTACCCGTTCACTGCGCACAGAGGAACCGGCATCTGCCAGAACCCGACCGAGCCAGCAACGTCAGGGGCTGCCGTTCGACTTCTTCTGCGCCGGAACGTGGCCACTGACCGCGCTGCCGTTGAAGACCGACGCAAGATCATCAGTATCGTACGCCCGCAGCAGCCAGTCGTCCAACTGTTCTGGCGCAGCCGACCGCACCTGCTCCGCCCACTCATCGGGGACTTGCTTGAACTTCCGCTGCGCAAAGGCGAGAAACATCTCGGCCTTGCCGATGGCCACGCCCTCAGCCTTGCCCTCGGCCCAGCCCGTCAATACGGCATCGTCATAGATGCTGTCCATGATCTCTCCTCCAATTCCGACCTTCTCCAAAACGCGGCGCACCATCCCGTGCCAGCACTTAGGATACAGCCTAAGGAGTACGAGCACAAGGGTAATAATCTCATCCTTGTTGTAGAGGTCCACGCGCCACAGCGCCCGCACAAGACCCTCCTCGCCATACCTTTCCGGTTCGATCGCGCAGCGGACAGCCGACAGGCGAACCGAAAGCCGGCGGCAGGGCAGCGCCACCAGCTCCTCAAGCTCGCACTTCATCAAGTCCGCCACAAAAATCCGGCCACCCTGCATCCGGCGGTCCTTGAGATACCTCTGCCCCTCCCCGTCAAACATCTCCCTGATCGACATCCGCCCACTCCTGCGCCCGGAGCCTAGGATGAAGACAAGCGATATCCGCTCCGTCAGGCTACCCGCCTCCGCTTCGCCCGACCCGAGCTCCTGCTTCGCGTCCTCCAATTGGTTGAGCCAGACCTGCAGCGGCGCGCCGGAATCGGTCTCCCTCTTCATCTCAACCTGGATCCGAAGCTTGCGCTGGGGCTCGCCATCGAAGGTCGCCTCGACCCAGAGGTCGCTGTAGCCCGGGCGCAGCCCTTGCTTTACGTGGCGCGTGGGCTTCAGCTCCAGCCTGGCTGTCTTCAGCCTCTCCGCAAGCTCCTTGTCCCCCTCCTTCGCAATGAAGTACACCAGAAACGCCCGAAGCGATTCAAGGTGGCTCAGCGTCTCGTAGCCGAACACGTCGTAGACGTGATAGGGAGTCGGGACGGGCTCCCGCTCCTCCTCCTGCCCGCTCTGGTGCTGTGTGGTTTGCCGTCCAGCCATGTCCGTTTCCTCCGCTGCGCCGCCTGCAGTTGACCGCCCCGCAGCGCGGCGCAGCCGCGGCTGTGGGGAAGCTGGCCCAACGAGGGCCGATGTTGGCGGGCAATGCAGCGGTCAGACGCTCCAGCTGAGGCAGCTGCCTCCATTGCGCGTCTGTGCGGGCGCTCGGTCGATCAGGCGCACGGGGACTTCCGTCTCCGGCGCGACTGGTCAGTCGCTTGGCACCATGCGACCCGAAGCCTGCTGGCTGCGCCTCGTAGACCCCCTGAAGCGCTAAATTCGGCTGATCGCTTTCAAGGGGCTGGGTCAGATTCTACTGTCCCGAGGCGTCGCCAGTATACCATGCTGTCCGGGGTGCGCAAGGGCCATCGTCGGCTGCTGCGGACGTCGAGCGCCATGTCGTCGCTGGCCGCGGGATTGCCGTCAGTGCGCAGCGAGATAGACCTGCTGGAGCCGATGATGGAAGCGACTGGACGTCGCCCATGAGATCAGCGGGTCGCCTGGCTTCCTAAACGCCCGTCCCGGAATTTCCGCGGTTCATCCCTAAAGGCCCAGCCGGGCCTCCACCATCGCCCGACGTTCCACGGCCTCGCCGGTCTCGTCGCGCTCCCCATACAGATTCACCTGAAGCCGCTCCAGCGACTCCGATCCACCCCGAAACTCGACGCCAAACTGCAGGCGGCGCTCGCCGCCACCGGTTTCCATCTCGCTGTACGGCGACGCCAGCGCCAGATCGCCAAAAGCACCCACTCCGTAGCCCAGCCGCGCCCGCAGCGACGCTCCAACATCAGCGACATCTGAGGCATCCGCATCAACGCCCGGCGCCGCGCCGCTCCAAAGCGAGTCGGCGGCGCCCATCTGCGGGACGTTCCAGCGCGGCTCCAGAGACAGCCGCAGGCCGCGTCCGCCCTGGCCGGGCGCGTAGGCTACGTCCAGCCCCGCTCCCCACTCGCGGAAGCCATCCTGCGAATGCAGCAGCAGCGCGCTGACACGTCCCGTCACTTCCAGCCCGCCATCAGCCGAGGCGTAGCGTATCTCCGCCGCCATGTCCGCTCCAGCGCCATCCTCGCCGTCGCCGCTGTCCATCCGCGCACCCAGCTCGACGCGATTCGAAGTCGCTGCGCCGCTGGCCAGCTGCCAGGCCGTAACACCCTCCAGCGCCACGCGAATCCGCGACGCCTCCGCCGCAAGCTCGTCGAATCCAGCAGCCTGCTCCGCGGTCATCGAAGTCCTGAAGAAGTCCCCCCGTACGGCAAATTCCGACCTACCCATCCGCGTGAATCCGCTCTTCGCGCCCAAAGCCAGCATTGTCATGGAGGCATCCGCCTCCAAAGCGCCGACGCCGCTCGACAGCTCCAGCGTGCCAGAACCGACTCCAAAGCTGCCCCATACGCCCAGCCCGGTCGACCCCAGCCAGTGAACGTAGGGAGCCACGCCCGTCAGTGAAGTTTCAAGGCCGCCCCGTTTGGCCTGCCCGGCACTGTCGGTCTTGTAGTCTGAATCGCCCGAGACACGGCTCAGCGCCACGCCCGCCAGAACCTCTCCGCTGCGCCAGTCGACGCCCGCAAGCATCGTGCGCGTCGAGCCGTCCACTGACGAGCCGTCATCAAGCGCACTCTCGTATCCTGAAACAGATCCATGGCCCCAGACAGCAAGCGCCCCGGTGCCAAAGCCATCACCAAATATCAGCGAGAAGCGGCTGCGCTCCATAAGGTCTGTGCCATCGCGCACAATCGTGCGGCTGCGCCAGGCGGCCAGGTCGCCAGATGCGCCCTCGGCAAAACCGTCGCCATCGCCCGCCAATGCAAGCGGCGGCTGGACAGCCTCCACGCCAAGCAGCCTGGCGGTCTCCCACGCTACGGCGCCCGCGTCACCGCTGGACATGGCAGCCGTATCAATGGCGTGTCCCCCAATTCGGGCAGTCGAGACAAAGTTGCCGGACCGGTGAAGATCGGCCCGCTGCCAAACCCCTCCGACGATGCCCGTGGCCACGGTGCGGCCGAAGCCGGCAAGCGCGTGCTTCTGGAGCATGACCTCCTGCTCGTCAAAGCGCCGTGCCTGGAACACGACTGCCACAGCGGTGGTATCCGCCGCCGCTACGCCGCCCGACAGCGCGGCGCTTAGAGTCTGGGCCCCCCTTGCCTGACTAACGGCGCAGGAGCCGGAGCCACAGTCGAGGCCGGAAATCTCGAAGCCTAGCTGGTCAGAGGCGTCAACCGCCTCGCTGATCGTTACCGTGACTTCGACTGAATCCTGTCCCGCCGCCAGTCTCACGGGACTGCTGCTTGTTGCAAGCACCTGCACGGAATATGCCCGCTGACCCGCGCTGCCTGTTACTCGGATACGGGTGACCTTCCAGTCGAACGCGACGGCAAAATTGCGGCCAGCGCTTGGTACGCTTACCTGAAATACAGCCGTTGTTGTCTCTCCATCTTCATGCGTTCGTACATCGTCGTCGACCGTGACAATGGCGGGCGTGGCGGCAACGCCCGGCGACGACTCGGGCTGGGCGATGGTCGCTATGGCCTCTCCCAGCGACGTGCCTCCGGCGCTGAATACCTCGATGCCGACCGTCTCATCGTCTTCGTTGACGATATCCGGGTTAACGGCGACACGGACCGTGCGCATGGTTGAACCGCTGTCGAAAACCAGCTTTCCGGTGGTTGCTGTGCCGCGGTCCGCTAGCGCGGTTGCAGCAGCCACCGTGTAGTCGATGCCTACGGTCGCGTCGCCGCTCAGGGCGTAATCCAGCTCAACCTGCCGCCCTGGATCCGCCGCCAGCGTCACCGTGAAGGCAATCTCGGCGGTGCCGGAAGCGGGCTCGGGGACGGACGCCGGTACGGCGGCAACCGTCAGCGCGTAGTCGTCGCTGAGGATGGTCCCCGTCCAGTCGGCCTGCGATATCTGAGCGCCGCCTGTTTCATTGGACAGAGTCAGCGTCACCGTCTCGTCAGGCTCGATGGTCCGGTCGCCAAGGACCACAACCTCGACGGTCTTTACCGTTTCACCGGGATTGCCGCCGGCAGCCGGGGCGAATCTCAGCGTGCCAGGCGAGGCACGGAAATCCTGTCCAAGGGTCGCTTCTCCCGTCACCGTACCGTCCGCGAAATCGTAGTCGACCGTTATCGCCTGGTCCCACTCGGTCGTCATCGTCACCGTGAAGGTCATTGTGAACGTGCCCGAGTCGCCCTCGGTGACGTCGTCCACGGTGACGTTGAAGGTTGGCGCGTCGTTGTCGATGATGGTGCCTGTGCCAACGGTCTCGTCCGACTTGAGAGTAGGTGTGACGCCGGTTGGGCAGGCCGCGCACGTCGGACTGGAAAGCGTCACCGTCAGGGTTTCGGTGCCTTCTGTCAGCGTGTCGCCGTTGACCATAATTGGAGGAATCGTTTGGGTTAGAGACCCAGCCGCCGTGAAGGTGAGCGTGCCATCGGGCAGGTCGACGTAGTCGTCCGGAGCGGTGGCGGAGTCGTCCGACACGGCGTAGCTGACCATTACGTCGGCGGGCGTCTCCGCGCCCAGCGTAACCGTGAAGGTCATGGTGGCGGTGTCGCCCGTGTCTCCTTCGGTAACCTGCTCGTTAGATATCGAAAACTCTAGAAGGTCGTCGTTGCGTATGGTGCCAGTGCCGTCGAGGGTAGCGCCACCGCCCATCAAGGTTGCGCCCATGGGAGAGGACAGCGTAACAATCACCGTCTCGTCGGCCTCGGCGAGATTGTCCGCGTCAACCTCAATTGTGATCTCCTTCGACGTCTCGGCTGGCATAAAGGCAATCGCGGGCCCCACGGTGTGGGTGTAGTCCTTGCCGTTGCCGCTGCCGGTCGCCGTGCTGGCGCCCGCAATGGCGTAGGCGACGGAGGCGTCGAGGGCGGTTTCTCCCGTCTTCGTCAGCACATAGGTGAGCGCTGTCGTGTCTCCCGAATCGCCCTCGTCCACGGATGGCGAGGAGATGGAGATTACGGGCTCGTCGTCGTCGTTGGTGATAGTGGCGGTGCCCGTGGAAGTGCCCAGAGCTATTTCGCTGCTTGGCGCCGGCATGGACAGTTCGACGATCACCGTTTCGTCCTCTTCGTGGATTTCATCGCCGTTGACCGTGATTTCGATAGGCTGCGCGGCGGTGGCTCCAGCCGCAAAATTCAGCGTACCCTCGGTGGCGGCGGCGGTGAAGTCCGTGCCTACCGTTGCCGTTCCCATGGCCGTGATTTCGTATCTTACCGTTGCATCCGCTGCCGGCGCACCGCTTGGCCTGACCATAAACGTCAGCGTCTTCGTGCTTGAATCGCCCTCGGCGACAGACGGGGAGTCAATGGAAACGCTGGGTATTTCATTGTCGATGATGGTACCCGTGCCGACATCCTCGTCCGTCTTTAGGGCTGGCGTGACGCCGGACGGGCAGGCTGCGCACGTCGGGCTGGAAAGCGTCACCGTCAGCGTCTCGCTGCCCTCTATTTCCGTGTCGCCAACGATTGTTATCGCGGGAATCGTCTGGGTAAGCTGGCTGGTGTTTGCCGCAAACATAAGCGTACCGGTGGCGTTGGCGACGGTGTAGTCAGCCGGGGAGGTAGCAGTGCCGTCTGCCACGGTATAGTTGACCGTAACGTCAGCGGGCGGGACCGCGTCCAGCGTAACCGTGAAGGTCATGGGGTCGGTATCGCCCGTGTCCCGTTCGGTAACCATTTCGTCCGAGATCGAAAGCTCGAGCAAGTCGTCGTTGCGTATGGTGCCGGTGCCGTCAAGGGTGGAGACGTCGCCCATTAGGGTTGCGCCCGTGGGGGAGGACAGCGTAACGATCACCGTCTCGTCAGCCTCGGCGAGATTGTCCTCGTCGACATCAATCGTGATCGTTTTCGACGTCTCGGCTGGCATAAACGTAATCGCAGGCCCCACGGTGTGGGTGTAGTCCTTGCCGCTGCCGCTGCCAGTCGCCGTGCTGGCGCCAGCGATGGCGTAGGTAACGGTGGCATCGAGGGCGGTCAGCCCCGTCTTCGTCAGCACGTAGCTGAGCGTCATGCTGTCTCCCGCATCGCCCTCGTCCACGGACGGCGAGGAGATGGAGATCACAGGCTCATCGTCATCGTCGGTGATGGTGGCGGTGCCCGTGGATGTGCCCAGAACGACTGCGGTGCTTGGGTTTGCCATGGACAGCTCGATCATCACCGTTTCGTCCGTTTCGTGGATCTCGTCGCCGAGTACCGTGACGACAACTGGCTGCGGAGTGGTACTATTGGCATCGAACTCCAGCGTGCCGGTGGTGGTGGGGACGGTGAAGTCCGTGTTGATCGTCGCCGTCCCCGTGCTGGTAATTTCGTATTCGACCGTTGAATCCGCAGCCGGCGCGGCGCTTGGGCTGACCATAAACGTCACCGTCGTCGTACCCGCGTCGCCCTCCGCGGCAAGAGTCGGAGAGTCGACCGACAGTCTGGGGAGGTCGTCGTCGATGATGGTGCCCGTGCCGACGTGCTCGCCCGTCTTGAGGGTAGGCGTAATACCCGCAGGGCAGCTGCCGCAACTTGGACTGGCTAGCACCACACTCAGCTCTTCGTCGCTTTCTGATTCCGTGTCGCCATTGATCGTAATTTCAATCGTTTTGGTAAGGGGGTCATCGGATGACGCAAAGGTGAGCGAGCCGATGTAGCTGGTGGCGGAGAAATCACCCGGAGAGGTGGCAGTGGAGTCCATCACGACATAGCTGACCGTCACGTCCGCGGGCGGTATTGCGTCCAGCGTTACAGTGAAGGTCATGGCCGTGGTATCGCCAGCGTTGCCTTCGGTAACCTCTTCGTCCGAGATCGAAAGCTCGAGCAGGTCGTCGTTGGTGATGGTGCCGGTAGCATCGAGGGTGGAGCCACCGCCCATCAGGGTTGCCCCCATGGGAGAGGACAGCCTGACGATTACCGTCTCGTCCGTCTCGGCGACATTGTCCTCGACAACGTCTATCGTGATCGTCTTCGACGTTTCGGTCGCCGAGAAGGCAATCGCGGGGCCAACGGTGTGGGTGTAGTCATCGGTGACAGTCGCCGTGCTGCTGCTGTCGATTGCGTAGGTCACTTCGGCGGACAGGTCGGTCGCTCCCGTCTTCGTCAGCACGTAGCTGAGCATCGTCGTGTCTCCCGTATCGCCCTCGTCCACGGTTGGCGAGGAAATGGATATCACGGGCGCCATGTCGTTGTCGGTGATGGTGGTGGTTGAAGAGGCTTCGCCCAACCTGAGTCCTTCACTTGGGTTGCTCAGCGTCAATGTGATCGTTTCGTCCGTCTCCCCCTCGTAGGTCATGTCGCCGTTGACCGTAACGTCGATGTTCTGCGCGGTGGCAGTCGTGAAGGTCAGCGTCCCGGAGGTGGGAGTGACGGTGTAGTCCGTGCCAAGCGTCCCGGTGGATGTAATGGCGTACTCGACAGTTTCAGAAGCGGCCGGCGCCTCGCTTGGCGTCACGGTGAACCTCAGCATCGACGTGCCCGTATCGCCCTCGGGGAAGGTTTCTGGAGATGACACATCTACCGCGGGACCAGTAGCTTCCTCCGCAAAACCGTTGATCGTAAACCTAAATGCCTGACCGCTAGAGCTATAGTCTCTCCATGCACTGGCACTCTGCTTATATTCATGTCTGGCGCCAAGACTCCAGCCATCCGTACCTCCAACGTGCACGGTTGTATCGCTGTTAAAGTTCCACTCTGCGCAGCGAATTGCCGCGGTGCCTTGGATATTGGGAATTCTGATCAGGATATAATACGAAGTGCTGGGGGCAAGAATAGTCTGGTCATCTCCAGCAGCAGTTGCCTTGGGCGTTGAATGCGAAGCGTCATCGACATCGAACACGCGGTCCGTCGAACCACTGCGAAGCCTTATCTCTGTATCAGCCGCCGCCACAAGTGTCCATCGGTGCAGTACGTTGGAGTCTGCACTGCCTGGCACGGTATCCGGATCGTCCATACCGCTGCCGCCTGCCACGCTTTCCGCTATCTCGACAATGAAGGTAAGTCCATTTGCCCTATCGTCACACGTCGGGTACTCAAATCCAAAACTAACACTGTCGATTCTATAGCCTCCGGCATTGCTGCCCGTAGTAAACTGCTGTGCTTGGCCAGGGTCTTTTAGGTTAGTGGCTACTACGCTATCATATTGATCAAAATTCGCTCTGTTGTTGAACAGCGTGGTCGGGGTTGGGGTTTCCTGGGCCATCGCGCCATGCGTTCCTGTGCCAGCAAGTACCGTCAGGCTGCCAACCACCCACGCGCAGGCCGCCACCCAGCGCGGCATGCCGCCACTTCTCCGGCGGCTCATGATGCCTCTCCTCTGGCTGTACGG
>CAZPIN010000198.1:0-7958 GCA_964586735.1 uncultured Rhodobacterales bacterium | reverse complement strand
CCCTTCCACCGGTGGTGGCGGTGACAGCCCCACCCCCCTTCCACCGGTGGCGGTGTACCCGGTCCCAGCGGTCCCATCGTTACAAGTCATGACATCAACAGCGACGGCACTTACGACCAAACAAGGTATGACATAGACGGTGACGGTACTATCGACCGTACCGAGCACGATGCTGATTACGACGGCAACACAGAGCGTATAGAGCACGACAGCGATGACGATGGCAGCATCGATTCAATCGAAGCCTTTGAATACGGCTCAAGTGGCCGTTTGATTGAGAAGAAGACGGACAGTGACGCCTCGGACGACGGTGCCTACGAAGAAGTGGTGGATTTCACCTACAACGCAAATGGTGATCTAGCGCTGGCGCGGTACGACACCGCGCCGGCAGGCGGCAATGTTGACGGCTCTGCTGATCGAACCGAAACGTTTGTGTACGACGCGGAGAGCATTTGGAGTGACATTCTCCTTAGAACGGAAGTCGACAGTGACGCCAATGGCTCCATGGACCGCGTTGTGCATTACGATGAAAACGGGGGCGCGGAACGCATAGAGGACATAGTCTATGGCACCAACGCCGGCGGCGACAGCACCCTCGCCATAAAGTACGCGACCATAAAGTACCTCTTCGGCGGTCAGCGCGGGTCCGAGGGCCTGCGGGGTGGACAGATTGCCGTCGAGGGCGGCCTTGTTTCCGACGCGAATGGCGCCATCCAGTACGAGCGGGAGAAGGTAACGACGTTCGGTGCAGACGGCACGACCGTGGCCAGCGTTGTGGAAACTGAATACTCGGTCAGCGGTGGGTACCGGAGCGGAAGCAGGACTCTTGCCTTCACGAGAACCGACTCGGACGGAGACGGCGTTGTGGACAGCGTGGCGGCCGGAGACGGTCAGCCAGTGGCACACGCAAGAGCGAGCGTGGAATTTGATGCCGCCAACGGCCTGAGCTACGAAACGGTAACCATAGACTCGACCGTCCAGCAGATATGGTTTCCAGCAGTTGGCGAGTACGTCTATGAACTGACGGCCGCCATTGGAGCCGCGTGGCGAAATGTCGATACGATCGCTCTGTACAATAAGGACGATACAGACGGCGATTTTGCGGGCGCAGAGGGCAGCAGCGGCGATGTGATTCTGACACTGACGGACGATTTCATTGACGCCTTGATGGCAGGCAGGGGGGCTGACGACCATGTCATGATTTGGGGAGACGAAGGAGACACGCTTCAGATGAACCTGTCCCGGTATGAGGTGGCCATTATCCAGTATGATGAAACCCATCAATGGTTCGAGATTCTCGATATCGACGGCACGCCGCAAACCGTAATGTCAGCCCCCGACGAAGATGGCGAGACAGTATCGGGACCCGGCCGTTATCCGAAGCAGTTCGATCCTTTGCTGGCGATAGACAGCGACATAGCCATAGTGGATATACCTCTGGTATAGCAGCAGCGAAATCAGCTCTTTCACCGGTGATGCTGCGCTGCCGACATAGAACGTATCGCCGGTGTCTGGCCAAGTTCACTGTCGAGCGGCGGAGTCGCTGATGTACCAGACAGGCGCAGAGACAATCGCTGTCGGCAAGGATAGCGGACAGTCATCGTGCTGATGTGGACGCTGTCACCTGCGGCAATCGACCCGACCGAATTTGGAGCGATATGGTGGCGCGACGGAATCCGAGGTGCTCTCCCGCCAAACGCACACTCTGTGCCCGAATGCTGTGGCTCGACGAATCCTGCATCAAGACAGCGATTCGCGGAAGCGGGCAATGCGCTCGCATGCCTCGATGAGGGTCCCGTCCGAAGTCGCGTAGGAGATGCGGAAGCATGGACTAAGTCCAAAGGCGGCTCCGTGCACTACCGCCACGCCCTCGGCATTGAGTAGTTCCGTTGCAAACGCCTCGTCCGAGTCGATGGCCACTCCCTGCGGCGTGCTCAGTCCCATCAGCCCGTCGATGGACGGGTATACGTAGAAGGCGCCTTCGGGCGTAGGGCAGACGAGTCCCGGTATACCGGCAAGCGCTTCGACCACGAGGTCCCGCCGCCGCTGAAACGCCACCCGCGCTTCCTGTATGTAGTCCTGCGGTCCGTTGAGCGCCTCCACGGCGGCCCACTGGCTGATGGAGCTGGGATTGGACGTGGACTGGCCCTGCAGCTTTCGCATGGCTCCGATCAGCCTCGCCGGGCCGCCAGCGTAGCCGATGCGCCACCCGGTCATGGAGTAGGCTTTGGAGACGCCGTTCATGGTGAGTACGCGCTCTTTGAGGCGCGGCTCGGCCTGGGCCATGGTGCTGAAACTGTACGGCTCGTAGGTGATGTGCTCGTAGATGTCATCGGTTAGCACGTGCAGATCGGGATGGCGCAGCACCACCTCTCCCAGCGCGCGCAGCTCGTCTTCGCTGTAGCCCGCGCCCGTGGGGTTGGAGGGCGAGTTGAGAATCAGCCACTTGCTGCGCTCGGTGATGGCGCCCTCCAGGTCTTCCGGGCCGATCTTGTAGCCGCGGTTGTGCGGTGCCTTCACGATCACCGGTTTGCCGCCGCACAGCAGGGCCATGTCGGGATAGCTCACCCAGTAGGGTGCCGGTATCACCACCTCGTCACCGGGGTTGATGGTCGCCATCAGCGCGTTGTAGATGACGTGCTTGCCGCCAGCGCCGACGCTGATCTCGGAGCGCTCGTAGTCGAGGCCGTTCTCCCGCTTGTACTTCTCCCGAATCGCGTCCTTCAGCTCGGGCATGCCGTCAGGATCGGTGTACTTGGTCTCGCCCCGGTCGATCGCCGCCTTGGCAGCGTCCTTGACGTTCTGCGGCGTGTCGAAGTCAGGCTCGCCTGCGCCCAGGCTGATGATGTCCTTGCCCTCGGCCTTCAGCTCGCGCGCCCGCGCCGATACCGCCAGGGTGGGGGACGCCTTGATGCGTCCCAGTGATTCTGCAATCAGTGGCATGGTTCTCTCCATGTTCGGTTCCGCCGGAGCGCACAGGATACCCGCCATTGCCAGCAAGGTCACCGCTCTGGTCCGGTGCGGGGGGCGCTATGGCTGTATCCTGCGCATGTGCGGGCGGCTTTGGCCGTTTCCCATACCGTCGTTGCGGGGTACGCATGAACGCCAGTCAGATACGCAAGCGGCGCCTACGGGTTCGGGGCTGGCGGCGCGGCACCAAGGAGATGGACCTGCTGCTGGGCGGATTCGTCGACCGGCTGCTGCAGGAGGACGACGAGGCGGGCTGCCAGGCGCTGGAGCCTTTGCTGGAGCTTGCCGATCCGCTGATCTTCGACATGGTGTACGGATACGCTGACCCGGGAGAGCATCTGGATATCGTTCGGCGAATCCGGGCACATCACGGACTGGATCAAGAGGATAGGATGGCCGAATGATCGACGGAAGAATCGCCTTTCTGGGGCTGGGCAACATGGGCGTACCGATGGCATGCAACCTCAAGGCCGCCGGTTTGGACGTCATCGGCTTCGACATCGCCGCGGCGCGGCGGGAGGCCGCGTCGGAGGCAGGCGTCAAAACGGCGCCGTCGCTGCGGCTGGCACTGGAGAGAGCGGGCGCCGCGATCACCGCCCTGCCGGCGGCAAGCCATGTCCGCGCCGCCTATCTGGGAGACGAGGGTGCGCTGGCGCTTGCCCCGAAGGGAGGGCTGTTCGTCGACTGCTCCACTGTGGACGTCGTTACTGCCCGCGAATTAGCGGCGGCCGCCGCTGGCATGGGGCACGCGATGGTGGATAGCCCAATGTCGGGCGGCGTGCCTGGCGCAGAGGCGGGGACGCTGACCTTCATGGTGGGAGGGCCTCCCGACTCGTTCGAACGGGCGCGGGAGCTGCTCGACATCATGGGCAGGAACATCTTCCATGCCGGCGACGCGGGGGCGGGGTGCGCGGCGAAGCTATGCAACAACATGCTGCTCGGAATCTCGATGGTAGGCACCTGCGAGGCTTTCAACCTCGCCCGGCAGCTGGGCCTCGACGCGGAGACCCTGTATCGCATATCCTCTACCGCCACCGGCCGATGCTGGTCGCTCAACGACTACTGTCCTGCGCCGGGTCCAGTGCCTGCCGCGCCCTCCAACCGCGGTTACCGGGGCGGCTTCTCGGGATCACTTATGTTGAAAGACCTTGTTCTGGCGATGGACGCAGCCCGGCAGGCAGGGGTAGCCACGCCCCTTGGCGCACAGGCGGCACAGGTCTATGCCATGATGGACGTCGCCGGCATGGGAGACTTGGACTTCTCCTCGGCCATCCGTTTCCTCGCCGGCCAGGGGCGCCCTGACGAAGGCACCGCTAGATCCTGACTGCCGTACCCTTGCTGCTGTACCATGTTTCGCATACTGGATACCCAACCTTGGGGCACCACCCGGCCAGCATGGCTGTCCCAAGGCTATCTGCTGCTGGACCCCGAATTGGACAGCTTCGATCGGGTAAGGGAGGCGCTCGTCCCTGAGGCAGTCACTGACGAGACTCGTCGGGCGAACACCGAGCTTCAGGCGCGATGCGAGAAGTTTCCGCCAGCCAACACAGTGCCTCCCGAGATACTGCGCAAGGCACGGCGGGAAGGCAAGGGGGTGCTGCCGGTGTTCGGTCCGCTCGACGAGGGAAGGTGGCTGGAGTTCACTGGAGCCAGCGGACGCCCCGGGGCACTGCGGGTGCTGGAGCCTGATGGGCAGCCCATTGGGGTGTTCATGCACATCCATGGAGGCGGCTGGACGTTCGGCGCTCCTGACGAGTTTGACGCCAAGAACTTGGCCCTTGCGCGGGAGTCGGGAGTTGCAGTCACCTCGGTGCGCTACCGTCTGGCGCCGGAGCATCCATGGCCCGCCGCACTCGACGACTGCCTCGACGCCTACGCATGGCTTACCGAAAGAGCGAAGGGTGAATTCGGAACGAGCCGCGTCGCCATCGGCGGCGACTCCGCCGGCGCGCATCTGGCCGCCGCGACGATTCTCAAGGCAAGAGAGGTGGGGCTTCCACTGCCCGCGGCTGCCGTCTTGACTTACGGCTGCTACGACCTGCGGATGACGCCGTCCATGGCAAGCTGGGGCGATCGGCAGTTGGTGCTAACAACGCCGGTGGTGCAGTGGTTCGTGGACAATCTACTGCCAAATGGCGTCGATGAAGAGGACTTGGTACTTCTGCCTATGCTGGCGGACCTCAGCGATCTGCCCCCCGCACTCTTCTCCGTAGGCACCGAGGATCCGCTGCTGGACGATTCGAGGTGGATGGCTGAGCGCTGGGGAACCGCCGGTTCTCCGTCGTGTCTGGCGCTGTTTCCCGGCGGCGCCCACGCCTTCGACCTGCAGGACATTCCTATCGCCCATACCTACCATCGCCTGCGCGCTGATTTTCTTGCCGAAATGCTGGCGACCAGCTAGCCTTGCAAGGTACTGCTGAATGGTGCCAATCTACCCTTGATTCCGTCTGCCTGTCTCGCTGGAGGCTCTCCCGTCAGAAACACTCGTCCTATAGACGTGTGCAGCTCCTCAGACGCGATGGCTGATCATCGCCATGGACAGACAGCCGCGGTCCGTCACCCAATGTGCACGGTGGCGGATCGTTCCTGCAGCAGCCGCAGCCCTCAAGGATTGTCATCAGAAGCGCAGCGGCGGGCAGCGGCCTATTGACGGTTTCCGGCAGCAGGCTATCATCTGCTAGCGTGGCAAGAACCAAGCCATTGCCCTGTCCTGAGAAACTTCGGGAGTGTTGTACTATGGTTTCGGAACACCAAATCTGCCCAGTCATAGGGGCAACTGCATCGGGCGAATGGCGCACTCGTAAGCGCGTGCCAAGTAGCAGTGCCACTGCAGTAGTGCCCGAAATTCGGGGGGCTTCCTGCGCCGCCTCATCTTGGCATCGCGACTCGGCTGGACAAGGCTGACAGCCACCATGCGTACTACCTCGGATACACATCGCCGCCAGAAGAGGGAACTGGTCCCACAGCCTGAAATTGGCATTGGCCGCGTTTTGGAAGGTCTGCGGATGGCTGCACGCCGAATTAGAGGAGTGTTCGCGCTGGAGTCAGGGCTTCGGACTGCCACTGTGGCGGTATTGTTGTCCGCGGGGATGTTGGCTATGGAGGCAGCTGCGCCGGGGGGGGCGCTAGCGCAAACCCGTGTCTTTAGCATTAACAATCCGACTGTAATGGAGGGGAATTCAGGCAATACACGAGTGCGCTTCGGCATACGGATTCAATGGCATGGCTCGGATGCTGGAACGAGGCCTACCGTCAGCTGGCAGCTGGTAACGAGTGGCGAGAATGCCGGTACCGCCACGCATGGCACCGATTTCACCGGAAAAACCAGCGGTACCGTGAGTACTTATATTTCAGTTGCATTTAGCGGCTACACAACCAAATACTTTGACTTTCAGGTAAGCGGAGACACGCTGGCGGAGCGCGATGAGACAATTGTGATTGAGCTCTATGACAACAGCATTAATACCAGAATAGCCACTCAGTACGGCACGGCTACAATAACAAATGATGATGGGGCACCAAGGCCGCTAATTTTTATCCTCGCTCCGGATCCGGAATCTGTGCTCGAAGGAGCGGGTACTTCTGCGGCAACGGCGCGTTTTTTCACCGTTGAGTTGGAGTACTCCGTATCCAATACAGTAACGGTCGACTACGTTTTATCGAGCACCGCAACCGAGGGCACCGACTACAGCGCGTTTCCATCCCAGAAGACATTGATATTTTCACCCGGAGAGACTTCCAAAAGGCTTGAATTCACGCACATTGACGACACTATAGTCGAATCTGATGAAACGATTGCAATACTGCTTCGAAACCCGACAAACGGGGTGCTAGGGCCAGCGGGGACGGTGCGGCAGGCGGAGGCAACAATCGCCGACGACGACCATGGGACAGTATCGCTGACCGCAAGCCGTCCAGCGCTAATAGAGGGAACATATGCGAGAGTTGACTACGATCCGGACCACAGCGAAGACACGGCTGCAGAAACGGTTCGTTTGACAGCGACGCTGAGCCGCAGTTTCGCTGAGGAAGTTACTGTAGGCTACGACTTCACCGTCGGTACGGCCACCGCCCGGCCTGCGGGAGCCTCCCTGAATGCTTCCCATGACTTCTCCGTATGGCTTGACGGTGATGGCGATGGAGAGTTCGATGTCGGGGAAGATGCGCCCATGGGCACACTCGTATTCTCCACCGGTGAGACCTCAAGGACGATCAATGTGCGGATATACGGGGACGATGTCTACGAGCCGGCTGAAACGATCGAGGTTGTCCTTGGCCATCCGTCCGTCGCCGGAGTTGGGGTGGAAGGCAATGGCGAGGCGCCGGCGGAAATCATCACAATTTCCAATGATGACATTATCCGCGTCATTTCCATCACCGCCGCGGAGCCGGAGGACGAGGGAAGCGACAGATCTGTCGACGCCTTTACGGTTTCGATGAACCGGGTTTCTTCCATCGAGGTTCGGGTGGACTACAGTTATGGCGGTACCGCCACTGGCCAGTTCGGGATGGCAGCGGTCACCGGCGCCGACTTTTCTAGAGTGAACGACAGCGGCGACAACGGCACGCTCGTTTTTGACCCTGGTCAGCAGGACATTGTCGTTCCCATTCAGTTGCTGGGCGATGCCGATGCCGAGCCTGACGAAACGGTGACGCTGACGCTTACCAACCCCAGATACGGCGATGGCAGCGGCGGCGGCGTTTTTTCCATTCCCAAAGTTCAGGAAACTGCGGAGTTTACCATCCTCGACGACGACAGCAACACACCGACGCCGCCGACGGGGCCTCAATTCTCCATCGATTCGCCAAGCGTGGTGGAAGGGCCGTCAGGGCAACCTACAACCATGACGTTCACGGTAACAAGATCCGGCGACGGTACCGGCGCAGCCTCCGTCGACCACTCCGGCCCGGGCGGCGACGCTACCACCACCTCTGACATTAAGCCGTTTTCCGGCGGCACGCTCAGTTTTGCAGACGGCGAAACGGAG
>CAZPIN010000197.1:0-6233 GCA_964586735.1 uncultured Rhodobacterales bacterium | reverse complement strand
TCGCCCAGCGTGTCGGCGATGTAGACATGGCCGCCGCCGCCCGGTCCATCGCCCCTCGACCGCAAAGCCGCCGGCAGACTGGCGTTACGCGCGGCCGCAAGCGCCGCCTCTCCACGCTCGGGATGGCGGGGGGCAAGAATCAGCAGCGGCGGCTTGGCCGATTTAGCCAGCCTGGACTGCGCCTCCAGCACGGCCTCCTCGTCCGCCGGATGGGTGCAGGCCGCCAGCCACACCGGCGCGCCGACCATGCGGACGCGCAGATCCTCCAGCGCGGCGGCGTCCACCGGCAGCGGCCCGCCCGCCAGCTTGAGCGACGGCGCGTCTTCGAACCGATGCGGCTCGACGCCCAGAGCGGCCAGCTGGAGGCGGGTATGCGCGCTGGCGCCCAGGACGAGTCCAATGCTGCCAAACACTTCCCTGCCAAAGTCCCCCGTCCGCCGCCAGCGGCGATGCGCCCGCTTTGACATGCGGGGACTGACCAGCGCCACCGGTACGCCGGCGCGCGCCGCCGCCGTCAGGGCGACGGGCCAGATCTCCGCCTCCGCCAAGACCAGCAGCCGCGGCTTCCACGAGGCCAGGAACCGATCCACGCACCGCGGAAAATCAAGCGGCGCGTAGCGCACCTCCGCCCCCTCCGGCAGGCGCTTGGCCATCAGCGCGGCGGCGGTGGCGGTCTGGCAGGTGACCAGCGCCCCGGCTCCCAGACCGCGCAGCGCCTCCACCAGCGGCAGCAGCGCCAGCGTCTCGCCCAGGCTGGCCCCGTGCATCCAGACGGGAGACTCCTGCGGCGCGGGCGGCGCGGACCGGCCGATGCGGTCCGCCCAGGCGCCGCGGTTGCGGCCATGCGCCAGCCAGACCAGCGGCGCCGCCAGAGGCTCGGCCAGCCCCATCGCCAGCCGGTAGCGCCGCAGCGCGCGGCCCGTGCGTGCTTCCATGCGGAATCGGTCCCCTGCTCGACGGAGTCGTCAATTTGCCGCATGGCCCGCTTCGGGCAAGCGCAATGGGCAAGCTGCGCGTATTGTGCACCCGTTGGATACTTGCTGGAGCAGGCATGGAAGCAACTAACAGCCCAGACGCGCGTCCGGCGGCGCCCCATCGACCGGTACGAATCGGCGGCGCGGCGTTTGGCGGCGGCCCCCTCGCCCTCATTGCTGGCCCCTGCCAGATCGAGTCCCGCGACCACACCCTGTCCATGGCGGAGCGCCTCGTCGAAATCGCCCGCCGCCGCGGCATACCGTACGTCTACAAGTCATCGTACGACAAGGCCAACCGCACCAGCGTAGACGGCGCCCGCGGCCTCGGCATGGAGGATGGTTTGGCGGCGCTGGCGGAGGTGCGCGAGCGTTTCGGATGCCCGGTCATCTCCGACGTGCATCTTCCCGGCCAGTGCGCGCCCGCCGCTGAGGCCCTCGACGCCCTGCAGATACCGGCGCTGCTGTCGCGCCAGACCGACCTGCTGGTGGCGGCGGGCAAAAGCGGCAGGCCGGTGATGGTCAAGAAGGGGCAGTTCATGGCCCCGCCCGACATGGCCCACGCCGTCGGCAAGGTACTCAGCACGGGCAACCGCAACGTCCTGGTCTGCGAGCGCGGCACAAGTTTCGGCTACCGCGCCCTGGTCGCCGACATGGCCGGCCTGCCCACGCTTGCTTCCACCGGCTGCCCGGTGGTGTTTGACGCCACCCACGCCGCCCAGGCCCCGGCGGCCGCCGACGGCGCATCGGGCGGCAATCGCGAAAGCGTCCCCGTGCTGGCGCGGGCGGCGGTGGCGGCGGGAGTCGACGGGGTATTTCTCGAGGTGCACGACGACCCCGACCATGCGCTCAGCGACGGTCCGGTGATGCTGCCCCTGGACGGACTCGAGCGGCTCATCGAGACCCTGCAGGCCATCCACGAGGCGGCGGGAGAGCGCCCATGACCGTCCGCGCCGCCAGGGAGGGTTTCCGCGAATACGACATGCGCTGGCGCTATCCCGAGGACGCGTCGCTGGAGGGACTGCGCGCCGCGGGGCTGGCCATCGGCGCCTGGCTTGGCGAGCGCGGGGCCCCGCGGCGAATCGTCATCGGCCACGATTACCGCTCCTACTCCGCGGAGGTGCGCGACGCCGTGGCGGAGGGGCTGGCAAGCGCCGGCCTGCAGGTGATCGACATCGGCCTCGCCCTGTCGCCGACGGTGTATTTCGCCCAGTTCGAATTGGGCGGCCTGCCCGGCGCGGCGGTGACGGCGTCCCACAATCCCAACGGCTGGACCGGCATCAAGGTCAGCGCCTGCCCGCCGCTCACGGCTGGACCCGAGGACATCGCCCGCATCCGCGCCCTGGTACTGGAGGAGCCGCCTTCGCCCCGGCCGGGCGGAAAGGTCGAGCGGCATGAGGGCATGGCCGAACGCTATCTGGAGGATCTCGCCGCCGGCGGCCCTGTGGACTCTCCCCTGCGGGTGCTCTGCGCCACGGGCAACGGCACGGCCGGGAAATTCGCGCCGCGGATGATCGAGGCCCTCGGCTGCGAAGCGGTGCACCGGCACACCGAACTGGACCACAGTTTCCCCCACTACAACCCCAACCCGGAGTCGGAAACCATGCTGGCGGACATGGCCGAGGCGGTCGTGGAGTCGAATGCGGACCTGGCCTGCGGCTTCGACGGCGACGGCGACCGCCTCGGCGTGGTGGACGGCAGCGGCCAGCCAATTTACGCGGACCGACTGGGACTGCTGATCGCCCGCCAGCTTGCCACCGCCAACCCCGGCGCCATGTTTCTCGCCGACGTCAAGTCAACCGGGCTGTTTGCGGTGGATCCTGTCCTCAGGCGGCACGGCTGTACGGTGCGCTACGTGCCCACCGGCCACACCTACATGAAGCGGGAGCTCCACGAGTCGGGCGCCCTGGCGGCGTTTGAGCGGTCCGGACACTTTCTGTTCGCGCCGCCGCTGGGCAGGGGCTACGACGACGGGCTCAACTCGGCGGCCGTGCTGCTGCGCCTGCTAGCCGAAAGCGGCCGCAGCCTGCAGGAGATGGCGGCGGAACTCCCCCCCTCCTGGACCTCGCCATCGCTGCAGCCACCATGCGCCGACAGCGACAAGTACGGAGTCGTCGCCGAGATCACCGAAACGATTCTGGCCATGAAGGCAGAAGGCAAGCCTCTGGCGGGAATGGCGATCGCCGACGTGCTGACTATCAACGGCGTCCGGGCAACCATGGAAGGAGGCGCCTGGCTGCTGGTGCGGGCGTCGTCCAACACCCCCAACCTCGTGGTGATCGCCGAGAGCGTCGCGGACGAGTCGGAAACCCGGCGACTGCTGCTGGCGGCGCGGGAACTGCTGTCGATCTACCCGCAGGTCGACGCCTCCGTCATCGGGGATTGAGGGATCCGCGCCATGGACTTCACCGACCCGCACATCGCCGAATGCATGCTGCGGGCGGCCCTCGAAGCCGGCGGCGCCGTCCTTGAGGTACGGGCATCGGGCCGCCTGGCCATGCGCCAGAAAAAGGACGGGTCGCCGGTAACGGCGGCGGATATCGCCTCCCACCAGGCCATCGAGGAGCGGCTCGCCGCATCCATCCCCGGCATCCCCCTAGTCAGCGAGGAGGCGGCGCCGCCTGATTTGAATCCGGACGAGGCGTACTTTCTGGCGGATCCGCTTGACGGCACCCGGGGATTTATTGCCGGAGAGGACGAGTACACGGTCAACATCGCGCTGATACGGGGAGGCAAGCCCGCGCTGGGCGTGGTGTACGCCCCGGCCCTGGACCTGTGTTGCTGGTGCGACGGAAAGGGCGGCGCGCTGGGCACCGACGTACGCCAGCCGGAAAGGCTTGATTCCGGTCACTGGCGGAAAAACTTCCCGAATCCGCTGGCGCTGATGTCGCGCACGCAGCATGACCCGGCGACGGCGGCATGGCTGGACGGACGCGGCATCGCCGACCGCAGGTCCGTGGGGTCCTCGCTTAAATTTTCGCTGATCGCGGCGGGGCTGGCGACGCTGTATCCGCGCATGGCGCCGTTTTGGACCTGGGACGCAGCGGCGGGACACGCGGTGCTGGCGGCGGCCGGCGGCCAGGTGGTCGATGCTATAACGGCCGTACCGCTCACTTACTGCCCTCCTCCCTGCCGCCTGGGAGGGATCCTCGCCTACGCCCGAGGGTTTGATCCGTGACGGGCGCGAACGCGGGCGGCGGTGCGCAGAGTGCGCTGATTGTCGTGCCCGCCCGCTATGGATCCAGCCGGTTTCCGGGCAAGCCCCTGGCGCCGCTGCGCGGCGCCTCTGGAGAGGCCAAGTCTCTGGTGCGCCGATGCCTGGAGGCGGGCCAGGCCGCGCTGCGGGAAGGAGACCGGATAGCGGTTGCCACCGACGACCCGCGCATTGCCGAGGAAGTGCAGGCAGCGGGGGGCGAGACGGTTATGACTCCCGATACCTGCCGCAACGGCACCGAGCGATGCGCCGCGGCCCTGGACTGCATCGACGGCAGATACGATGTGGTGGTCAACCTGCAGGGGGACGCGCCGCTGATACCGCCGGAGTTTGTGCGCGCCGTGGCCGAACGGGTCGCCGGCGACCCTGACTGTGTGATGGCAACGCCCGTAATTGTGGCTGAAGGCGAGGCTCTGGAGCGGCTGCTGGCCGACAGGCGGGCTGGCCGCGTCGGCGGCACGACGGCGGTGGTCGACCGCGAGAACCGGGCGCTGTACTTTTCCAAGGAAGTGCTGCCCTACGGCGGTGGCCTGACGCTTCACCATGTGGGCCTCTACGCCTACCGGCCCGATACGCTGCGGACGTATCTGAACTGGCCGGTAGGCGCGCTGGAGGCGGCCGAGGGACTGGAGCAGCTGCGGTTTTTGGAAAACGGGCGGCCAGTGCAGTGCGTGCACGTGGAAGCTGGCGACGGGGAATTTTGGGAGGTCAACAACCCCGAGGACGTGCCGGTGGTCGAACGGACTCTGGCCCGGCGGGGGCTGGCATGATGCCAAAGGCTATGTGCGGTTGGACGACCAATGCTGGTGGGCATTGCTGCGGCCGTCAGGGCGCAGCGTACTGCGCAAGAGACGTATTTCATGCAACAGATGTCATGGCGTGCTGCTTGTCAGATGAACTGAGCCACTGTCTTCAGTGTGCAATCGGGGAAAGTGCCGTGAGATCAGTGGAAAGCCGGACGACGGAGTCGTTGGCAGGCAGATGATGCGGACGGCGCGGGCTGCGGCAGAGGGGGGTCGTACAGAGCGCGGAGGCCGTGAGATTCGCGGGGTACGCCGGGTTTCTGAGGCTGGTTGCGCCGTGATGTCCCATGTTATACACTGACCGTCCATCCAGCCGTGGAGGGGAACATGTCCGACAGCCAGCGAAAAGTATCCGCAGAAGTGCAACGGCTTCTGAAGAGGGAGGTCAAGAAGCATATGGCCCCCCTGAAGATCGTGCGTATGCGTATCGAAGAGGACGACAGTGGCTGGGAGGGTGGCCCCACCATCCGGGTTACTTCTGAGTATCATGGCAAGGCCGGGGACGTTAATCCCCGCAAGTTTGGCATGCTTTGGCCTCTTCTGCTTCCGAAGCTCAAGAAACTGGGTGAGCAGAGATGGCCAGCCTTCGCTTTCATTCTTGTCGGGGAGGCAAAAAATGCTACGGCGTAACCGGCTGGACACGTCCAGAACTCTTGCACGGCTTCCCAACGCAAGCCAGGACGACCTGAACTTTGCGGTCAGCATCGCGTACTATGCTGTATTTCATGCGGCCTGCAGTAACTGTGCCGATTGTCTTGTTGGAAGGGATCGAATATCTCGATCCAGCCCGGCATGGCGGCAGGTATACCGCGCCGTAGAACACGGGTTTGCGCGAAAGCAGTTTCAAAACAGTGAAATTATGGGAAAGTTTCCGGTTTTAATTCAGTATTTTGCAGGCGTTTTCGCACATTTGCAAAATGAACGGCATAAGGCCGAATATGACCCGTCGGTCAATTTCAACCGCGTGCAAGTGCTCGACTTCATTGAGACGGCGGAAGCTGCCATCGAGGCACTCAAGTCAGCTCCTTTGCGGGACCGTCGGGCGTTCGCAGTCTGGATGCTGATGAAGCACCGTCCGTAGTACCGGGTGCTGCAGGAATCCACTAATACCAAAGGCATGCTCCTATTGACAAAGCGATGCCATCGGATATCCTCTCTCTGTCTGGAGTCGGCTCCAGGCTCACAAAGCGGCGGAAAGCCGCGCAGCATCAAGAGGTATCGAGCATGGCCAGGAAGGTCGAAATC
>CAZPIN010000196.1:0-17450 GCA_964586735.1 uncultured Rhodobacterales bacterium | reverse complement strand
ATGTAGCGCCAGCCGTCGGACTGCTTGAGGCCCGGCGCCATGCGGTCGAACTCGCGCTGGTAGGCGCCGGAGCCGATGCCGAATTCCAGCCGCCCGTCCGAGATCAGGTCGAGGAAGCCCGCTTCGCCGGCGAGCTTGATGGGATGCCAGTAGGCGGCGACGGCGACGGCCGTGCCGAGGCGGATGCGGTCGGTGTTCTCCGCCCACCAGGCGAGGATGGAAAACGGGTTGGGGGCGATGGTCATCTCCAGCGCGTGGTGCTCGGCCGCCCAGACGATTCGGAAACCGCCACGGTCGGCCATCTGCACCATGTCGAGCGTGTGGCGCGCCACCTCCCGCATGTCGCGGCCGCCGTCCAGCCGCTCAAGGTTGATTGCCAGATGGAACTGCATCGCCGTCCCTCCCCGTTTTGGCCTGCGGTTTCCTCCCGTCGGGAAACCCGCCCGGCAGTATCGCAGATTCGCGCTCGGCGGGAGTCTCCCGCGGCCAGCTTTTCGCCTTTATGCGCCAGGACGCCAGCCGGGTCAGCGCATGACAAACGGATTGGCCATCGGCGCGTCGGAGGTGTTGATCCAGACGGTCTTGGGGCGGGTGTAGTCGTACATCGCCTGAAAGCCGCTCTCGCGGCCGTAGCCCGACCCCTTGAAGCCGCCGAACTCGGCGATGGGCGAGACGGCGCGGTAGGTGTTGACCCAGACGATGCCGGCGCGCACGGCGCCGGCCATGCGCAGCTGCCGGGCGCCGCTGCGGGTAAAGATCCCCGCCGCCAGCCCGTGGCGGGTGTCGTTGGCCAGCCGCACCGCCTCCTTCTCTGCGCCAAACCGCTGGGCGGCCAGCACCGGGCCAAACAGCTCGGTGTCGACGATTCGCAGGTTCTGGCGCGGGCAGTCCAGCACGGTCGGCTCGTAGAAGTACCCGGCGCGGCCCTCGGGCCGCCGTCCGCCCGCCAGCACCTCGGCGCCCTCGCTGACGGCGTGGGCCACCTCGCGCTCGATGGCCTCCAGCTGGCCCGCTGTGCACAGCGGCCCCATCTGGGTCTCCTCGTCCAGGGGGTTGCCGATGACGATCTGCTTTGCCTGGGCCACGATGCGGTCGAGAAACGCCTCGGCGATTCCTTCCTGCAGGTAGAGCCGCGAGCCGGCCACGCAGCTCTGTCCGGCGGCGCCGAAGATGCCGGCGACGGCGCCATTGACCGCGCTCTCCAGGTCCGCGTCGTCGAAGACGACGAAGGGGGACTTGCCGCCAAGCTCCAGCGAGACCTCGGCGAAATTGTCGGCGGAGTTGCGAATCACATGCCGCGCCGCGCCGGGGCCGCCGGTGAAGGAGACCCGCGCCACCAGGGGGTGCGACGTCAGCGCACGGCCGCAGGGGTCGCCGTGGCCGGTGACGATGTTGACCACGCCGGGGGGAAAGCCCGCCTCCTCGACCAGCGCGCCGAACTCCAGCATCGCCGCCGAGGCGTGCTCGGAGGCTTTCAGCACCACGGTGTTGCCGGCGGCGAGGGCCGGGCCGAGCTTGACCGCGACGAGAAACAGCTGCGAGTTCCACGGCACCACGGCGGCAACCACGCCCAGCGGCTCGCGGCGGGTGAAGACGAACAGGTCCGGCTTGTCGATGGGCAGCGTCTCGCCCGACAGCTTGTCGGCGCAGCCGGCGTAGAAGTGGAAGAACTCGGCGATGTACTTCGCCTGCCAGCGGGTCTCCGTCAGCAGCTTGCCGGTGTCGATCGATTCGGTGCGGCCCAGCTCCTCGGAGCGCTCGGCCAGCAGGTCGCCCAGCCTGCGCAGCAGCCGACCCCGCTGGGTGGGAGTCATCTCCGACCAGGGACCTTCCTCGAAGGCGCGGTGCGCCGCCTGCACGGCGCGGTCGACGTCCTCCTCGGTCGCCTCGGGCACGCGGCGCCACACCTCGCCGGTGGCGGGATTGATGCTTTCGAAGCTGCCGCCGTCGGCGGCGTCGCGCCACGCTCCGTCGATCAGCATCTGGCAGGACTTGACGTCGGCCATGGCCGCACCTCCCCATGTACATGTACCCGCCGCATCTTATCCCTCCGTGTGCTTGGGCGGGACCTGGTATGGAGTGGAACGGGCTGGGCCGCCTGGCGACTGTCTGCGCGACGCTACCGGCACCATGAACATGGCAGCTCGCGGGGCGCGTCTGGCATCAACCGCCGCCCGCCGTCCGGTACCGTCGCGCAGTCACCAGACCGGCGGCATGGCGGGTCGATTCGCCGGGCGGCGCCATGGCCGAAGCGGGCATGGAAGCAGCGGCTGAGGGGCGGCCTCCTCCTCTGCCGCCAGTGAACCTGGGACACTGAGCCACCCGGCGGCCAGTGGATGGCGGCGGATGCCGACGCGTCCGCACCGCGCGCAGACCCTGCGCCCAAGGGCGGACCGTGCACCGGAGAGATACTGCGCCATGGCAGGACCAAGCCTGGGCCGGTGCCCGGTTCGCCCCGGTTTTGCGTGCGGCGTCCGAGTGTCTATGGTGCGCCGATACCGATTCGGCGCTGCCAGCTCAAAGGCCCCCTTGCGCTGGACAGGCATGGGTAGCCCCGCCCGCAGCCGGACAGAACGCGCCGATGGCCGAGGCCAGCGGCAGGAAACAGCAGGGAGAAGCGCAATGCCCGCATGGAACGGGAAACGGCGACGGCCGAAGGTGTCGCTGGGGCATCTGAATGCCTGGCTCGATAAAATTCGCAGGTACCATTTCCTCGATGGAATCGGCTACAGGGTATTCAGCGACCCGGCGGCGCTGCTGGTCATCCTGCAGCAGGCTTTGTGCGAGGCCGGAGAGCATGAGGCTGCGAAGCATCTGAGGGGAGCGAAGCTGGTGGAGACCGAAACCCGCCTGGTCGATCCAGAGCTGCGCCAGAGGTACCGCGACATCTCGTTCCTATGCACGGTCACGCAGGGAGTTCCGAAAGTGTTTCGGATCGATGTCGAGATCACTGGCTACAACGATGCGATCATTACGCTTCGCTCGGCGGAGTACTCGAACCAGGGAACGCTGAAGGAGGCGGAGTCGAAGAAGAGCGTTCGCGCCCGCAGCCTCACTCCCGCGCTCGTGCTTGTCATCAACATCGGCCCCCGGCGTCTGCGGTCGTCATGCCGGGTCGAGGATATGTATGGGAGCTACGGAGTTTTTGAGGGGTGCAAGCCTCGCCGCAAGATTCTTCGATTCGACATAATGGCGAAGACGCTTGACGAGATCGTTGCGATACGCAACCGTCGCGCCGCAGCCATCCTTGGGATGCTCCGCATCGCCCATGAGCCGTGGCGGTATAGCAAGGAGGATATGGCCCGGGTGATCAGGCTTGCGAAGGGGAACAGGGAGCGTGAGAGAATGGTCTCCTTCGTGGTTGCGTTTCGGCTGAAGGATGAGTACTATGACTGGGCGCTGCAGGCGCTGGACGAGGAAGGAATAGGGAGAGAGGCCGTGGAAGGCATGATGGAAATCCGGGAACGGAAGGCCGAGGCCAAGGGCATAGCCAAGGGCAAGGCCGAGGGCAAGGCCGAGGGCAAGGCCGAGGGCTTGGCCGAGACGCTGCTGCGGCTAGTGCAGCAGAAGTTTGCCACGAGCATTTCCAAACGGAGGGAGGCGCAGGTGCGGTCGGCTCCGCTGGAGCAGCTGGAGGACTGGTTTGACCGGGTGCTGGACGCTCGCGACGTCAATTCGCTGTTCGGCGGGCACGGCCGGGGAAGCCGCCAGCCGCAGGGGTAGCCGTTGGAGATTTGGCTGTCGTCGCGGCGACTTCCCAGTCATTGCGCCCCTGGCCGCTGCAGGCGCTGGACGAGGAAGGAATAGGGAGAGAGGCCGTGGAAGGCATGATGGAAATCCGGGAACGGAAGGCCGAGGCCAAGAGCATAGCCAAGGGCAAGGCCGAGGGCTTGGCCGAGACGCTGCTGCGGCTAGTGCAGCAGAAGTTTGCCACGCGCATTTCCAAACGGAGGGAGGCGCAGGTGCGGTCGGCTCCGCTGGAGCAGCTGGAGGACTGGTTTGACCGGGTGCTGGACGCTCGCGACGTCAATTCGCTGTTCGGCGGGCGCGGCCGGGGAAGCCGCCAGCCGCAGGGGTAGCCGTCGGCGACTTAGCGTGCGCTCTCCGCCGACAGGCGGCAGGGCTGGACGAATTGCCGAGCGGCACCATGGAAACGGCGGATGAGGGGCGGCCTCCTCCCCTGTCTCCAGTGAACCCGAAATACTGAGCCCTCTGCGGTCTGCCGCTGGCGGCGGACGCCGGCGGTCCCGCCGCGCTCTCCTCTCCGCAGACCGGAGGATGTAGCCGCACCTCCATGGCCGAATCGGCCGTGGCTCTGGCTGCGGCGGGCGCGGAAGCGGCGGATGATGGGCGGTCTTCTCCCCATACTGCAGAGGCGTCGGGACCTCTGGCCTTACTGCGACCGGCAGATGGCGGCGGTCGTCGACGCGTCCGTACCACGCGCAGACCCTGCGGCTGGGGGCAGTCCGGGCGTCCGAGCGGCGCCGCGCCGCGGCGAGGCCGAGACGGGATTGGCGGCCGGATTCGCGCGGAACGTCCATGCGTGTATGGTGCGCCGATACCGATCCGACATTGCCAGTTCAGTCGCCGCTTGCGCTGAACGGGTCAGGGGTGGCCCGCCCGCTGCCAGACGCAACAAGCCGTTGGCCAAGGCCAGCGGCAGGACGCAGCAGGGAGAAACGCAATGTCCGCATGGAGAAAGAAGCCGCGCCGGCCGAAGGTGCCGCAGAAGCGGCTGGAAACCGTTGTCGGGGAAATGCGCCGGCGCAAGTTCTACGACGCGATGGGCTTCAAGGTGCTTAGCATCAAGGCGATACTGATAGCCGTCCTGCAGCAGGCCCTGCGCGACGCCGGAGACCATGAGGCTGCAGATGCGCTGAAGGGGGCGAAGCTGGTGCGGACCAGCACCCGCCAGGTCGACGAGACCCTGGGCCAGGGACACTGCGACCTCGCGTTCATCCTCACCACCACAGGGAAGAACCCGATCAAGGTGAGGATTCAGATCGAGGTCACGGGCTACGACGACCCATCCATTGCGGTTCGCTCGACGATGTATCTGGCCCGGGGATCTATGCAGGAGGCGGACTGGAAGAAGAGGAAGCGCTGCCTCACCCCCGTACTGTCGGCTGTCGTCAACATCGGCCCCCGTCTTCTGCAGGCGTCATGCGAGCTCGGCGAGACGTATGGAGACTATGGAGAATTCAAGCGGTACGAGCCCCGCCACCAGCACATTCGGTACGACATCATGGAGAAGACGCCTGACGAAATCCTTGCGATACCCGAACGCGGCGCCGCAGCCGTCCTTAGGATGCTTCGCATCGTCAACGAGCCTCGGACGTACTGCACGGAGGACAATTTAGCGCGGGTGTACAGGCTGGCGAAGGGGAACAGGCAGATCGAGATGCTGATCTTCCTCTGCATTGCATTTCGGCTGGAGGGGGATTACAATGACTTGGCACTGAAGGTGCTGGACGAGGAAGGAATAGGGAGAGATACCGTGGCAAGCATGGCGGAAATCTTGACTAGGAAGGGCAAAGCCGAGGGCATAGCCGAGGGCGAGGCCAAGGGCATAGCCAAGGGCAAGGCCGAGACACTGCTGCGGCAAGTGCAGCAGAAGTTCGCCGGGCGCATTTCCAAACGGAGGGAGGCGCAGGTGAAGTCGGCCCCGCTGGAGCAGCTGGATGACTGGCTGGACCGGGTGCTGAGCGCCCCCGATATGGATTCGCTGTTCGGCGGGGGCGGCCGGGGAAGCCGCCAGCCGCAGGGGTAGCCGTCGGCGACTCAGATGCCGTAGCGGTGACTTCCCAGTCATTGCTCCCTTGACCGCTGCGAATGCTGTAGGGGGCGGATTAGGAAGAGATACCGTGGCAAGCATGGCTGACATCGCGGTCAAGAAGGGCTATGCCAAGGGTTGGCCCAAGGGCTATGCCAAAGGCAAGGCCGAGATGCTGCTGCTGGTCGCACGGCACAAATTCGGGCGCATTCCCAAATGGAGGAAGGCGCAGGTGCAGTCGGCCAACCTTGAGCAGGTGGAGGACTGGGCGGACCGGCTGCTGAGCGCCCCCGATATCGATTCGCTGTTTGGCGGGACTGATCGGGCAGAGTGCCAGCTGCCGGAGACTCGGTTGTCTTGGTGACTTCCCAGTCATTGCGCCCTTGACTGCTGCGAATGCTGGATAGGGGCGGAATAGGGAGAGATACCGTGGCAAGCATGGCGGAAATCTTGACTAGGAAGGGCAAAGCCGAGGGCAAGGCCGAGACGCTGCTGCGGCAAGTGCAGCAGAAGTTCGCCGGGCGCATTTCCAAGCGGAGGGAGGCGCAGGTGAAGTCGGCCCCGCTGGAGCAGCTGGATGACTGGCTGGACCGGGTGCTGAGCGCCCCCGATATGGATTCGCTGTTCGGCGAGAGTGGCCGGGCACAGTGCCAGCCGTAGGGATAGCCGCTGGCGACTAGACTGCAGCAGTGGTGTTCCTTTCCTGACGCTCCTGACATGGTGCCGCCCAATGGCGTCGCGTGGCGCTGACCCGCTGGGCCATGGTCCAGCATCACGCGAAACGCCGGGACTCGAGCCGCCGCCATCTCAATACACTGGAGCAACCGTCGAGGCCGGCAGGAGCTGGCGGCAAGACGATGACAGAAGGCAGCGCATTCCATGACGGCAGCGGCTGACGGCACCGCCTACGACCTTGCCGGCCCGGACGGCGCGCCGGCGGTGGCGCTGGTGCACGGGCTGGGACTGTGCCGCGGCGTATGGCAGTGGATGCTGCCGGATCTGCAGGACCGCTACCGCGTGGTTACCTACGACCTGCCAGGCCATGGCGAGTCGCGGCCATGCCTCGACGCGCAGGGCGGGATGTCGTTGGCAGGCCTGTCGGCCCAGCTCGCCGGGCTGCTGGACCATCTGCAGATCGAGCGGGCGGCGGTGGTGGGGTTTTCGGTGGGCGGAATCGTGGCCCGGAGGTTTGCGCAGGACCATCCGCAGCGGACCGCGGCGCTGGGGGTACTGCACTCCGCCCACCGCCGGACGGCGGCGGACCAGGAGGCCGTGCGCGCCCGCGCCAGAGTGGCCAGCGTACATGGAGCGGAGGCGGGGGTGGACGCGGCGCTGGCGCGGTGGTTTACCGAACCGTTTCGGGCGGCCAACCCGGAGATGATGGACCTGGTGCGGGGCTGGATGATGGCCTGCGACCCGGACTCCTATACGGCGCTGTACCGGGTGCTCGCCGAATCGGTGGAGGAGGTGGTGGCGCCGGACCCGCCGGTGGCATGCCCGGCGCTTGTGCTGACCGCCGATGACGACCGGGGCAACGGGCCGGACATGGCCGCCGCCATCGCCGGCGACATCGACGGCGCCGAGATTGGGATCCTGCCGGGCCTGCGGCACATGGCGCTTGCCGAGCGGCCGCAGGCCGTCAACGTACCGCTGCGGGCGTTTCTCGACCGCCACTGGGGAAAGACGGCATGAGCGGAATATTCGAGGGCCTGCGGGTCGTGGACCTGTCGCGGATGCTGTCCGGGCCCTACTGCACCATGCTGCTGGCGGACCACGGCGCCGAGGTGATCAAGGTCGAGGGAGCGGAGGGCGACACCAGCCGCCAGAACGGCCCGTTTCGCGACGACGACCCTGACCGCCTCTGGGCGGGGTACTACGTCAGCCTCAACCGCTCGAAGAAGAGCGTCCAGCTGGACCTCAAGTCCGAAGATGGCAGAGAGGCGTTTCGCGCCCTGGCCGCCAGCGCCGACGCGGTGGTGGAGAACTTCCGGCCCGGAGTCATGGAGCGGCTTGGCCTGTCCTACGAGAGCCTGGCCGAGGACAACCCTCGCCTGGTCTACGCTGCCATCCGCGGCTTCGGCGACCCCAGGTCGGGAGCCAGCCCCTACGCCGACTGGCCGGCCTACGACGTGGTGGCCCAGGCCATGGGCGGCCTGGCCGGGCTGACCGGACCGGATGCACAGACGCCCACCAAGGCGGGGCCGGGGATAGGCGACGTGTTTGCGGGGACGCTGGCGGCTGTCGGGGTCCTGGCGGCGCTGCGGGCGGCCGAGGCCACCGGCCAGGGACAGTTTGTCGACGTGGCGATGTACGACGCGATGGTGTCGCTGTGCGAGCGCGCCGTCTATCAGTACGACTTTGACGGCACGGTGCCGGGGCCCGAGGGCAACGGCCATCCGTTTCTGACGCCGTTTGGAATCTACCCGGCCAGCGACGGACACGTAGCCATCGGCATCGTCGACGACGCGTTCTGGCGGAAGCTGGCGGCCGCCATGGGACGGGCGGAGCTGGCCGAAGACTCCCGCTACGCAACCCGCGCGGCGCGGCTGGAGCGGGCTGCCGAGATCAACGCCGAGGTGGCTGGCTGGACCGTAGCGCGGAGCAAAGCCGAGCTGGCTGGGGCACTGGGAGGGCTAGTGCCGTTTGGCCCGGTCAACAGCGTGGCCGACATCTACGCCGACCCCCATACCGCCGCCCGCGGGACCATCGTCGAGGTGCCGCATCCCGAATCGGGAAAAAGGAACTGGCGGGTGGCCGCCAGCCCCCTGCGGTTTGCGCGCCATCTCGCGCCGCCTCCGGCGCCGCCCGCCCGGCTGGGCGAGCACAGCGCGGCGGAGCTGGCAGCGCCGCTATCGCCGTCGATTGACCCGATGGCGCTGCGGCAGGCGTTTGGCGCCTACCCCACCGGCGTCACCGTACTGACGTCGCGCCAGGCCGACGGCACGCCGCGCGGCTTTACCGCCAACTCTTTTACATCGGTGTCGCTGGAGCCGCCGCTGCTGCTGGCCTGCCTCGCCAAGTCGGCGCACAGCTGCGGGGTATTTATGGAGGCGGAGGGTTTTGCGGTGAACGTGCTGGGGGAGGAGCAGAAGGCGGTATCGGGGCTGTTTGCCAGCCGGGCGGCGGACAAGTTCGAGCAGTGCGCCTGGAGGGAGGGTGCGGGCGGACTGCCGCTGATCGACGGGGCGCTGGCCCACTTCGCCTGCTCGAGGGAACGGCTGGTCGACGCCGGCGACCACATCGTGCTGATCGGCAGGGTCATCGACCTCGCCGTCCGCGAAGGCAATCCGCTGGGGTACTTCCGGGGGTCGTACTTTTCCATCGGCCTGGAGGACCGGCTGGTGTCGGCCGTCGCCGCCTCGGGCGGCACGCGAATCGGCGCGGTGCTGATCAGGGAAGGGATGCTGCTGCTGGAGGAGACGGACGGCGGGGGGCTGACGGTGCCGTCGGTGGCGGGGGCAAGCCCCAGCCTTGAGAGCCTGCGGACGGAGCTGTCGGCGCGGGGGCTGTCGCCGATGGTGGAGTTTCTGTACGCGGTGTACGAGGACCGTGATTCGGGGCTGCAGGGCATCTACTACCATGGGACTTTCGATGGGGAGCCTGGAAAGGGCCTGGCGCTGGCGCCGCTGGGCGACCTGCCCATGGAGCGAATCGCCAGCGCCGCCGAAAAGTCCATGCTGCAGCGCTACGCCGGGGAGTTTCGGCACGGCGCCTTCGGCATCTACCAGGGCAACGAGACCACGGGGACGGTGCGCCGCGTGGCCTGAGAATGGCCAGCGGCATGGCAGCTGCCGACACGTACGTACGTATCTGCGGGCCCCCTTGGTGCAGTGCTGGCAAGAGCCTGCGCTTTGGCCCCGCTGCAGCAGCGGAACGGGGTACAGGCAACGTCCCAGCGTCAGGGAGAGTTGCGCACAGCCCGGGTGGAGGGTAGGCTCAATGAGGCTGGCGGTGCAGGCGGTCGTACGCGATGGCTGAGCCGAGCGTTAGCCCCGAATTCTCCGCGTGGGGCCTTGCTATTGCGTGATGTTGCGCTTTATGGTGATTTCACGCTATACTGGATGATCGTATGTGCCGTGGGCACTTGCTCCTATCCAGCAATGTGGTGGCAGGGGCTGAAGCGGCGTGCGGCAAAGACTGGGGAGTTCATAGCGCGTCGGACCTGACGAGGCCGGATACAGCGGGGCCCGACGGGGCCGAGCGGGACCGTATCTGAAACAGGGTGTTCGTATGAACTGATTGGATCTCTATGGCCCAGTTTGACACAATTTCATATCCAGTCGCCAGTCCAGCCACCAGGCCGCGCAGCGTCTTCGCAGAAGCTGCGACGAGGGGTATTTGCCGTCTACTGGCATCGTTCGCTCTGGCCTTGACGCTGCTTCTGGCGGCTGGCGGAAAATTGCCAGTCAAGGCGCAGGATATGCCCATGACCGGCGATGAACTCCAGTTGGCATCGTGTGGAGACGACGACGGGGAGGAAGAAGACGGCGAGGGGGAGGAAGACGACGATGATGACAACGGCGGTCAATACAGGGTCGTCGTTGTTGGCGAATCGGAACAGGTCAACGAAGGAGAAACTGCTGTCTTCACGCTCACACGCACATGTGTTGGTGGCGATGATGATGATGAAGAAGAAGAGGGAGATGATGATGAGGGGGAGATTGAGAAGGCTGGCGAGCTGGCGGTAGCAATCGACATTGAAGTGCCGGAAGGTACGCTGGTTGGCTCCCCTCCAGTCGAGGTGACATTCAATCGTGGAATGGCCACCGTTAGGGTGGAGCTGGAAACGCTGGATGATCAAGTGGATGAAGCCGACGCGGCCCTGGCGTTGACGGTGCGTTCCGGTACCGGCTATAACGAGGGCGAATCTCCCTCCATGGCCACCATCACCGTCTTGGATAACGACGACCCCAGCATCTCCGCTGCGGCGACTCCCCCCGCAGTGGTGGAAGGAGAGGAAGTTGTTTTCACGCTAACCCGGATAGAGGCCGAGCCGCGCGGCGCTCGAACCGTGCAGTTCAGTGTGAGCGACCCCGGCGGCATACTTTCGCGTACGCCTCAAACGAGCGCCGATTTCGCAGCTGGTGACGATACAGTTGAGGTAATGCTGGATACCACGGACAACGACGCGGACGCCCCCAACGCCTCGGTGATGCTGACGCTAACCGCTCAGCCGGGCGTCAGAGTGGGATCGCCTGCTACCGCCATCGTGCAGGACAATGACGACCCACCAACAATTTCGGTTATGGCCGAAACCGGTAGTGTCGCGGAGGGAACTGCTGCTAATTTCGTCTTCACCCGCACGGCCGGAGCTGGTGCTGCGGCGGTGACACTTTCTGTCGATGTGGAGGACTCGGGAAGCCGGTTGCAGAGCGCCGCTCCCGCGACGTTTACGATCCCGGCAGGCATGGTATCGGCAACTCTGACATTGGCGACGAGCCAAGACAATACTGATGCACCGGATGGGACGGTCACGGTGGGCCTGAATCCTGGAACGGGCTACATTGTCGGCGACCCGGCGACAGCGACTGTAGCAGTCACGGATGATGATCATCCCACGATTACTGTTGTGGCTGAGGCGGAAACGGTCTACGAGGGGCAGTTTGCAGTATTCACTTTGACTCGTGCGAGCGAGGATCTAAGTTCCGCGCTAACCGTAATGTACGAATTGACGGATCCGGCTAGTTTGGTGACTGCGACACGTCGCGACGTTAGTTTCGCTGCGGGCAGTGCTACCGCCAGAGTCGCGATTCTTGTGGATAACGACTTAGACGCAGCAGCAGATGCAGCAAATGCTATGGTAACGCTGACGTTGGACCCGGGAAGCAATTATACCATCGGCGTATCGCCTGGCGATGCCGCCAGCGTTTCGGTGCGTGACAACGACGGCGCGGCGGAGGTAACGTTAACCAGAACCGGATCGACAGGCGCAATAACCGAAGGAGAGAGCATCGAGTTGGAATTCAGACGCTCGGATGGCGACTTGGGTTCCGCTCTTGCGGTGACAGTTGCGTTTACTGATCCATATGGGCTATTGAGTACCGGAGAATCAACATTGGTTGAATTTGGGCCGGATCAAACGGCTGTCAGCAGGACGCTGACAATTCAAGATAATACTTTTGACCAGCCAAATTCTGACCTGGTTATCGAACTCGTCGCCAGTGTTGGTTATGACTTTGGCACCTCAACTCGAGTCGCAGTAAATGTACGTGATAATGACTTACCAGTAATCACCGTTACCGCAATTCCTGACCAGGTGACGGAAGGAGAGCGGGTTGTTTTTGCCGTGACCCGAGTCACGAAGGACCTGACGCGCGCAATTCAGGTGAACTTCACGATCTCTGATCCGGGTAACGCCCTGATATCTGGGGGAAACCGAATGCAGGTTACCATTCCCGCCATGCAGGATACAGTTATTGCTGGGCCGAATATGGGTTTTGGCTCGCATAATGACGCCGGAACACAACCGGATGATCGCCAAGTGACCCTGACACTGAGTGCGGATGCTAGCTATACTTTAGGTAGCCCAAGCTCTGCTGTCGTTACTGTTTTGGACAACGACGGATTGTCGTACATCACAGTGGTGCCAGATGCCACACCAATTGTTGAAGGTGACACTGTGAAGTTTCGTCTTCAACGGTTTGCAGGAAGCATTGATAATGAGCTGGACGTATACTTTGCGGTGACGGACCCAAGCGGGGCGGTCAATTATAACGATCCAGACTACTCCCTTCCAGACGGTCTTCCACAATCCACGACTTTTCCACCCAATCAACGAAGCGTGGATGTTTATATCCCGACGGTCGACGACGGGCTAGACGAGCTGGATTCCACTATTACGCTTGCCTTGTCGGCCCCCGCCGAAGCTACCTATACATTGTTAGGATTCACAACAGCGCAGGTCCAAGTTCTTGACAACGATCTGCCCGTTGTCACAGTGGAGGCGGTGAGTCCAAGAGTTACCGAAAGCGACGATATTGAGTTTCGCGTTATTCGCGCAGGACTTTTGGATAGTGCACTTACTGTCTCCGTGGCTTTGTCCGATCAATACGGTGCGCTTGATGCGACAAGCGACATACCCACAGAAGTAGTGTTTGTCGTAGATGAATCACAAAAAACGCTGACGTTCAGCACTAAATCAGATTCGACACCTGAAGCAAATTCCACTGTATCGCTTAGTGTCCTGCTTGATGGTTCTACCGTCTATAAATTGGGTGATCCCTCGGTCGCGGAGGTTGTTGTTGTTGACGATGACGATGCCAGCTTCGTAGTGAGGCCTAGCGAAATAGACATAACGGAAGGGAGAAGATTTGACATTGAGGTTGAGCGAAAATCTTTTGACGGTCAATCGCATAACTTCTGGCTGCAGTTGTCGGGACCGGCTGAGGTGTCTGATATAAATGGGGAGAATGATTACTATTTGGAATTGAATGGCCAGAGGCTCCTTGCACCCTATGCGTTTACTCTTGGGAGCAGTGATCTAGATGTACAGGTGGACGTTTTCACCATTAGAGATAGTGCCTACGAGCCTGGTGAATACATTAGTTTTGGCGTGATTTACGCAAACCAAGATTCTGCACCTTTCGTCGTGTTGAACGTCAACATTAAAGATCCCAACGATCCTCCATTGCTTTCCGTCAAGAACGCCAAAAAAGTGAATGAGGGTGAAAAATTAATTTTCCCGGTTGAACTAACAGCAAACTCCGACGGTACTGTGACAGGCAATACTGAAATCACTGTACCATATATGCTCAGTGGTACGGCAACAAGCCGTGATGACTTTACTGACCCCAACGTAACTGATGAAAATAGACGTGAAATTGTCATACCCCCCGGTGCGACAATGGCAAGCATAGTCCTCAATACGCTTCATGACCGTGAAGATAATGAAGGCGAGGAAACGGTAGTGGTTACACTGGGTATTCCACGGCCTCATGGCTCTGCGGAGCTGATCCATGGGGAAGCTACCAATGAAGGAGGGGAAACAGTCGCAATGGGAGGCGGGGGAACAGTCGCAAGAGGTGTTATTGCTCAGCCTCCACCGAAAGTTTCTATAAGCGACGCTGAGACTGAGGAAGGGCGGGCACTTGAATTTGACGTAACATTGAGCGTGCAAAGCGAGCAGACACTTACAGTGACTTGGGAGTTAGGGGACTGCACTGCATTGTCAGGTGCGGACTGTTTGGCGACCGCAGGTGCTGACTTCACCAGCACACCCGGTGGCGTCATAGTATTTCAGGAGTGGGAGAGGCAAAAAACCATTGTCGTACCTACTGTTAACGACGACATTGTTGAGGCTACGGAGGACTTGGTAGTACGCTTGGTGAGCATAGAATCAAGTGACCAAAGCCTCAGCGACGACGAATCCCCAAGCGTCGATGATAGTGTCGGCGCGGGTTTAATTATTGACAACGACATGTCCGAAATGTCAATCGAGAATGTCAGATCGGAGGAAGGGGAGGAGTTTCAATTTGTTGTGTCTCTCTCCACGCCGGCGGACCTCGAGGTAATGGTTGACTACGAGACGTCAGACGGTACCGCGACTGCCAGCACAGCGCAACAGACTGGCGACTACACTGGAAAAGCAGGCACACTAACCTTTGCGCCAGGCGACGTTCAAGAAGTCATTCGCGTACAAACGGCGGAGGACAGCCTGGATGAAGCGAACGAGAGCTTTACTGTAGAGCTTTCCAACCTTCGGCCTAGTGGTTCCATAACATTTGTGGATTCTAGCGCCATTGCTACAATCGAGGATGATGACCTGCCGGTAGTGACGGTTACTGCTGGCACCTCACCGATCATGGAGGGCGAAGACGCCACGTTTACGCTTACTCGCACTGATGGCGACATTGGAGAAGCGCTAAACGTGCGATTCGTGATAACCGCCCCAGATTACATTCTGGCCTCAGGCGCACCTGTTACTGCTACTATCCCTGCGAGATCAACGGAAACCACGGTAACGCTTCCGACTGTGGATGACAACGTGAACCGCCCCGACGTCAACATTACGTTGGACCTGTCCGATTGGCCAACCTATGAGCTGGAATCGTCTTCTTCTTCCGCAACTGTTATGGTTGAAGACAATGAGAGCATTCCGCAGATATCCGTTGCCAACGCGTCGATAGAGGAGGGTCAGGTTCTGTCGTTTGCTGTTTCCGTTGATCCCGCCAGCCACAGGCAGATAAACGTAAACTATGCTTTGACGGATGATACAGCTACAGCGGGTACAGATTATACTGACACCTCCACTGTCCTAACCTTCCTTCCTGAAGAGGGTGAGAAGATCATCGCCGTTCCTACCGTTGACGACACGCTGGTTGAGCCGGACGAAATGTTGACCGTCACACTCTCCAATTTAGTCACCGAAGGCAGCGCGGAACTTGCAAGTGACCCTACTGCCACAGGCACGATTCGCGATAACGACCTGCCAAGGATATCCGTCCGGGCGCCACTCAATTCGGTATCCGAGGAAATTGGTAGTTTCACGCCATTTACTCTTACGAGGGATGGAGTGCTGACGAGGGAGATAACCGTAGATTTTACTTTATCGTCGAGTGGAGGAAGCATGTTGACTGGCACTCTGCCGACATTCGTCACTTTCAGGGCGAACGAGGCTACCGCCACGGTGATGCTGGAGACTGATGACGACAGCCTTGACGAGCTAGATTCCGTAGTAACTTTGGAAATTGTCGATCCCGGGTCGAGTGGAGACTACGCGCTGGGGGCCATCTACAGCACTTCCATTACAATTACCGACAATGACGTATCGGCCTTTTCCATCGGCGACGCTCAAGAATCGGAGGGTAACTCCATTACATTTACTGTCAACAGAAGCGTTGACAGCACTCGCTCGATCAATGTGACTTGGAATTTGGGCGACCCCAGTGACACGGCAATTGCTGGTGAGGATTACCCCAGCGACAACGTTACCGGCATGTTGACCTTCGCACCGGGGGAAATGTCAAAGCAATTCACGATTGCAACGATTGAGAACAGCATCGCCCAAGACGATCGGGAATTCACCGCGGCTATCGAAGTCGATGTCGATCCTAATGTGGCCACCGTTTCCGATGCTACTGCCACTGGTACCATTCTTGACGATGATGAGGATTCAGTGCTGTCCCTGGCCATCTCAGACAATTCCATTGTCGAGGCTGGCGGAATGGCAACTTTAACGATGTCAACAGGGGGCACGACCTTTGCGACCGATCAGATGATTACTCTGACCTTCAGCGGCGCTGCTACGCCCGGCACCGACTACACGGTATCCGGGGACGGGGTGTCGGCAGTCGACGGTAACAGCAACGAGTACGTGCTCACTTTGGCCATGGGTGAGTCCTCTGCAACGGCAACCGTCACAGCAACCCAAGACGATATTGACGAGGGGGACGGTGAAGACATTAGCGTAACCGCGGCAATTGGTCCGGAAGACCCCGTCGGCCCAGTCTCCCTCACGATCACCGACGACGACATCCCTGCGCTGTCCATAAGCAGCGTTAGTGCCATCGAAGAGGGTAGAGTAGTCACCTTCACGGTGGACATGTCCATTC
Organism: uncultured Rhodobacterales bacterium; assembly: GCA_964586735.1. Taxonomy (GTDB): domain Bacteria; phylum Pseudomonadota; class Alphaproteobacteria; order Rhodobacterales; family CAZPXZ01; genus CAZPXZ01. The sequence goes on along the minus strand of CAZPIN010000196.1, from coordinate 1,127 downwards.
CCAGCACCCGCCAAATCACGGTGGCGTGGGATCTTGGCGCCGTCGGCGACACGGCTACGGCCGTTGACGACTACGTCGATGGGGGCGGGACGCTTACCTTCATCGCGATGGACCAGCAGGAGACGTTCACCGTGCAGACGGTGAATGACCGGCTGGACGAGGAGGATGGAACCTTCACCGCCACCATTTCCGGGCAAAGCCCCACCGATGTCACGATTTCCAATGACGCTGCCACCGTCACGATCACTGACAACGACAATCCGCCCGCGCTGTCGCTTGAGATTGCGCCTGACACCATATCCGAGAATGGCGAAATTACGACGCTGACGGTGTCAACTGGCGACTCGGTCTTTGCCGACGAACAGACGGTCATCCTGAGCTTCAGCGGCACGGCGACGCTTGGCGTCGACTACACGGTAACTGGGGACGAGGTATCGGACAACGGCGGGGAGTACCAGCTCACTCTGGATGCGCTGGCGGATTCGGCGTCGGCGACAATCACGGCAGTTCAGGACCAAATTGACGAGGGCACAGGGGAAACCGTAGAAGTGAGCGCGACGCAATCCGGCGCAGCCACCGCGTTTGGCACTGATTCTCTCACCATTGTCGACGACGACGGTACTACCGGGTTGACGCTGGATATTTTGCCTGCCGCTATCGACGAGGACGGGGGCGAAGCGACGCTGACGGTTTCAACCGGCGGTACGACCTTTACCGTCCCGCAGACAGTAGTCCTGACATTTGGTGGCGCGGCGACGCTGGGTACTGACTACACAGTGGGTGGGGACGCCGTATCGGTAAGCGGCGGGGAATACCATCTCACTCTGGCGTCGGGGGAAACTTCGGCAGAAGCGACGATAACGGCGGTCGATGACAATATTGACGAAGGGGACGGGGAAGCCGTCAACGTGAGCGCCGCGCTTGACGGGGAAGCCGCCTTCGGTACCAGTACCCTCACCATCACCGATGACGACAGTGCGCCAGAACTTTCGGTGAGTTTCTCAGATGGCTCCATCGCAGAGGACGGCGGGACGTCCACGCTGACCGTATTGACCGGCGACACGACTTTTGCCACCGGTCAGACTGTCATCCTGACCTTCAGCGGCACGGCGACGCTGGGTACCGAC
>CAZPIN010000195.1:0-5579 GCA_964586735.1 uncultured Rhodobacterales bacterium | reverse complement strand
GACCTACTGGCTGATGGTGATTGGCACGCTGTCGCTGACCGGCGTCGGCATCCCCGGCGTGGTCGGCTTCGCCGGCTTCCACTCCAAGGACGTCATCGTCGAGTCGGCTTTCGCCGCCCACAGCGGGGTGGGGGAGTTCGCCTTCGTCCTGGGCGTGGCGGCGGCGGCGATGACCGCCTTCTACAGCTGGCGGCTGATTCTGATGACCTTCCACGGGCCGGCGCTCGATCCCGAGCTGGCCGCCCGGGCCCATGAAAGCCCGCGGGTGATGCTGCTGCCGCTCTACCTGCTGGCGGCTGGCGCGGTTGTGGCCGGCGTGCTGTTTGCCGGCTGGATGGTGGGCGACGGGGCGGAGGCGTTCTGGCGGGAGTCGATCGTCCTCCATCCCGACAACCATGTCCTGCACGATGCCCACCACGTGCCGTTCTGGGTCAAGGCGGCGCCGACGGCGGCCATGCTGGCCGGCCTGGCTCTGGCCTGGCTGCTGTACGTGCGGGTGCCCAACCTGCCGGCGGACCTGGCTCGCCGCCACCAGACGCTGTACCAGTTCCTTCTCAACAAGTGGTACTTCGACGAGCTCTACGACTGGGCGCTGGTGCGGCCCGCCAAGTGGCTGGGCCGGGTCCTGTGGCGCGGCGGCGACGGCTCGACCATCGACGGGGCCATCCATCTGGTGGCGCTGCGGGCGGTGCCGCGGCTGACGGATCTCGCCCGGCGGGCGCAGTCGGGCTACCTGTACCACTACGCGCTGGCGATGATTCTTGGCGTCGCCCTGGCGGTCACGTGGTTCTCGGCGGGCTGAGGGAGGGGATCACGTGGACAGCCTTCTGACCATCCTGGTGTTCTTCCCGCTGGCCGGGGCGCTGGCCGTGCTGGCGGTGGGCGGCGAGGGGGAGGCCGAGCGGACCAACCTGCGGCGGCTGTCGCTGTTTGTGACCCTCGCCACGCTGGCCTTCGCCCTGGCGGTGCTGTGGGGCTTCGACCCGGACGCGGCGGGTTTCCAGTTCGTCGAGGAGCGGCGCTGGCTGGGGCTGTTTTCCTACAAGCTGGGCGTCGACGGGCTGTCGCTGCCGTTCGTGCTGCTGACCGCCGGGCTGATGCCGCTGGTGATTCTCGCCAGCTGGCGGGTGGAGACCCGGGTCAAGGAGTACATGGCGGCGTTTCTGCTGCTGGAGACCCTGATGCTGGGGGTGTTCTGCGCCCTCGACCTGGTGCTGTTCTACCTGTTCTTCGAGGGCGGGCTGATTCCGATGTTCCTGATCATCGGCGTATGGGGCGGGGCGCGGCGGGTCTACGCCGCCTTCAAATTCCTTCTCTACACCCTGCTGGGCTCGGTGCTGATGCTGGTGGCCATGATCGCAATGTTCGGCGAAGCGGGCACCACCGACATCGTCGACCTTCTACGCTACGCCTTTCCCTCGCGGGAGTTCGAGGTGCTGGGCGTGGCGGTGCCGGGGGGCATGCAGACCCTGCTGTGGCTGGCGTTTCTCGCCTCCTTCGCCGTCAAGCTGCCGATGTGGCCAGTGCACACCTGGCTGCCCGACGCCCACGTCGAGGCGCCGACGGCGGGCTCGGTGGTGCTGGCGGCGGTGCTGCTGAAGATGGGCGGCTACGGGCTGCTGCGGTTTTCGCTGCCGATGTTTCCGGTGGCCTCGGAGATTTTCGCATCGTACATGATGGCGCTGGGGGCGGTGGCGGTGGTCTACACCTCGCTGGTGGCGCTGATGCAGGAGGACGTCAAGAAGCTGATCGCCTATTCCTCGGTGGCCCACATGGGCTTCGTGACTCTGGGGATCTTCTCGGCCAACCGCCAGGGCATCGACGGGGCGGTGTTCCAGATGGTGTCCCACGGCATCATCTCGGCGGCGCTGTTTCTGCTGGTGGGGGTGCTCTACGACCGCACCCATTCGCGGGCCATCGCCGACTATGGCGGGCTGGTCAACCGCATGCCGGTGTTCGCGGCGGTGTTCATGCTGTTCACTTTGGGCAACATCGGCCTGCCGGGAACCTCGGGCTTCGTTGGCGAGTTTCTCGCCTTGGTCGGCGGCTACCAGGCCAGCGCGTGGATCGCCGCCGTCGCCACCCTGGGGGTGATTCTGTCGGCGGCCTACGGGCTTTGGCTGTACCGGCGGGTTGCGCTGGGCGAACTTGAAAAGCCCGCGCTGGCGGAGATTGCCGACATGGACGCCCGCGAGCGCCTGATGCTGGCGCCGCTGGTGGCGGGGACGCTGGCGTTCGGCTTCTTTCCCAATCTCGCCTCCGGCCTGTGGAGCGGGGCGGTGGACGCGCTGCTGCGCAGCTACGAGGCGTCGCTGGCGCTGGCGGCGGCGGGCTAGCGGCATGCCCTGGGCTGCGATCTTCCCCGAGCTGGCGCTGGCCGTCGGCGGCCTGCTGCTTCTGCTGTGGGGCGCCTTCCGCCCGGCGCCGGGGACTATCCTGCGGATGTCGGCGGCGCTGTTGGCGGCGGTGGGCGTGGTGGCGATCCTGCAGGCGCGGGCGCCGGTGGCCAGTTTTGGCGGGGTGCTGGTGGCGGACGGCTTCGCCGCCTATGCCAAGGCGCTGGCGCTGCTGGGCTGCGCCGGGGCGCTGGCCATCTCCCACGACTACCTGCGCCAGGCCGGGCTGCTCAAGGCGGAGTATCCGGTGCTGGTGGTGTTCGCCGGGCTGGGCATGGCGGTGATGGTGTCGGCCAGCGACTTGATCAGCCTCTACATGGGCCTCGAGCTCCAGTCGCTGTGCCTCTACGTGCTGGCCGCCTTCCAGCGCGACGCCCTGCGGTCGACGGAGGCCGGGCTCAAGTACTTCGTGCTGGGGGCGCTGAGTTCGGGGCTTCTGCTGTATGGCGCCAGCCTGGTCTACGGCACCACCGGCAGCACCGGCTTCGCCGACATCGCCCTGGCGCTGGAGGCCGGCGGGGCGTCGACCGGACTGGTGCTTGGCCTGGCGTTTCTGGTGGCCGGCGTCGCCTTCAAAGTGTCGGCGGTGCCGTTTCACATGTGGACGCCCGACGTCTACGAGGGCGCGCCGGGGCCGGTGACCGCTTTCTTCGCCACGGCTCCGAAGGTTGCCGCCGCCGCGCTGCTGGTACGGCTGCTGTACCAGCCCTTTGGCCCGCTGGTGGCCGAGTGGCAGCAGATTCTGACGTTTCTCGCCATCGCCTCGATGTTTCTGGGGGCGGTGGCCGCCATCGGCCAGACCAACATCAAGCGGCTGATGGCCTACTCGTCCATCGGCCACATGGGCTACGCTCTGGTGGGGTTGGCGGCGGGCACGCCGGACGGGGCGTCGAGCGTGCTGCTGTACCTCACCATCTATCTGGTGATGAATCTGGGGGCGTTTGCCTTCATTGTTTCCATGCGCCGCGAGGGCGCGGCGCGGGTGCGCATCGAGGATCTTGCCGGGCTGTCGCGCAGCCAGCCGGCGGCGGCGCTGTGTTTGGCGACGCTACTGCTGTCGCTTGCCGGACTGCCGCCGCTGGTGGGCTTTTTCGCCAAGCTGTTCGTGTTCCGGGCGGCGGTGGAGGCGGGCCTGGTGCCGCTCGCCCTGGCGGGGGTGGTGGCCAGCGTGATCGCCGCCTTCTACTACCTGCGCATCGTCAAGGTCATGTACATGGACGAGCCGGGGGCGGTGCTCGACAGCAGCTTGCGGCTGGAGCACAGGCTGGCGCTGGGCGGCGCGGCGCTGGTGATGGCGGCGGCCTGGCTGCCGTTTCTTGACGGCTTTGGACTTGTGCATCTGTCGGCGGAGGCGGCCGCGGCGCTGTTTCGGTAGGTGGTGAAAGCAGTTTGGCCTGCCGGCTACGGCAGGGTGGTGCTGGACAGCGTCGGCAGCACCAACGCGGAAGCGGCTGGCAGAGATGGCGGACCGCTGTGGGTGGCGGCGCGGCGGCAGACCGCCGGACGCGGGCGCATGGGGCGGGACTGGTCCACGGAACGCGGCAACCTCGCGGCGTCGCTGCGGCTGCCTGAATCGCCGCCGGGGGCGGCCACGCTGGGGTTTGCGGCGGCGCTGGCGGTATCGGACATGCTGGAGGAAACCGCCCAGCTGGCGACGCGCCTGAAGTGGCCCAACGACGTACTGGCGGACGGACGGAAGATCGCGGGCATCCTGCTGGAGAGCGGACTGGCGGGCGGGGCGATGGTGATCGGCATCGGCGTCAACCTCGAGCACGCGCCATCCGGAACGGAAACGCCGGCGGTGTCGGTGCGGGCGATGCGCGGCAGCGCGCCGGAGTTTGAGGAGGCGCTCGATTCGCTGGCCTGCCAGTGGAGCCGATGGCATGGGGTATGGACGCGGGACTTTGGCAAGGTGCGCGACAGCTGGCTGGAGCGGGCGGCGTATCTTGGCGAGCGCATGCGGGCGCGGCTGCCGCGGGAGGAAGTGTGGGGGGTGTTCGAGGGGCTGGACCGCGACGGCGCCCTGCTGCTGCGAACGGAAGATGGAACTCGCCGAATCGACGCTGGCGAGGTCAGCCCGGCGGCCGCAGACGGCATGGAGCAGCGTTAGCCAGCCTGCGTCTTGCTCCGGCCAGATGCGCCTCGGCGTGATTCGAGGGCAGGCGAACAGAGGCAGGCGCGCTGGCAATCGGCGAGGGATGAAGCCTGACCAGTGACCAATCTGCAAATGGATGATCGAGCAATGCGCAACTGGGATGGCAGGAAACGTCACAGCTGAATCCAGTGGGATGCCATTGCGCTGGACTGATGGCAGCGGCGCGAACTGGATGCCCTGAGCGGCCGTCGTCTCGCGTCTGCAGTCCGCAGCCGGATTCCTTGACATGCCGTACTGCCGCGGCAGATGCCCAGCCGGAGTGCGCTGAATGTCACGGGGCGACGCGGGCTGACGATGGCCAAGTACCCCTGGCCCGATGCGGAAACATCCGGCGCCAATACCCGCTTGACTGCGACTCCCGACACTGCTATGCGGGTGAGTGGCGATTCGCATCGGGGCAGGAGCTGCCCGCGCGAGACGATGCTCTGGAAGTCTGAGCGAATCGGGTCAGAAGGGGGTGGGACAGAGGTGATTCGCGCGACGCCCGACCATCGGCAATGCGGGCAGGCTTGACAGGTTTCGTCAAGAATGGTACGGGGCGAGAGTCCGAAAAATACGATTTCATGGACGTGAAAAATTGGCGATGTTGCCGATTCGTTCGGGTAGAGTTGCCGTTTTGTTCCATTATGTTCCGGTGCATGACACGTATGAACAATTATTGAATGAGGGGTTGCATCTATGCTGTCTGCTGCTATAGTGCGGCAGAAACCCCAACACGGAGAAAACCCCATGACCAACGATACGCAAGCCGAACACGGCCAAGACAGCGAGTCCGCGAGCCAGCAGGCAGCGGCGAAGCCCGTCCATAATCCCCACGACAAGTTTGCTCGAAAGCTGCTGAGCACCGTCGAGCGTGCCATAGCGCTTCACAACGACTTCGGCCCTGCTGCGACGAAGGGGAAGATCAGGACCATCAGGCAGAAGACTGGTCTCTTCATCGACTCCGACCTGAGCAGCAGCGAAGCGGACCTGCTGTACGAAGTAGAGCCAGAGAGCGGAAAGCCTCCCATGTACATCTCGCTGGTCGA
>CAZPIN010000194.1:0-29664 GCA_964586735.1 uncultured Rhodobacterales bacterium | reverse complement strand
GGTGGCGACGTTTGTCCATGTCGATGAAGTCGATGACGACGAGTCCGGCGATGTCGCGCAGCTGCAGCTGGCGAGCGACCTCGGCGGCGGCCTCGAGATTGGTGCGAAGGGCGGTCTGCTCGACGCTGTGCTCGCGGGTGGAGCGGCCCGAATTGACGTCGATGGCGGTCAGCGCCTCGGTGGGGCTGATGACCAGCGACCCGCCGGACGGCAGCGGCACCTCGGGGGCGAACAAATCCTCGACCAGGCTTTCCACGTCGTGCTCGACGAAGATGGGCACGTCACCCTTGTAGGCATGCACCCGGCGGGCGTGCTTGGGAGCCAGCAGCTGCATGTAGCTTTTGGCCTCGCGGTACGTCTGCTCGCCCTGCACCACGATCTGCTTGGTGTCGTCGTCGAACAGGTCCCGCACCGCCCGCCGCACCAGGCTGCTCTGGTCGTGGACCATGCAGGGGGCGGTCGAATTGACGGTGGTCTCGCTGACCGACTCCCACTGCGCCAGCAGCGACTCGTAGTCGCGGACGATTTCGTCCTCGCCGATGCCCGAGCCGAGGGTGCGGATGATCAGGCCGGACTCGGCCGGCACGTCGAGGCTCCTGGCGATGGCCTTGAGACGGGCGCGGTCCTTGGGCTGGGTGATCTTGCGCGACACGCCGCCGCCGCCTGCGGTGTTGGGCATGAAGATGCAGTAGCGCCCGGCCAGTGACAGGTAGGTGGTCAGCACCGCCCCCTTGGTGCCGCGGGACTCCTTGGTGACCTGCACCAGCATGACGGGGCGGCCGCGCACTAGCTCGGCGACGCTATAGCGCGACAGGATCTCGCGGCGGCGCAGGGCGAAGTCCTCCGCCATGTCACTGGCCCTGCCGCCGCTGGAGGCGATCTCGTCGCCGTTTTCGGCGTCGTCCTTCTCGCCGGACTCCGACGCCTGGCGGGCGTCCGATTCACGCACCTTGCTCAGCAGACGCTCGCGGTCGGACTCGGGAATCTGGAAGTAGTTGGGGTGGATATCGGAGAGTGGCAGGAAGCCGTGGCGGACCCCGCCGTACTCGACGAAGCACGCCTCGAGCGCGGGTTCGACCCGCACCACCTGCGCCAGATAGATGTTGCCGACGGTCCGCTCGCCGCTTCCGGCGTCCGACTCGAAGGCGAGAAGGCGATTGCCGTCGATAACCGCTAGGCGCGTCTCCTCTGGAAAGGCGGCGTCAATGAGAATGTTCTTGGACATGGATGGATACCTGTGGGAGACGGCGGCGCGAGCGCGCCGCGGGCCCCGATATGACGCGGCTGGGCCGTGGCCAGAAAGGCTGCCCAGTCCGGAATGTAGGTGAATGGAGCCGCGCCCCTTGCAAGCTGTCGCATGGATGCGGACTCCTCTCGCTGCGCAGGCTTCGGTGCACCCGTCGAACGGGTGGTCCGGCCTGCGGAATGGACGTGTCGGGGGATAGGGATATTGCCAAATTGTGCAGGAATCACTTCCAGCCTCGCCGACCACAGTCCACTTGATTACTGGCCCATAGGGTATTGCTATGCGGGGGGAATTCAACCTCCGCGATTCCACCGTACTCATGGTGCGGCTGAGCGGACCGATTCGGAGCATTGCAGCCAAGGCTCCAGCCCTGCGGCTAAGGCAATGTTTCCAACTGTATCGGGCGGTCTGGGATGGAGGGCGGCGGCTACACTGCCGGCCAGGCGGCCATCCACGGCCGCCCAACCAGGCACGCGGCGCGGCCTCCGATCAGACACCGCCATGACAGACACTGCCAGCGACCGGCCGATACCGGTCACCGACCTCCATGCGCAGCGGCGCCGTCTGGGAGACGGCATCGAGGGTGCGTTGCGCCGCGTCCTGGAGCATGGCCGGTTTCTGGCCGGCCCCGAGATCGAGGAGCTGGAGAGCCGGCTGGCCAGCCGCGCCGGAGCCGACCATGCCATCGCTTGCGCCAGCGGCACCGACGCCCTGATGATGGCCCTGCTGGCGCTGGGGGCGCGGCCTGGCGACTCGGTGCTGGTGCCCGGGTTTACGTTCGTGGCGACGGCCGAGGCCGTAGCCCTGATCGGCGCCACACCGGTATTTCTCGATGTCCGGGCGAACGACTTCAACATGGACCCCGCCGCCATCGCCGCTGGCGTGGCGGCGGCGAAAGAAGCCGGACTGAGGCCGGTCGGAGTCATCGCGGTGGACCTCTTCGGCCATCCCGCCGACTACGCGGCCATCGAGCCCGCGGCCGAAGAGCATGGCCTGTGGCTGGTGTGCGACGCGGCGCAGAGTTACGGCGCCTGCCGCGATGGCCGCAAGGCTGGCTCCATCGGCGCCATCGCCACGACCAGTTTCTATCCGTCGAAGCCCCTGGGATGCTACGGCGACGGCGGCGCCGTGATGACCGGCGACGGGGTGCTGGCGGAGGCGATGCTGGAGCTGCGCGACCATGGCCGGAGCGCCGCCACCGGCATGCATGCGCGCGTCGGCCTGACGGGCCGAATCGACACGTTCCAGGCGGCGGTGCTGCTGGAGAAGCTTGCGGTGTTCGACGAGGAGGTCGAAATGCGCGGGCGGGTCGCGGAGCGCTACCGGGAGATGATCGGGCGGGACGTCGGTGATGCTGTCGCTCCGGCCGCGCACGACGGCACCGTTTCGACATGGGCGCAGTACACAGTACGTCTGCCGGCTGACCGCCGCGACGCCGTCCAGGGGCGTATGGCGCAGGCCGGAGTGAGCACAGCGGTCCACTACCGGACTCCGCTGCACCGCCAGCCGGCCTACAGCGGGTACCCGGTGGCAGGCGGGAGTCTGCCGGTAGCCGAGGCGCTGGCGGAGACCGTGCTCAGCCTGCCGATGCACGCCTACTTGCCGGAAGGCGACCAGGAGAGGGTGGTTGCGGCGATGGCGGCGGCGATGGCCGAGGAAGCGCAGCGGTGACGGGGAGCACGATGGCGGCCGCCCGCAGCGGGTTTGCCAGACGTGACGGGAAGCCTTAAGCAGGCGGACGGCGAAGGCGCGGACGGATCGTGGCGATGGGCGGATTGACGGCGCGGGCAGCCGGGGAGCTGCTTGGCGTGGCACAGGAGCTGGCCGACTGCGCCCGCGGGCCGATACTGCGGCACTACCGGACGGACGGCCTCGATGTCGCCAACAAGGACGCGGAGGGCTACGACCCGGGGACCCTCGCGGACCGCGAGGGCGAGGAGGCGATTCGCCGGCGGCTGGAGGCGCTGCGGCCGGACGACGGTTTCATCGGTGAGGAGACGGGTACAAGCGACGGCGGCAGCGGTCTGACCTGGGTGGTGGACCCCATCGACGGCACCCGCTCGTACATCACGGGCATGCCGGTGTGGACGGTGATCATCGGTCTTTACGACGGAGAGCGTCCGGTGGTGGGCGTCGTCGACCAGCCGTATCTCGACGAGCGCTACTGGGGCGTGGTGGCGGGCGGCGACACCCGCGCCGCCTGGCGGCGCGGTACCAGGGAGGAGACTCTGCGGACGCGCCGCTGCGCGGGGTTTGCCGAGGCGCGCATATCGACCACCCATGGCGGGGCGTTTGCCACGGAGTCCGACTACGCGGCGTTTCGCAGGCTGGAGCGGAAGTGCCAGCTGAGCCGCCACGGCGGCGACGCCTATCAGTACGCGCTGCTGGCGGAGGGCCGATTCGACCTGGTGGTGGAATCGGGGCTGGCGGTGTACGACATTTTGGGAGTGGTGCCGGTGATTGAAGGCGCGGGCGGCGTGATCACCGACTGGGAAGGCGGCAGCTGCGCATGGGGAGGGCGGGTGCTGGCGGCGGGCGACCCTGAGCTGCATGGGCTGGCCCGGGCGGCGCTGGAGGATAGTGCGCAGTAAGCCGACGCCTGCCCCGGCAGGCAGCGGCCTGACGCCGAAATCAGCGAGGACTCGTAGAAGGCACTGTGCCAGGGCTGGGGGAGGCGCCGGGGCAGGGCCGCTGGGGAAGGCGGCTGCGCTGCAACGGTTACGGACCGACCCGCGCCGGGACGACTGCGGACAGCGCCGCCGCCTTGGGCGACTTGGGCAGCTTCTACGCGGGGAGTGCGGCGGGAGTGGCGCGGAAGACGCGAAGCGCATGGCTATTCGGGAGGCGCGGCGCGGGCGGTGATTCGGCGGGCGACGATTCGGAGATACCCGGTTGCTGGGGCGGAGATGTCAGGCGGAGAGAGGAATCCCGTACCGCGCCAGGGCGGCACCAGTGGAGAAGGACAGGTCCCGTGGCACGGGCAGGCGAGAGAATGGCCGGAGTCGATGAGGGGCGAGCCGCGGCGGCGTGGACGCGAATCACCTCTGGCGAAGGGCGGCGGGCAGGTGCGAATCACCCCCTCGCATCCTGCGGGAATCGGGGCGATGTGTCGATTCGGTGTCTTTTTTCGGCAGTCGCCGCTTCGGCATTTAGCCCTTTGCAGGCAAGGATCTGTGGCAATTATGATGTAGGAAATTTGACTCGTTTCTAGAACCTGGTGGAAGATTTGACTCCAGCAGAGCGTCGGCGCAGTGCCGATTCGCAGCCAGAGAGAGGGAGACTGCCATGTTGGACTTGATAGCGAGACTCAGGGACCGGCCGCACGACACGTCATTCCACATAGGAATGGACGATCCATTTTGCCGGAAGGCAATGGCGTGGATGGTCGCCATTGAGACGGGCGAGAAATACGACCCGCGGTGCAGAATATGGATGCCGTCTACCACGGTGCTGGGCAAAGGCGCCCTGCGCAGGCTGCTGGACGGGATCATGGTCGTGGAGGCCAAGCGCAGGAATCCCACCCTGCTGGTACTGGAGCACAAGTATGGCTACTACAGGCTGGCGCGGATGCAGCTCTGCAGCGCGGCCTTCCAGGCTTGGTACAACCTGCTCAGTTCTGGCGGGAAGTACTACGGCAAGTCCCTGAGGGCCAAGGCGGTACTGGTGGTGCATGGCCCCTCCTCGGCCCGCAAGCCGCCATCCGTTGCCGAGGCGGCGCGGATATCCGGGAAGCTGGGAGACTACGACCTCACGACGGGGCGGTGCGTGATCATCGACCTGAGGCGTCTGCGCCTGATGCTGTGGATGCTGCGCAAGTACCCCGAGGGCATGGCACTGTGGGTGGCAATGGGACTTCTGGGCTGCAAGAACATCAGCGACGATCTTGTAGTGGAGCTGCTACGCATAGCTGACCAGATAAAGGAGAAGGGCAGAGAGTTGACAAGCATGGCAATCTTGTCTAATTTGGGGCTGGCCTTGGAAAACGACGAGCGGCTTGACCGCTTGGCGTTGAAGGCTTTGGGAGGGCGCAAGGGGAAGAAAACCATGCAAAACTTTCTGGAACGGATGGCCGCTAAAGGCGAGGAGCACTTCCGCGCCAAAGGCGAGCAGGAGGGCCTGCAGAAGGGCCTGCAGAAGGGCCTGCAGGAGGGCAAGGTCGAAATGCTCCTGAATGTTGCCCGGAAAAAATTCGGAGCACTGCCGAAGCAGCTGGAAGCTCTGCTGCAAGCCGCGAAGCCGGAGGAGATAGACGACTGGCTGGACCGGCTGGTCCACGCGACCAGCATTGAAGAGGCGATGGAAGGGAACGGGAGCTGGGGCAATGGAGTGCCAGCGTAGGCAGCGCCTGTGCTGTTCGGCTGCGACGGACGGAGCCGCCAAGACATCGGAAGGGAAGCGACCGCTGTCCTGTCTGGGCATGAGAAGCCAGACAGGCAGTGGCTCAGCAGGATGGCGGAACAGGTGAAGCGGGCGGCGAGGAGGACGGAACCATGTCCCATCGTATGGACTCGCTGACCGCTGAACGCAAGGAACAGGTCCGCGTCGAAGGCGAGCAGATAGGCCAAGCCAAAGCGGCCTTGGCTATAGCCCGGAAGAAATTCGGCGTGGAGCCGAAGCAGCTGGAGGCACTGCTGCAGGCGGCGAAGCCTGAAGAGATGGTCGACTGGATGATACGGCTGGCCAACGCGTCCAGCATCGAAGAGGCGATGGTCGGGAAAGGGAGGTTGGGCATTGGCGCGCCGGTGTGGGCGACGCCTGAGCCGTCCGGCCACTCTGGCAGCGGTGCAGAGCGGTGGAAGGGCTGCGTCTGGAACCACGCCCGGGACGAGAAGACGTGCGCGTCTGGTCAGGCAGAACGCTTGACCGGACATTAACGGAGGATGTGGCCATGAACAGCCTGATAGACCATATGGCAACGAAGCGCAGGAAGAATGACCACGGCGAATGCTCGAACGAAGCTGCGGGAGGAATGCCGGGGCACGGGTGTACTGGCGAACGAGCGGCTGAGGTTTGGACCGGTGCCGCAGAAGATTGAGACGCAGACGCTGACGGCACAGCCGACGGGGATGGCTGGACCGGCAGAATGCTCGCCCCGTACAGTACGGAAGGCAATGCCGAGGCACGGCTGCGGCTGCGCAGGCAGGCGGAGCGCGGGACCGGCAAGGCGACGGGGGAGCGTCTGCACTGATGAAAGCAGAAGGATGAGCAACCCGTCGCGATTGGGAAGCCATTGCCCCGGCCTTGTCCGTATCGAGCGGCATGGAGCGAATCGCTTGCCTTGCGCGGAGATGACGGGAGATTGCGGACGGGGTACTTACCTGCTAGGCTTGATGCCGCTAGCGGCATGCGGGGACGGGCACTGCCCGTGCGAGGGTCTCGGGTGCGCGGATGGGCCAATGCGGTCCATTCCGTATCAAGCCGCCCCGCATGGAGCGAAGGAGGGGAAGGGTTGCATACTGTTGCAAGGCTGGTATGCTTGCGATGCGACGAGCGGGATGCGGGTGTGGTGTGCGCCAGACCCGGGTCCGTGATATGGTGCCGTGCGGTCCGCGCCAAGCAACGGGTGGCGGGCGGCAGGGCATGCTGCAGACTAGGAGGCTAGACATGGCTGCAAGTGGTACATCTGCCGTAGCGAGGCTGCGGACGTGGTGCTCCCGTGGTATCTTCGGGAGGGGACGCCACGTTGGGTCTTTGGCGAGGGTATGGTCGACGTTTCTGGCGGCGCTGGTGGTGGGAGCTATGCTGCCCATGACCGTATCTGCGCAGGTTTTCGCTAGCAATGGTGGTATTGATGCTGATAATCCTGGTGAATTTGCAGGTAATGAAGCAGGCAGTGGAGATTTCACTGTTTTGGTGCAGCCATTTACAGTACCTGAAGGGGGAGGCTCCGTAAACCTTCAAGGAGTGGCACTATGGCTTACAGGGACGCGTTGGTCTGCTGGCACAGATGAACGTCACAGCCAACGATTGTACCTGGTTGCCAGCAGCAGCGAAACGCAAGAAACTTTTTTATGCAGCGCACTTAATGATGACGCTGATGCTCAGACAAGGAAAGAACATTGCGCGTATGCCCTTCCAGATGCCGAAGTTTCTTTACCAAGTACAGGCGCGCAGTATTGGTCAGTAGTACAGGAAAATTCTACCGTGCTGGCCGAGTTTGTGCATTCAGGTAGTACCTCGATATCCGGCAAAACACGTCCCACATGGAGGCACGAGTTTTGGATTGCTGATGATGGGATGGTAACCCTTACGGAGAATACAACGTATCACGTCTACCTGTTTCCAGGTCAACCAACTGAATCTCCCTCTAATTGGTATGAAGTGATGCACCATGGTATTGCGACAAATGATCCAAGTGGAATTGATACCTGCCCGGACAGCACAGCATGGATTTATGAGCAATGGCAAAGAGGTGATTATCATGAATCCTTTGAAGTTCTTCTTCCGGGTAATGCAAGAAGATTGCAAATGGACCTTGTTGGGGAACGAAATCACCGGCCTACAGGGCTTGCTATAGCCGACGCAAATCTCTCCCAAGATGGTAGGCTCGTAGCAGCTACAAGTACACTGTCGGCGGTTACGAGCGGAATTGCCGATGAAAACGGAGTACCTTCATCGGCTACATACACATACCAATGGATGACTTGGGATGCAGACGGCAACGACCCGCAGGACATCGCTGGGGCGACAGGTGCTAGTTACACTGTGACCCAAGCTGATGTGGATGCAGTCACCGGAGGTCGCCAGATTGGCGTAGAGGCGGGCTTTGAAGACCTCGATTGTTATGACGCTGATTGGCTAATACCCAATGTAGCAAGGGCCATGTTTGATAATCCGCCGGTTGGGGATCCCGTGATCAGCGGCAACCCCGAGGTCGGCGCAACACTGGAGGTGAGCACGACCGGGATCAGCGACGCCGACGGTCCGGATCCACTAGTATTTACCTACCAGTGGCAACGTACAGACATGACTGGTGCAAACCCAGAGGACATTACTGGTGCGACAAGCGACAGGTATATATTGACTTCAAGTGATGACGCGAACGTAAAGATCAGGGTGCGAGTTTCTTACTCTGACAGCAATAACAACTCGTATACGCTCGACAGTGCTCTAACGGACTATGTGAACGCACCGGCGACTGGCGCACCGGAAATTATAGGCACAACTACGGTTGACCAAACTCTTAGTGTTAGGGTAGACTCGTCGGATATTCCCACAGGCATCGATGACCCGAACGGCTTGCCAACCACCCCTACAGATTACACATATCGGTGGGTGCGGGTAAGTGATGGAAGTACGATTGGGCAAGGCCGTGAATACACCCTAGTCGACGACGACGCAGGCGACCAAGTGGAAGTGGTTGTTGACTTTATGGATGGTCGGGGAAATCCCGAGACGACGAGAAGTGTGCAAACCCTCCCCATAAATCAGGCAGACAACACTCCGGCAGATGGCAGTGTCACCATCGCCGGCGACAACAATGTTGGTCAAACTCTTACCGCCACTTTGGCGGGCATCGCAGACCCAGTGGACAGCCTTCCCTCATCAGTCCTCTATACATACCAGTGGAGGCGGAGTGAATTGGACTCGAATGGAGTCTGTACCGGAGCCAGACGTTCAATCAATGGCGCGAGCAGTTCGACTTCCGCGCTGATGGATACCTACACCTTGACCAGTGACGACATGGGCAAGGGGGTGGACGTGGTTGTAACTTTTATGGACAACAGAGGCAATACGGAGACGAAGATGAGTCCTCGTTGTCTTGCGATAAACACTAAGGCGACAGGCGTTGTTAACATTGAAGCTAGGCTCGGGTACGCAGTTGGTAGGCCGCTAACAGCCGATACGTCGGGTATTGTGGACCCAGACGGCCTGCCAACGGAAATTGGCTACATGTATCAGTGGCAGACAGCTGATGCGAGCTGTGGAAACCAAAATGATATAACCGGCGCAATTGGGAAAGCCTATACCCCGGTCGCGGGAGATGAGGGCAAGAAGGTTCTTGTAGTTGTGAGCTTTATCGACGGCCGCATGAATCCCGAAGAGCTGTCAAGTGACTGTACAGACTCTATAGGTCCCGAAATAACTGATATTGCGGCGACTGGTGAGCCTTCCATCGAAGGTTCTCCCAGAGTTGGCAGAGAACTCGAGGCAGATACTGACGATATCGTAGACCAGGACGTTATTGACAGTACGAGCTGGAGATATCAGTGGATAAGGAGAGACGTCGATGGATCGAACGAAATAGACATTCCCGGTGCGACCTTGAAAACCTATACCACGGTTCCTAATGATTTTGGTAAGGTGCTTTTTGTGGAGGTGGAGTTTGCAGACACCTTTGGCAATCAATCGATGGCAAGAAGCGCACCATTTGGCCCCATAATGTCCAGATTGCAGGCGAATGTCCTCAAAAACATCCTCTCTGGCTTCAGCCATTCGCTTTCAAATACTTTTGTCGACATAATCTGGCAGCGCGCAAGCAGCCACAGGGCTGCCGGCAGCGAGACGTTTGCCAGTTTGGGGGGGCGTTCTCTGGACGCATCCGCTTTGTCGTCGAATAACCCGAACCGCACCGCCGCGGAGATTGCCAAGTTCTTCGGCATTGAAGTGGTACCAACGGCGCGGGCGGCATACGGTGGGTCAAATAACAGCCATAGTGCCGATGGTGGCAGCGGAGTCAGGGCCTACCGAAGCTGGGCAGGTTTGCCTGACAGTGGAAATTTTGCCAAACGCACTTCGTTTGCGCTGGCGTTGGACGGTAGCGCAGATGGCGGAGGTTCTCCTGTGCTCTGGGGTAGAGGCGACACTCGCACTTTTAAAAACGGAGCGGCGCTTGGCAGTGGTTCCGGGTTTTCGCTGAGCGCCAGAGATGCCGGCGCCAGCGTCGGCATTGACCGCAGTGTTGACAACTCCATAATTGGACTCGTGGTTGTCAAAAGCGAGAGAGATACGGACTATGCCTATGAGGAGTTATCTCTTGGCCAAGGAGATGCAACCGCCAGCATCATGTCCGTTGCTCCATGGTTTCACTGGACCGACCCCGTGGGGTTTGAGGTTTGGGCCACATTTGGGCGAGGCGTTGGCGTGGCGAAGATCAACAATGAATCGGGTGATCGCGTCAAGGTTGACATAGGACATCAGGTACTAGCGGGCGGTTTTCGCGGCATTGCGCAAATTTTCGAAGGTATGAACTCCGCGGTGAAGGCAGATGCGTTTTTGTCAAGCAGCTCCTCGGAAAAGGCAGTACATCTCGCAGGCGTCAGGTCTGAGGCGTCCCGTTTGCGGATGGCTATTGAGGCAAGCACTCGACAGCCGTTTGGCAAACGAGGAGGGCTGGCAAACTATATCTTTGAGATCGGTCTGCGCTTTGACGGCGGAGAAGCAGTGTCCGGTACAGGCATGGACTTTCTGACCGAGTTCCGCTACGCCAGCCCATCTGGCGGCTTGATGGTGCACGGTCAGGGTAGTCTTCTTGTGCAGCATTCGCATGATGATTTCGAGACATGGGGACTTGCCGGGGGAGTCGAGTGGGATCCAGGGCCTAGTGACCGCGGCCTTCAGCTCTCGCTCCAGCCTACATGGAATTCTCAGATCACAGAGGTGGCAGACACTATACGGGATACCGATGCGAATACGGGTAATCTTTCGGGCAGCAATGCGGCTCTCGTTGCGTGGCTGGGCTATGGTGCGGGCGTGCTCCAAGAGCGGGCACTCGCCACTGCCTACGGAGAAATGGAAAGCGCTTCGGAGGCGAATCGCCTGCGCCTCGGAGCAGAGTTGCGGCAGCAGCGCACTGTCGTGGGAAGAGTGACCTTTGATCTCTATGGTGAGCAGCGCAACAGCCTCAGTGGCTCTGAAAGCGCAATCATGCTGGAGAGCAGCCTAGGCTTCTAGCAATCGCGTACCATGTTGCCGCCGCTTGGCTGCTTCTGAAGCAGTTAGGGCTTGAGACTGCGCGGGTCATATCCCTTACTGGCGCTTGGCTGCTGACAGCAGTCTGTCAGCGGGTTGTGTGTTGGACCGGCTGCAAGTAGCGGCGCAGCCCGTTGGTGACCGCCACACGATGTACTGCCAGCTGCGTCTTCCGTCAGGCCGCGGTCTGAGCATCTGCGGGGAAGAGCGTCTGTGTACTTCTTCAGTACCCAAGTCCATAACCAGCGATACATAGAGACGCCGTGCGGTCAATTCCCAAGGCTGCTGGATAATTTGGCATGGGGGCTTCCCCTGCGCTTCGCGGCGGGGAAGCCCGTAGACTTCTCGTAATCCTCCGAGAGCTTCACGCGGATCCGCTCAAGCTGGCGCGCTTCGAACTCGATGACCATGATGGGCTGTCAGTGGGTCGCCGCGCGCCACATCGTCCCAAACATCAGCTTTAGTACCGGCCGTTCGCCGGAGGCGTATGGTATCACCTTCAGCCTGCGACGATCCGAGGCGAAGAGCCGCTCGAGCAGGTTCGTCGTGCGGGCCACGTGGTGGTGGCTGATTGACATCCACTGGCGCGCGATACAAGCCTCGAAGTCGTCGTGGAAGCAAGACACTGCCGTCGGGGGCTCGCGCTTGAAGTCCATGACGACGCCCTGAGCGAGGTTGTGGGCTATGGCCCTGCCGGGAGCATGGTACATCGCGTTCACCCGCGCCTTGAACACCAGCCGGACGCTCTATCGCCGGCGACTCGTGCTCCTTCGGACGATCATCGGCAAGCCACTCCCGCAGGATGGTGATCCCGCCGCTGTAGCCCTGACGGCGGATCTCCCGCAGGTGCACCGTCGCCGGTATCCAGCGAGGCGCCGCCTCGGCGATCCGCCTGCGGGGACCCTCCTTGAAGGGGTCCAATTTCGATCCCCGGCGGGGCCTCAGCCCGTACGACGGGGCGCCGCCGGCTGGCGCAGATACTTGCGCACCGTATTCTTGCTGGTCTCCAGCTCGCTGGCGATCGCCCGAATGCTCTTGCCCTGCCGGGCCAGAACCAAGATTGTCATGGTCTGCTCTCCTCCTCAAGTAGAGTGGGGGAGAGCAGGTTACAGGTGGTGCACTTTTTACCCGATGCTAACACCGCCTCGGCGTCCTCCTTCGAGCCGACCATGAGCCCCAGCAGAACCTTCTTTCCCTCGCTGGTGAAGTCCCAGGCTGTCGGCGTCGGTTCCCTCTTCTGGCTGGGATGAAGCCGCTCGGCCACGCCGTCGACAAACAGGTAGGCCACGTCGAGCTCGCTGAGGTCGCGGGCGGGGAACTCGGTGTAGTCCTCCCACAGCCGCTCGGCCAGCATCTCTGTCAACACCAGGCGCTCGAGCTCGGCCGTGCGGCCCTTGATGTGCTGGCGGAATTCGGAGCGGAATAGCTCGTCGCGGTCGGCGATCTGCGGCGCGCCGCAATCGATGGCTCCCTCGGCGGTCTTGATGCGGGAGACGCGTGTGCTGTTGCGGTATCCGCGGCCTTCCTCGAATCCATGCTGGTAGTAGTCGCGTCCCAGGGTGTCTCTGGCCTCTTCCTCGAAAACCTCCCTGATGTTGAGGCGGGCTGCGGTACGGACGAGGTCCGATCAACCTTCGGGGCCGCCGAGGCGTCCAGTGACGAGGTCTTCAATCTTCTTTGTCAACATCGGGTGAACGGGTGAGCCAACGCGGCCAGTCTTGTATCATGCCACCCCGCGTGAAGCGGGCAGAGGACGAGGTTGCATGTTGTCAGGAGGCAGGTATGCTTGCAGCGTGACGAGCGGTATGCGGAGACGGGCGGCAACTCGTATCAGGGTAGAATGCACGGTTGGGCCAATGCGGTCCATCCTGTATCAAGCCGTTTCGCATGGAGCTACGGAGGGGAGGGGTTGCGTACTATCGCAAAGTTGGTATGCTTGCGATTTGGCGAGCGGGATGGGGGTGTGGCCTGCGCCAGGCCCTTGGCCCGCGACTTGGTGCCGTACGCTCCGTGCCATGCAACGGGCGGTGGCAAGGCATACTACAGGCTAGGAGACTAGACATGGTTGCAAGTGGTACATCTGCCGGGGCGAAGCCGCGTGCGCGATACTCCCGGGACTTCATCGGGAGAGTAAGCCGCACTGGATCTATGGCGAAGGTCTGGACGGCGCTTCTGGCAGTGCTGGTAGCGGGGGGACTGCTGCCGGTACCGGCCCAAGCGCAGATTTTTGCTACTAACGGTCATACAGTTGCTGGCACCACCGTGTTTACTGACGTTTCAGGCGGCAGCGGCGAAAGTCGGTTCAACTCGGTGCAGCCGTTCACGGTTCCGAGTGATGGGGCTCCCTTTGACCTTAGGGGCGTGGCACTATACCTCAACAGTAACAGGCTCGATAGCGGAGTGCGGCTGTTCCTGTTCCGCAGCAGTGCCGAATCGGGTGAACGCACTGGAGTCATCGATTGTGACAACCCTCAACCGGGGTTCTTCGAATTTTCTGCGCAGGTGCAAAAGGAATGGTGCAATTTCGCCCTTCCGGATCTGACGCTTACGCAAAACTCTGGGGGCAGTGAGTGGACTGTGGAGGATCAAGATGGCCTGCTGGCGGAGTTTCAGCGTCCGTCGAGTATTCAGGCTGGCAGAAACGAATTTCAGGTGATGGGAGGCGGGTCGGTGTCTCTTTTGGCTGGCACTACGTACCACATCTACCTGTGGACGGGTCAGGCGACGGTAGAGTTGCGGGGCGCGCAGCACGACGGCGCTGCATCATCAACAAATCCAAATATTAACACTTGCCCTGCAAACACAAGCTGGATTTTTGAGCCCACGCTCTCAGGAAATGCCAGAACGCGAACAAACTTTAACTGGATTAACGATCCAGGCTCGACTCTCAATAGAAGGCTGCGAATTGACCTCATCGGAGAACCCAACCACGTTCCCCAGGGGCATGTGGTTACCGGCAGGTTTAGAGACAATAACGACGGAGACCTGGAAGGGACACTGTCAGTTGCGCAGTTTACCGATCAAAACGTGCTGCCAAGCGAGAGCGAAATTGAATTCACGTGGACGGAGCCGGGTGTGGAGGCTGGACTTGCCAATTCTGCAAACATGCGAACCTACACGGTGGACCACGACGATCTAGACGGTCTGATTAATGTAAACACGGATTACGACGACCTAGACTGCTATGGCTATGATGAAGACATTTTAGTTGACCATCTGCCGCAAAACGCCCCCGCGATCACTGGCGATGCCGTGAATGGCCAGACTCTGCAGACGGATGCGAGCCGGATATTCGACGGCAGCATTCCGAGTGCGCTGGGCACACCGAGCTATCAGTGGGTGCGGGACGCCGATGGTACAAACCCGCAAGAGGATATCGCTGGCGCGACGGACCCAATGTATGAGTTGACTTCCGATGATGTGGGAAGGAGGATCATGGTGCAAGTCTCTTTTGATCGTGGAATGGGCTATAATGGCGGCCGAAGCTACAGCTATGAGATTGATAGCGAGCTGACGTCTGTGGTGTCTGCAGCGAACCAAGAAGCCACGGGTACCTTGATCATCAGCGGGGATTCACAGGTTGGGCAAGTGCTTACAGCCACCCCCGGAAGCGACATTGATGACGCGGATGGGCTGACGCCGCCAACCTCTTTTACCTACCGGTGGTGGCGAGCAGATGGCAACGACAAATCGGGCCGAGAGGAGATCATGGGGGAGACCTCGAGTACCTACACTTTGGTTGACGACGACCATCGTCATTGGGTGTTCGCGACTGTGCATTTTGAGGACGATGCCTCAAATGACGAATCATTGGAAAGCAATCTAGTTGGCCCCATCCACGATTCAGCGGGTGGCGACGTCATCGTTACCGGCAACCTCGTGGTTGGTGAACAGCTAACGGCGAACACTTCGGCGGTCACCGACTCAGACGGACTGCTTAACGTGGCCTACACCTACGAGTGGGGGCGGGTGGATAGAGACGGTACGTCGAATCGGGAAGCGATCTCCGGAGCGACCTCGGTTAATTACACTTTGATGGAGGCGGACCAGGGTAAGCGGATATTCGTTGTGGTGAGATTCATGGATGATCAATCCAACTCCGAGGAAAAGACGAGCGCGGATACGGATCCCGTAAACTCGCTGGCTATTGGAGATCCAGCCGTGCGTGGCAGTCTCGCGGTGGGCGGAGAGCTTACGGCAGACCTTTCAGAGATCGATGATCCGGACGGCTTGCCGCCAATAAGCACGTTCACTTACCAATGGTGGAGGGTGGATAGAGACGGCACTTCCAATCCAATGGAGATATCAGGCGCGACCGGGAGATCCTATACCACTGTCATAGAAGATGTGGGCAAGCGGCTTTACGTGGAAGTATCGTTTAGGGATGGCGTGGGTGTTCCCGAAGCCAGGAGGAGCAGGCTAACCGCTCCCATTGGGGGCAGTCTGCAGGCGGATATTCTCACCAATATACTTTCCGGCTTCAGCCAGTCTGTTGCCGCTAATTTTGTTGACGTAATCTGGCAGCGCGCCGGCAGCCAAAGGCTAGCAGGCGATGAGTCTTTTGCCAATCTGGGCGGCCATTCTTTGGACGAAACCGCATTGTCGTCGGGAGACCCACGCCGTACCGTTGCAGAAGTCGCAAGATTCTTCGGCATCGAGGTGGAGTCGGCCGCAAGGGCGCGATACAGCGGGAAGGGGCACGGCCAGAGCGCCGGGGGCAGCGGATTCGAGGCTTACCGGAACTGGGCTGACCTGCCTAACAGTGGCAATTTCACCAAGCGCTCATCCTTCGCGTTGGCGCTGGACGGCTCCGCCGCTGGCGAAGGCACCACGGTTGTATGGGGCAGGGGTGACACTCGCTCGTTCAAGAACGACGGAGGGCCAGATAGGGACACCAGATATTCGCTGAGCTCCAATGATATTGGCGGCAGCGTTGGCATCGACTATCGTATTGACGACGTCATTGTCGGACTCGTCGTTGTCGGCAGCGAGAGAGAGACGGACTACGTCTTTGACGATGCTTCGCGTGCCCCGGGCAAGGCCAGCGCCAGCATCACGGCCGTTGCGCCCTGGGTTCACCGGACAACCCCTCTGGGCGTTGAAGTTTGGACCACTCTGGGTCAAGGCAATGGTTCGGCGCATATCGCCGACGAAACGGGCGCTCCCGTCAAGGTTGACATTGTACAGCAGCTGATCGCTGGCGGCTTTCGCGGCGTTACAAAAAGATTCGAGAAAACTAAGACGGCGGTGAAGGCAGACGCCTTCTATACGGAGAGTTCTTCGGATGAGCGGGCGCATCTAGCCGGAGTAAGGGCTGAGGCCTCCCGCCTTCGGGTGGCATTTGAGACAGGTACACGGCAGACGTATCCGCGGGACTGGGGACAGGCAGACTATGTCTTTGAAATCGGTGCGCGCTACGACGACGGAGAGGCAGTGTCCGGTGCTGGTATGGACTTCATTGCTGAGATTCGTTACTCTCGCCCGTCCAGCGGCCTGTTCGTGCGTGGTCAGGGCAATTTGGTTGTGCAGCATCAGCAGGATGACTTCGAGGCATGGGGACTTGCTGTTGGAGTCGAGTGGGATCCGGGAATCAGCGGCCGCGGCTTTTGGCTATCTCTTCAGCCGACATGGAACACACAGATCACCACATCGGCTGACGACGTGCTGAATGCCAACGCGGAACCGAGAAGTTCTTCAGACAGCAGTGCCGCTCTCGTGGGCCGACTGGGATATGGCGCGGGTGTGCTGCAGGAGCAGGCGCTTGCCACTGCCTACGGCGAATTTGAATCTGCCTCGGAAGAGAATCGCCTGCGCCTCGGAGCTGAGCTGCGGCAGCAGAGCGCGGTCGCTGGAAGCTTGGCGTTGGATATCTATGGCGAGCGAAGCGACACTCTGAGCGGTTCTGAAGACGCGCTGATGCTGGAGACCAGCCTCGGTTTCTAACGATCGCGTCCCGCGTCTCTGTCGCATGGCAGTTTCTGAAGCGGCTTGGCATCAGGAGGCAGTACGGGCAGAATCCTACATTGGCTTCTTGCTGCTGATGAAAGCCAGACGCTGGCCTGATTGTTCTGCTGCGAATGGTGCGCTGCTTGGCTGCGCAAGCCAACCGCAGCAAGCAGGGCACCATCCGTTTACGTTCTGATCGTCCGCACGGTAGGGCACCCGAAAGTTCCGCCAGCGTCTGGGGCCGCCAGCAGTAATGCGGGGAGGTTCCGCTGTGCCCGCGTATCGCCTGTCTCTCCCGCTCTGCCGGCTATGCCGTCGGCGTCACGTACCCTCTGCGTAGCCCGTACTGTTGACCATTCTGGCATGCTCGATCTCCACGCAGCGGTCCATCACCACCTGCAGTCCGGCCTCGGCGGCGATTCGCTTCGCTTCCTCGTTGATCACGCCGAGCTGCATCCACATGGTACGCAGCCCTCTCCCGCCAAGGGCAGTAACTGCCTCCTGTACCACCTCCACGCATGCCTCCGATGTACGGAAGACGTCTACCATCTCGATGGGGTGGAGCGACCGCGGTATCGCTGCTATGGACTCCACAAACGGTTCGCCGCACAGCTCTCCGCCGACCGCGCCGGGGTTGATGGGGATGATCCTGTAGCCGTGCTCCTTCAGGTAGCGCGCGACAGCATTGGAGGGGCGCGCCTCGTTGGGGGAGGCGCCGACGATGGCAATGGTGCGAGTTTCTCGCAGGATGGCGGCGATGTCCCCGTCCGCCATGCCCTCCAGCGGCCAAGGGCTCAGTCGAGCACTCCCGGCCAGTTGGCGTCGCCGCGGCGGATGTTGCCCGGGATGTCCTGCTTCCACTGTTCCCGCACGCCCAGCGAGTAGTTGAGGTACAGCTTGCCGTCGACAATCTCCCATGCCTCCGGCACGGTGCTGGCGGTGTAGCCGTTGGCGACGGCCCAGGCGCAGTAGCCCCCGTACTGGGGAGCGTAGGCATCGGGATTCTCCTGAAACATCCGCAGATGCTCGGCGCTCGAGAATCTCCACCGCGCTCCATTCCACTCGGTTTCATGCTCGGACCTTCCGGGTACGGGGCCGCCCTGTGTGAAGTACGCCACGACGTCAGTGCCGCGGATGGCGATGCCGCGGAGTTTCGTCGCAAAGACGGGGTCCTTCGCGGCGTGGGCGGGACTCCAGGCTAGCGCGGTGCCTGCGGCGATGGCGCCCAGTACTACGCTTCGTCGGTTTGGCTGAATCATGGTAATTTCCTCTCTCTTTTCTCCGATGCCTCCGCCCGCTCCGGCGCCCGCATGGCGTGGAGGGCGATGGCGCAGGCATTAGACACGTTGAGGCTGGCCGAGTCTACCCTCGTAGATATTCGCGCCAGCATGTCGCATCGCTCCCGGGTGAGTCGGCGCAGTCCCTCTCCCTCGGCGCCAGCCACCAGCAGCGTCGGCCTATCCCCCAGGTCCTCGGCCACCCGCTCGAGCGGGGTCTCCGCGTTGCCATCAAGGCCGACGGTCAGGACGCCGCGCTCGGTCAGGGCGGCGAGGGCGCGAGCGAGATTGCCGACGCGCAGGTAGGGCACGTGCTCGAGCGCACCGCAGGCGGTCTTGGCCAGTGCGCCGCTCTCCGGCGGCGACCCGCGCTCCGGCGCCAGCAGGGCGGTGGCTCCGAACGCCCATGCCGAGCGCAGCGCAGCGCCAACATTGCGGGGGTCTGATACCCGATCGAGCGCCACCGACAACGCGCCCTCCGCCGCCATCGCGTCCAGTACGGATTCCTCCTCATGTACCAGCGGCGCGGTCTCGGCTGCCAGTCCCTGATGCGCCGCGTCGCCGCCAAGCAGCTGGCTGAGGCGGCCTTGCGCCACCTCCTCGGCGGCCACGCCGGACGGCGCCCGGCCACGCGCCGACAGGACGCGCAGCACCGTGCGGCGGGGATTGGCGGTGGCATGGCGGACGGCGTGCTGGCCGTACATCCAATAGCTGTTCTTGCCGCGGCGTATTGACAGACGGGGCATGCTTGGCCTACATCTAGGGAGCGTTCCGGTGCGGCGGACGTCCGGCCTGGCCAGCAGGCGAGGTGGCGGCCGACGCTCCGAACGCGATGGAGGGGTGGCAGAGCGGTCAAATGCACCGGACTGTAAATCCGGCGGGGAAACCCTACCCTGGTTCGAATCCAGGCTCCTCCACCACATCGCGGGTGTAGCTCAATGGTAGAGCAGTAGCCTTCCAAGCTGAAGACGAGGGTTCGATTCCCTTCACCCGCTCCACGTGCATGGTGCTTGCGCTCGCCTCGAGTCGGCGCTATATACGTGGCAGGCGACGCAGGGGTGTAGCTCAGCTGGTAGAGCATCGGTCTCCAAAACCGAGGGTCGCGGGTTCGAACCCTGTCACCCCTGCCAGTCGCCGGACAGCCAGCAACGGATTCGCTCCATGGAAGAATCGGCTAAGCGGACCTCGCCCGCGCAGTTCGTGCGTGAGGTGCGGGCAGAGGGGGCGCGGGTCGTCTGGCCCGGCCGCAAGGAAACCGGTATCACCACCGGCATGGTCTTCCTCATGGCGACGCTGGTGATGGTCTTCCTCTTTCTGGTGGACCAGGTCCTTCGGTTCGGCATAGAGGGAATCGTTCGCTTGGGAGGAGGTTGACTCCTTCGTTCATGCCGACTACATTGTCGGCGAATTTGCTATCCTCCCGATTCGCATCCGCTGCGGCGGAAGCGGCGGGGGGCTAGTGTCTTTGGAAACGTCGGATGCGCAGCCGAGTCGCGGCGGCGCTCGCAAGCGGAGATTGAACGTCCATGTCCAGCGCAGCTGACGCAGTCAACACTGGCGACGACGGCCATTGGTACGTCGTGCAGGCGCTCTCGAACTATGAGAAGCGCGTCGCCGAGACTCTGCAGGACGCCATCAACGACCGCGAGGTTGGCGGCGCTCTGAGCGAGGTGCTGGTGCCAACCGAAACCGTCGTCGAGATGCGGCGCGGCCAGCGCCGCGAAGTCGAGCGGCGCTTCATGCCGGGGTACGTTCTGCTGAGGATGCGCATGACCGACGAGAGCTACCATTTCGTCACCGAGCTGCCGCGGGTCATCGGCTTCCTTGGACCCAAGGGAGAGCCGACGCCGCTGCCTCCCCACGAGGTGCGGCGGGTCAAGAGCCAGGTGGAGGAGGGCGTGGAGCGGCCGAGGCCGTCCATCACCTTCGCCCTCGGCGAGGAGGTGCGGGTGGTCGATGGGCCGTTCGAGTCGTTCACCGGCGTCGTCGAGGACGTCGACGAGGAGCACGCCCGACTGCGGCTCACGGTCAACATCTTCGGCCGCAGCACCCCGGTCGAGCTTGAGTACAGCCAGGTACAGAAGACAGGCTAGGGGAGACTAGGACCATGGCGCCAAAACCAGTCGTCGGCGAGATCAAGCTGGAGGTACCGGCCGGAGGGGCGGCGCCCGCGCCGCCCATCGGCCCGGCCCTCGGCCAGCACCGCCTCAACATCATGGAGTTCTGCAAGAGCTTCAACGAGCGCACCAAGAACCTCGAGCCCGGCATCCCATGCCGGACGGTGATCAGCTACTACCGCGACAGCACCTTCACCTTCGAGGTCAAGCAGCCGCCGGTGAGCCACTTCCTCAAGAAGGCGGCGGGCCTCGACAAGGGGTCGACCACGCCCGGCCGCACCAGCGCCGGCAGCGTCTCGACCGCGCAGCTGCGGGAGATCGCCGAGGCCAAGAAGGACGAGCTCAACGCCGCCAGCATCGAGGCGGCCATGCGGATCGTCGCCGGCTCGGCGCGCTCCATGGGCATCGAGGTCAAGGAGTAGGGCGATGGCAAGACCCGGAAAGCGAGTCCGCGACTCCCGCGAGGCGGTCGCCGGTCCGCCGCGCCCGCTGGGCGAGGCGGTGGCGGCGGTCAAGGAGCAGGCCAAGGTCAAGTTCGACGAGTCGGTCGACGTGGCCATCCGCCTCGGCGTCGACGTGCGCCATTCGGACCAGATGGTGCGCGGCACCGTGACCCTGCCCGCCGGCACCGGCAAGGAGCTTCGCGTGGCGGTGTTCGCCCGCGACGACAAGGCCGAGGAGGCGAAGGCCGCCGGCGCGGACCTGGTCGGCGCCGAGGACCTGATGGAGACGGTGCAGAAGGGCGAAATCAACTTCGAGCGCTGCATCGCCACGCCCGACATGATGAAGTCGCTGGGCAAGATCGCCAGAGTGCTCGGCCCGCGCGGCCTGATGCCCAACCCCAAGGTGGGGACGGTCACGGCCGACGTCGCCGACGCGGTGAAGAAGGCCAAGGCCGGCGAGATTCAGTTCCGCACCGAGCGCACCGGCGTGGTGCATGCGCGCATCGGGCGCGCCAGCTTCGACGCGTCCGCCCTGGAGAAGAATCTCCGCGCGGTGATCGACGCGGTCAGCCGCGCCAAGCCCTCGGGCACCAAGGGAACGTATTTCCGGAAAATTGCGATCAGCTCGACTATGGGGCCTTGCGTCGCCGTCGACGTCGCCAGCGCCACAGGCTGAGCGGAGGAGGAGCGAGAACGTCCCCCCTCGGGGGGCGGGCGGCGCCTGCGGGCGGCGCCTTTCCTGTCCAAGACGGCGGGTGCGGCGACGGTCTGGTCGCCGCCTAAGGGGAAACCGCCCGCCCTAGACGGGCCACGACCTGCAACCCGCGCATGGCGCGGGACTGTCGGTGCCGGGACAGGGCACGGAAGCCCGCCTTTCGGGGCGGGCGGCAAACTAGGCGTCGGCGGCGCAGGCCCGCCCCGTCGCCGTCAATGGGTGGAGCATACAGGTGAGACGAGCGGACAAGGAACGGATCGTTGGCGAGCTTCGCGAGGAGCTGGGCAAGGCGGCCGTCGTTTACGCGGCGGGCTACCGCGGCCTCAACGTCGCCCAGATGTCGCAGCTGCGGCGCGAGGTGCGCGGGGCCGGGGCAACCATACGGGTGGCCAAGAACCGCCTAGCCCGCCGGGCGCTGGAGGGGACTCCGTGCGCGGCCGTGGAGCGGTATCTGGACGGCCCGACGGCGCTTGCGTGGTCGGACGAGCCGGTCGGCGTGGCCAAGGCGCTGTGCGAGTTTGCGGACTCCAGCGGCGTGCTGGTCGTGCGCGGCGGCGCCATGGGCGAGGCCGTCCTGGACACCGCGCGCGTCGAGGCCATCGCCAAGCTGCCCTCCATGGAGGAGCTGCGGGCCAAGGTGCTGGGGGTCCTCGCGGCGCCCGCATCCAAGGCTGTGCGCACCATCAACGAGCCGGCGTCGCGCCTGGCGAGGCTGCTTGCGGCCCGCCGCGACTCTCTGAGCGATGCTGCACCCAAAGAGTAACGGAGAAAAAACCATGGCAGACCTGCAGAAAATATCCCAGGAGCTTTCGGAGCTCACCGTCCTCGAGGCGGCCGAGCTGGTCAAGATGCTGGAGGAGAGCTGGGGCGTGTCGGCGGCAGCCGCCGTCGCGGCCGCCGCTCCCGCGGCGGCCGGCGGCGACGCCGAGCCGGCGGCGGCCGAGCAGGACTCCTTCACCGTCGTGTTGAAGTCCTTCGGCGAGCAGAAGATCAACGTCATCAAGGAGGTCCGCGGGGCTACCGGACTTGGCCTCAAGGAAGCCAAGGAGCTGGTGGAGGCGGCGCCCAAGGAGGTCAAGGAAGACCTCTCCAAGGAGGACGCGGAGGCCCTCAAGGCCAAGCTCGAGGAGGCTGGCGCCGAGGTCGAGCTGCGCTAGGCGCAGCTCGGCCGGCGGCCGGCCGCGAAGGACACACAGGCAACGGCGGGGAACGGGCAATGGCACGCACGCGGAACAGGTTCAAGCGCCTGCGGCGCAAATTCGGAAAAATCAAGGAGATCTCGGAGATCCCGAACCTGCTGGCCATCCAGCGGCGGTCCTACGAGTTCTTCCTCAATTCCGGCGAGGGCGACAGCCCCCAGCAGGGCCTCGGCCTGAGGGGAGCGTTTGACTCGGTGTTTCCCATCCGCAACCCGGATGGCAGCGCCGAGCTGGAGTTCCTCGGCTACGAGGTGGGCGACCCGCACTACGACGCCGACGAGTGCCGCATGCGGGACCTTACGTACGGCGCGCCGCTCAAGGCCACCTTCCGCCTCAACTCCTTCGAGGTGGAGGGCGACACTGGCCTGGCCGCCTTCAAGCACAGCAAGGACCAGACCGTCCATCTGGGCGACCTGCCCATGATGACGGAGACGGGCACCTTCGTGGTCAACGGTGCCGAGCGAGTAGTGGTCTCGCAGCTGCACCGCTCGCCGGGCGTCTACTTCGACCACGACAGCGG
Organism: uncultured Rhodobacterales bacterium; assembly: GCA_964586735.1. Lineage (GTDB taxonomy): Bacteria > Pseudomonadota > Alphaproteobacteria > Rhodobacterales > CAZPXZ01 > CAZPXZ01. The sequence goes on along the minus strand of CAZPIN010000194.1, from coordinate 6,289 downwards.
GCGCAAGAGCGCCTCCGGGAAGCCGCGCTACCTCGCCCGCGTCATTCCCTACCGAGGCTTCTGGCTGGAGTTCGAGTTTGACAGCCGCGACCGCATCCACTTCAAGGTCGACCGCGACGTCAAGATGCCGGTGACCACGCTGCTTTACGCCTTCGGCATGAACCGCGAGCGCATCTGCCGCGAGCTCTACCCCACGCGCCGCTACCGGCGGCAGTGGGACAGCGTGTGGACCGACAGCTCTTGGACCTGGCGCGGGCGCCGCGCGCCCTTCGACCTGGTCGACCCGGACAGCGGCGAGGTAGCGGTCCACGAAGGCGAGATGGTTGGCGACGCGCTGGCTGATAAGCTTGCCCAGAGCTCCGTCAAGAGGCTGGCCCGGGCGCTGCCCGACGGCTCGACTGGCGAGCTGTTCGCCGAGGCGGGAGACGGCTGGACCGCCGAGGGGACTGATCCCTGGTCGATTCAGGGCAGGCTTCTCAGCTTCGATCTCGTCGACGCCGACAGCGGCGAAGTCAAGGCGCGCGGCGGCGAGCTGCTTACCCGCCAGCGAATCGTGCAGCTGGAGCGCGACGATGACCTGAAGCGGCTGGTCAACGGAACCACCCAGGAGACGGTCGCCGAGCGCGGGCGCTACTGGACCACAGTAGTCGACCTGGCGGCGCGCCGCGGCCGGAGCCTGGACAACGACCTGGTCGACGCCGCCACAGGCGAGGTGGTGGTGGAAAAGGGCGGGCGCGTAACCGACCGCATGGTGCGGCAGGCGCCCGGAGGCTTCACCCGCCGCGTCGAGATGGACTATCTGCTGGGCCGGCCGGCCGCCGTCGATATCGTCGACCCCGCCACCGGCGTCGTGCTGGTGGACGCCGCCGGCCTGGTCACCCAGGAGGCCCTGGCGCACACAAGCCTGGACGAGATCGAGATGCTGGAGCTGCCCGAGGGCGGCGGCTTCGTCCACGCCATGATCGCGCTCGAGCTGGTCGAGGAGACCCGCCTGCGACTGCCCAACGCCGACGACCGCAATCTCGCCCTCTTCGAAATCTACCGCAGCACGAGGTCGAGCGAGGCTCCGTCGCTGGCCACCGCCGAGGACATGTTCGAGGGTATGTTCCGCGATTCCAGCCGCTACGACCTGTCGTCGGTGGGCCGCGCCAAGATCCGTGAGCGGCTGGGCGTCAGCGTCTTCGAGAGCGAACGCAGCCTGAACGAGGAGGATGTCGCCGCGGTGGTGCGGGAGCTGGAAAGCCTGCTGATGGACAGCCGCGGGCGGCAGCACGAGCGGATGACCGAAAAGAGCGTTGGCGCCGCGGTGTCGGCCAAGGTCGCCGAGTGGCTTGACGGCGGCCCGGCGGGCAAAGACCGGCTGCCGGAGAAGGCTGCCATCGCCCTCGCGCGGGATCTGGAGCACCGCTTCGGCCTGAGCGGAATCGACGGACTTCTGCGCGCCGAGATCCATGACCGGCTTGGCCGCAGGCTGTCCAGGCCCAGGCGGCTGGCGCTCGACGACAGCCTCGACGCCAAGGCGCCGCAGAACGTGCGCGAGCGCCATGAGCGCGACCTGCGCGAACGGGAGGCCCAGCTCCTCGCGCTGGCGCGGGAGCTCGAGTACCGCTACCAGATTCCCGGAATCGCCCGGTCGCTGGAGACGAAGATCGACGAGTGCCTCGGCAGCCGCGCCGCCAGCGACCGCGTGCTGCGCGAGGACGACGTCGTGGAGACCTTCGTCGAGCACGTCGAGTCGTGCCTGGGCGACGAGTCGCCGGCGGCGAAGGCGGGGCTGAAGATCGAGGGCGTCAAGAAGGACGTGCGGGCCGAGATCAACCGGTTCTTCGGCCGCCACCTGGCCGAGGAGGAGCGCGAGCTCACCGGCGCGGAGATAGAGGAGATCGTCCAGGCGCTGCCGCCGAGCAGCCGCCGGGTGGACGACATCGACCATCTGGGCAACCGCCGCGTTCGCTCGGTCGGCGAGCTCATCGAGCAGCAGTACCGCTTCGGCCTGATGCGCATGGAGCGGGCGGTGCGCGAGCGGATCAAGCGCATCACGCCCGCCGAGCTTGAGCAGCTCAAGCCTGAGGATCTGATCAACGCCCGCGTCGTGGTGGGGGCGGTCAAGGAGTTTCTCGCCTCCTCGCAGCTGTCGCAGTTCATGGACCAGACCAACCCCCTTTCCGAGATGGCCCACAAGCGGCGCATCTCGGCGCTGGGGCCGCGCGGCCTCAAGCGGCGCAACGCCGGCTTCGAGGTGCGCGACGTGCACCGCACCCACTACGGGCGGATCTGCCCCATCGAGACCCCCGAGGGCGCCAACATCGGCCTGGTCAACTCCTTCGCCACCTTCGCCCAGGTCAATCCCCTGGGCTTCATCGAGACTCCGTTTCGCGAGGTGGAGGAGGGCAGGGTGACCGACCGGGTCATCTACCTGTCGGCCATGGAGGAGATCGGCAAGCGCATCGCCCAGGCCAACGAGCCTTTGGCCAGCGGCGGCAAACTGGAGGAGTCCGAGGTGCTTACCCGCTCCGACGACGGACGGGGCGAGCTGTTCGAGAAGTGCTCCCGCGAGGAGGTGGACCTGATCGACGTGTCGCCCAAGCAGGTGGTGTCGGTGTCGGCCTCGCTGATTCCCTTCCTCGAGAACGATGACGCCAACCGCGCCCTGATGGGGTCGAACATGCAGCGCCAGGCGGTGCCGCTGATCGAGACCGAGGCGCCCTTCGTCGGCACCGGCATCGAGGACAAGGTGGCCCGCGACTGCGGCTCGGCCATCACCGTCCGCCGCGGAGGCGTCATCGACCAGGTCGACGCCAGCCGCATCGTCGTCCGCGTGACCGGCGAGCTGGAGCCGGGCGACCTGGGGGTGGACATCTACAGGCTGCAGAAGTTCCAGCGCTCCAACCAGAACACCGCCATCAACCATCGCCCCCTCGTCAAGAAGGGCGAGCGGGTGGACGCCGGCGACGTCATCGCCGACGGCCCTTCGACCGACAACGGCGAGCTGGCCCTCGGCCGTAACGTGCTGGTCGCCTTCATGCCCTGGCAGGGCTACAACTTCGAGGACTCGGTGCTGGTCTCCGCGCGGGTGGTGCGCGAGGCCGTGTTCACCTCGATCAACATCGAGCGCTTCGAGACCTCCGTGCGCGACACAAAGCTCGGCCCCGAGGCCATCACCCGCGAGCTGCCCAACGTCTCCGAGGACGCCCTGCGCAATCTCGACGAGGCGGGCATCGTATACATCGGCGCCGAGGTTGACGCCGGCGACATACTGGTCGGCAAGATCACCCCCAAGGGCGAGACGCCCATGACCCCCGAGGAGAAGCTGTTGCGGGCGATCTTCGGCGAGAAGGCGTCCGAGGTGCGCGACACCTCCCTGCGCCTGCCGCCGGGCGACCAGGGCACGGTGGTCGAGGTGCGGATTTTCACCCGCGAGAACGTCGAGCCCGACCAGCGCGCCCGCCAGATCGCCGAGATGGAGATGCAGCGCTTCGAGCGCGACCGGGTCGACGAGCAGAAGATTCTCGACCGTAACATCGCCGCCCGGCTGCGCGACCTGCTGGCCGGGCAGACCGCGTCCAAGGCTTCTGCCGAGCTGGAGATCAAGAAGGGAGAGAAGCTGGAAAAGGCCGCTCTCGCCAATCTCGACAGTGCCGGGCTGTTCCGTCAGGCGGTCGGCAACGCCGAGGTGATGGAGCGCATCGAGCGCCTGCACAAGGAGTACAAGGCGGATATCAAGCGCATCGAGGAGCGCTTCCAGGACCGCTGCGTCAAGATCCAGCAGAGCGACAACCTGCAGGCCGGCGTGATCAAGGTGGTCAAGGTATTCGTCGCGGTGAAGCGCAGGCTTCAGCCGGGCGACAAGATGGCCGGGCGCCACGGCAACAAGGGCGTCATTTCCCGCGTGCTGCCGGAGGAGGACATGCCCTTCCTTGCCGACGGCACGCCGGTGGACATCGTCCTCAACCCCCTCGGCGTGCCCTCGCGCATGAACGTCGGCCAGATCCTCGAGACCCATCTGGGCTGGGCCGCCTACGGCCTGGGGCGGATGATCAACAAGGCTCTGGAAGCCTACCGCGGCGGGCGCGGCGCAGCCGAGCTGCGGCGGGTGATGGGCGATGTGTACGGCAAGGAGGCGGTGCAGGCGGCGGCGCCGCAGGACGGCCATCTGGCCGCGATCGCCGAGCAGGCCCGCGGCGGCGTACACTTCGCCACGCCGGTGTTTGACGGGGCCCGCGCCGAGGACATCTCCGACCTGCTGGAGAAGGCTGGCCTCGACCGCACCGGCCAGGAGGTGCTCTACGACGGGCGCACCGGCCTGCCCTTCGACCGCCGCGTGACCGTCGGCTACAAGTACATGATGAAGCTCCACCATCTGGTGGACAACAAGATCCACGCCCGCTCCACCGGCCCCTACAGCCTGGTGACCCAGCAGCCGGTGCGCGGCAAGGCCCGCTTCGGCGGCCAGCGGGTGGGCGAGATGGAGGTCTGGGCCCTCCAGGCCTACGGCGCCGCCCACACCCTGCGCGAGATCCTGACCTACAAGTCGGACGACGTCGCAGGCCGCGCCAAAGCCTACGAGGCGATGGCCAAGGGCGAGAACAACTTCGAGGCGGGCCGCCCGGAGAGCTTCAACGTGCTGGTCAGCGAGCTCAAGGCGCTGGGCCTCAACGTCGAGCTGCAGTCCAACGCGCCGCCGGCGCGCCCCGAGGACGGCCCGCCGGCCATGCTGCCGCCGCCGGAGCAGACCCCGCCGCCCGACCAGGCGGCGGCGGCCTGAGCCGAAAGCGAGAGGAGAATTCCCATGGAGAGCAAAGTTCCCATGTACGAGGACGCGCCTACCCTCAACCGTCCGGAGTCCGAATCGGCGGCCTTCGACCGGATTCGCATCTCGATCGCGGACCCCGACCTGATTCGCAAGACCTGGTCGCACGGCGAGGTCAAGAAGCCCGAGACCATCAACCACCGCACCTTCAAGCCGGAGCGGGACGGCCTGTTCTGCGCCTCGATTTTCGGGCCGGTCAAGGACTACGAGTGCCTGTGCGGCAAGTTCAAGCGGATGAAGTACCGCGGCGTGACTTGCGAAAAGTGCCACGTCGAGGTCACCCTCAAGAAGGTGCGGCGCGAGCGCATGGGCCATATCGAGCTTGCCGCGCCCGTCACCCACGTGTGGTTCCTCAAGTCCGCGACATCCGGCATCGGCCTGATTCTGGACATGAAGCCCAGCCAGCTGCGGCGGGTGGTTTACTTCGAGTCGTACGTGGTGATCGACCCCGGCACCACCGACCTCAAGCCCCGCCAGGTGCTCTCCGAGGAGGAGTTCGAGAAGGCCATCGAAAAGTACGGCGAGCGCGAGTTCGAGGCCGGCATGGGGGCCGAGGCTATCCGCACGCTGCTAGAGCGGCTGGACAAGGACGCTCTGGAGAGAGAAATCGAGGAGCTGCGCACGCGGTTCGAGGCCCTCAAGGGCGAACTGCGGGCCAAGCGGCTCATCGCCCGCGCCGCGCGGGTACTTGGCCTGAGGCCGCTGGACCTGGAGAAGATTATCTCCATGCAGGCGGCGGTGGTGCTCTCGTCCGGCGAGATCCAGCGCCTCAAGGAGGGCGGCCTCCTGCCCCTCGACCGCATGGGCCGCGTCGGCGAGCGCTACGCCCTGCGGGGCGCGGTGTACACGACCGGAGCAACCGGCCTGTGCGAATATTTCGCGCTGCGCCTGGCCCGCGGGCTGGAGGCGGACCAGGGACTGTACGGCGAGCTTGCCAGCGTGCTGAAGCCGTTCATGGAGATGGAACGGAAGCTGATCGACCGCGACGAGAGGGATAACGCCGACGAGGCTATCGACCTGGTCGAGCGCGCCGAGGCGCTCGCCGAGGCGCTCAATCTGGGCAAGGAAAAGCCGGAAGACGACAAGGACCGGCTAACCCGGCTGCTCGACGGGGAGCTTTGCGTGCCGGTGGTCAAGACCGGGCGAAGCGTGGCCGTCGGCCGGCTGCGGGAAAATGAAGGCGCGCCGCCGCCCGAAGCCCTCACCGGCCTGGTCGCCCTGCGGTTTCTGATCGACGCGGCGCGGACCAAGTCGAGGTTCACCAAGGCGGCGGCGAAGACCATCAGCGACTATCTGGCCACCCGCGCCCGCCGCGTGAGCCGGCTGCTGGCCGAGGTGCCCATCAAGATCTACGAGGAGGGGGCCAATGAGACGGCCCTTAAGCGCATGCAGGAGGACGCCATCAAGCGCCGTCGCTTCCTCACCAAGATCGTTGCCTCGGGCAACCGTCCGGAGTGGATGGTGCTGACCGTGCTGCCC
>CAZPIN010000193.1:0-2077 GCA_964586735.1 uncultured Rhodobacterales bacterium | reverse complement strand
CCGCCGCGTCGGCGAACGGCGCCGTGGACAGCGCCAGCTCTCCCGGCGCGATGATGCCCATCACCGCGGCGGTGCACGCGATATAGACGACCGCGGCGATCGACGTCCCCAGGATCGTGGCCTTCGGAATGATGCGGGCGGGATCGCGCACGTCGCCCGCGGGGACGGTTCCCGCTTCGAGCCCCAGAAACGCCCACAGCGTGAGCGCGACCGTAGCCGTTACGGCGCTGAAGGCGCTCTCCCCCGCGGGATTGAACGGCTGAAAGTGGTCGGCCTGGAAGTAGAGGAACCCGACCGTCCCGACCGCCGCCAGCGGCAACAGCTTGAGCACGGTGGTGACGAGTTGGACCAGTCCCGCTGTGCGCACGCCGTGGGCGTTGACGAGCGCGAGGGTCCAGAGGGCGGCCAGCGCCGCGGCCAGGCCGGCCGGCGGCGACACCCCCAGCGCCGGCCAGAAGACGGTCGCGTAGCTTGCGGTGGCGACGGCGAGGGCGGCGTTCCCCGTAAGCAGCGAGATCCAGTACGACCACACGATCCAGAAGCCCACGAAGTCCCCAAACCCCTCCCGCCCGTACGCATACGGTCCCCCGACCCGGGGCATCGTCGCTCCGAGCCGCGCGAGCACCAGCGCCATGCACATCGCCCCTCCGGCGCTCACCAGCCAGCCCAGGATGCTGATGCCCCCGAACGGCGCCAGCGACGCCGGGAGGAGGAAGACGCCCGAGCCGATCATGCTCCCCGCCACCAGCGAGGTGCACATCCAGAGCCCGAGTTTCCGCTTGCCCGTCATGGTCTGAACCTGTCCGCGGCCGGGCGTCCGCACCAGCCGCGGGGCTGGCGCGGGACCGCCTCGCGGTGGCATCGTGCACGCGGAGATCATACGGGCGTTCCCGCTCCCGGCAAGCCACCGATGAACCGGAATCCAGGAGTTCCACCCATGCGCGAAGTTCCCGCATCAGCTCGACGTCGCGCTGCGGGCGCGGCAATGGCCGCCACCCTCGCGATCAGTTGTGTCTCCCTTGCCGCGACCGCGTGCGAAACCGCGGAGGCGCCGGCGCAGGCCAGCACAACCGCGCAGAGCTCCGGGGAGGTGGTCTTCCCCGCTACCAACCGCCCCGACGTGCGCGGCGTGAGCGCGGCCGTGTCGGCCGGCCATCCGCTTGCGGCGGCGGCGGGTCACGAGGTGCTGCGCCGGGGCGGCAACGCCATCGACGCGACGATCGCCATGGCGGGGGTGCTGGCCGTGGTGCGTCCGCACATGAACGGCGTCGGCGGTGACGCGTTCATGATCTACTACGAGGCCGGCAGCGGGCGCGTGTACGCGATGAACGGAAGCGGACGCGCCGGCGCGCTGGCCACACCGGACCTCTTCGCCGAGCGCGAACTCGACCGGGTGCCCGGCAACGGTCCTCTCTCGGTGTCGGTGCCCGGCGCCGTGGCCGCCTGGGTGGACGCCCTGGACCGCTTCGGCACCCGGCCCATGGCGGAGCTGCTCGAGCCCGCCATCGGCTACGCCCGCGACGGCTTCCCCGTGTCCACCCGGCTCGCGAGCGACATCGCGGGCTCCTCGCGGTCGCTGAACGACCATGCGCGGGCGCTCTACCTGCCCGGTGGGGCACCTCCGCCGGTGGGCAGCCTGCTCCGGAATCCGGCGCTGGCCACCACCCTGGAGCGCATCGCCCGCAACGGCAGAGACGGGTTCTACACGGGCTTCGTGGCCGACCGCATCGGCTCTTTCCTGGAAGCGGAGGGCGGCTACGTGCGCGCTCCCGATCTGGCGGAACACACCACCACCTGGGTCGAGCCGCTGCGCGGCGACTACGAGGACCATACCATGCTGGTGATGCCGCCCAACACCCAGGGCATCGCCCAACTGCAACTGTTCGAGATGGCCAGGTCATTCGACATGAAGCGGATGGGCCACAACACCTCAAGCTATCTGCACACTCTCATCGAGATGAAGAAGCTGGCCTTCGCCGACCGCGACCAGTGGGCCGCCGACCCGGAATTCAGCGACATTCCGCTCGATCGCCTGCTCGACGCCGACTACCTGGACCACACCATGCTGGTGATGCCT
>CAZPIN010000192.1:0-2153 GCA_964586735.1 uncultured Rhodobacterales bacterium | reverse complement strand
CCATTGCCACCGCCCATGTCGATCTGGTCGTACGCCTGCACCTCGGCCCGCCCGAACTCGGCCATCACCATGGTGATCGCCGCGGTCAGCGTCGTCTTGCCGTGGTCGACGTGCCCGATCGTGCCGACGTTGACGTGCGGCTTCGAGCGGTCGAATTTTTCTTTCGCCATTTTGTTTCTCCTGTACCGCGCGCCCCGCGGCGCGCCCTGGTTGTTGCCCGCCTCAGGCGTAGCGCGCCTGAATCTCGTCGGCTACGTGCTGCGGAACCCCGTCGTAGTGGTCGAAGCGCATGGTGAACAGCGCCCTTCCCTGCGACATGGAGCGCAGCGTGTTGACGTAGCCGAACATGTTCGCCAGCGGCACGAAGGCGCGGATGGCGCTGGCCGTGCCGCGCGACTCCTGGCCCTGGATCTGTCCCCGCCGGGCGTTGAGGTCGCCCATGATCTCGCCCAGATACTCCTCGGGAGCCACGACCTCGACCTCCATCACCGGCTCCAGCAGCCGGGCGCCGGCCTTGCCCAGGCCCTCGCGCATGGCCGCCCGGCCGGCGATCTCGAACGTCATCACGTTGGAGTCCACGTCGTGGAAGGCGCCGTCGACCAGCGCCACCTTGACGTCGATCACCGGGAAGCCGGCCAGCACGCCCGATTCCATGACCGAGCGGACGCCCTTCTCGACGCCGGGGATGTACTCCTTGGGCACCGCCCCGCCGACGACGCGGCTCTCGAACGTGTAGCCCTCGGCGGGCTCGATCTCCAGCTTGACGCGGGCGAACTGCCCGGCCCCGCCGGTCTGCTTCTTGTGCGTGTAGTCGACCGCCGTCGCCCTGGAGATGGTCTCGCGGTAGGCGACCTGCGGCGCGCCGATGTTGGCCTCCACCTTGAATTCCCGCCGCAGCCGGTCGACAAGGATGTCGAGGTGCAGCTCGCCCATGCCCTTGAGAATCGTCTGCCCCGACTCGGGGTCAACGGCCACCTGCATCGAGGGGTCCTCGGCCGCCAGGCGCTGCAGGGCGACCGACATCTTCTCCTGGTCGGTCTTGGTCTTGGGCTCGACCGCGATCTCGATGACCGGATCGGGAAAGTCGATCGACTCCAGCGCCACCGGGCTGGCGGGATCCGACAGCGTGTCGCCGGTGGTGGTCTCCTTGAGGCCGGCCAGGGCGACGATGTCGCCGGCCGAGGCGGTCTCCACGTCCTCGCGGGAGTTGGCGTGCATCATCAGCATGCGGCCGATGCGCTCGCGCTTGCCCTTGGCCACGTTGAGCACGCTGCCGCCGCGGCTGACGGTCCCCGAATAGATCCGGACGAAAGTCAGCGAGCCAACGAAGGAGTCGTTCATGATTTTGAACGCCAGCGCCGCCAGCGGCTGCCCGGCGTCGGGCTGGCGGGTGATGGTCTTCTCGCGGTCGTCGGGAGCGAAGCCCTCCACCGCGCCGATGTCGAGGGGACTGGGCAGAAAGTCGATCACCGCGTCGAGCACCGGCTGGACGCCCTTGTTCTTGAAGGCCGATCCCGCCAGCACCGGCACGAAGGCCATGGACAGGGTGCCTTTGCGCAGCAGGACTCGCAGACCGTCGGCGTCGGGCTCCTCGCCCTCGAGATAGGCTTCCAGCGCGGCCTCGTCCTGCTCGACGGCGGCCTCCACCATCGCCGAGCGGGCCTTTTCGGCCGCCTCCCGCAGGTGCTCGGGAATGTCCTTTTCCTCGTACTTGGCGCCCTTGGTCTCCTCCACCCACAGCAGCGCCTTCATGGTGACCAGATCGATCACGCCCTCGAAAGTGTCCTCCGCGCCGACTGGAATCTGGATGGGAAGCGGCGTCGCCCCGGTGCGGGTGCGGATCATTTCGACGCAGCGGTCAAAGTCGGCGCCGAGCTTGTCCATCTTGTTGACGAACACCACCCGCGGCACCCGGTAGCGGTCGGCCTGCCGCCAGACGGTTTCGGTCTGCGGCTCCACGCCGGCGTTGGCGTCCAGCACGCAGACGGCGCCGTCCAGCACCCGCAGCGAGCGCTCCACCTCGATGGTGAAGTCGACATGGCCGGGAGTGTCGATGATGTTGAGGCGGCAGGGCGCGCCGTCGCGGCCCGGCCAGAAGCATGTGGTGGCAGCGGAGGTAATGGTGATGCCGCGCTCCTGCTCCTGCTCCATCC
>CAZPIN010000191.1:0-1705 GCA_964586735.1 uncultured Rhodobacterales bacterium | reverse complement strand
TGACGAGGCCGGGTGCGAGTGACGGAGCGCGAATGACGAGGCCGGCCGGCACAGAACGAGCCCCGGGGGTTGCCAATGGCCGACGAAACGAAAACCCCTGACAAGGACACACCGGAAGCCGAACCGCCCGAGCGGAAGCTTGCCGAGCTCGAGGCGCGGGTGCTGGAGGGCGACGCCCGGGCCGTGGACAAGCAGCACGGCGAGGGCAAGCTCACCGCCCGGGAGCGCATCGACAAACTCGTGGACCCGGGCAGCTTCACCGAGGAGTTCATGCTGGCCGAGACCCAGTGCACGGATTTCGGCATGGCGGAGCGGCGGCAACCCACCGACGGGGTGGTGTGCGGCTTCGCCCGCATCGACGGGCGGCCGGTGTACCTGTTCGCGCAGGACCGCACGGTGCTGGCGGGGGCCGTGGGCAGCGCCCACGCCGAGAAGATCGCCAACGGCATCCGCACGGCCCGCTCCCTGGGCATGCCGTGCGTCGGCCTCTACGACTCGGTGGGGGCGCGCATCCAGGAAGGGCTGAGCGTCACCGCCGCCATCGGCCAGATCTTCTTCGAGAACAGCATCGCGTCCGGCGCCGTGCCGCAGATCTCGGCGGTGATGGGGCCGTGCATCGGCGTGGCCTCCTACTCGCCGGCGCTGACCGACTTCATCCTCATGGTGCGCGACACCAGCCAGATGTTCATCACCGGGCCGCCGGTGATCAAGGAAGTGCTGGGGGAAGAGGTCACCATGGAGGAGCTGGGGGGCGTGCGCATCCACTCCGAGGTGTCCGGGGTGGCGGACGTGGTGAGCGCGGACGACGAGGCCTGCCTGGCGCGGATCCGGGAGCTGCTGGGGTTCCTGCCGGCCAACTGCAACGAGCCGCCGCCGCGCAAGGAAACCGGCGACGACCCGGAGCGGCGGCTGGACGGCATCGAAGAGCTGGTCCCCGACGACAAGCGCAAGCCCTACGACGTCGTCAAGGTCATCAAGGCGGTGGTGGACGGCGGCGAGTTCCTGGAGCTCAAGCGCCGGTTCGCGCGCAACCTGGTGATCGGGTTCGGGCGGCTGGACGGCCACCCGGTGGGGTTCGTGGCCAACCAGCCCATGTTCCTGGCCGGCAGCCTCGACGTGGACGCCTCCGACAAGGCCTCCCGGTTCATCCGCTTCTGCGACGCCTTCAACATCCCCATCGTCACGCTGATGGACGTGCCCGGGTTCTTCCCGGGCCGGCAACAGGAGGAGCAGGGCATCATCCGGCACGGCGCCAAGATGCTTTACGCCTACGCCGAGGCCACCGTGCCCAAGATCACCATCGTGCTGCGCAAGGGCTACGGCGGCGCCAAGCAGGCCATGTGCACGCGGGAGATGGGCGCCGACCAGCTCTGGCTCTGGCCCGGGGTGGAGCTCGCGGTGATGGGCGGCGGCGGCGCCGTCAACGTGCTCTACCGGCGCGAGATCGCCGCCTCCGACGACCCCGAGCGAACCCGCCGGGAGAAGATGGCCGAGTTCAACGAGCGCTTCAACGGCCCCTTCGAGGCCCTCTCCAAGCAGTTCTCCCAGGCCGCCATCCAGCCCGCGGACACCCGCGCCCGCCTCACCCGCACGCTGGAGCTGCTGCGCGACAAGAAGGAAACCCGCCCCGCCAAGAAGCACGGCGTCATGCCGGTGTAGCAAGCGGGCAGGTCATGCCCGCGACCCCGCCCCGCCACCCCTGGAT
>CAZPIN010000190.1:0-58937 GCA_964586735.1 uncultured Rhodobacterales bacterium | reverse complement strand
ACCCACGCATTACGAATGCGTTGCTCTACCAGCTGAGCTACTGCGGCCTGTACCGCGACAGTGTATCCAGTTGCCCCCGGCCTGTCATCCCCTAAGCATCGGGACGCACGACGATGGGGGGCGCGGCGGGTGACGGGTTTTCTGGACGCGCGGGAGGTGGGTGCAGGGGCGTAGCCAAATCCACCTTCTTCCATCTCTCTTCGGACGGTGCTGGCCGAACTGCCTTCATCGCCGCAGGAGCAGGTTCCTTCGGCATTGAAGCAGGGGCAAGCTCAACCTTCGGAGCTGGGGCGGCGTCATCTGGCGGCGCGGGGGAAACATCGACTGGCGGCGACGCCGGGGAAACATCCTCCGGCGGGTCAGGAGACGGGGCTTCCGGCAGGGTAGGGGCAATGTCCTCTGCCGCTTCGTCATCTTCCTGGTGCCACTCTTGCAGCTTCGGCAGCGAGGGGGCTTGAAGCGCGGTCTCGCCGCCAACGTCCAGCAGGGCGGATGACAGCGACGCCAGCTCTCCGCAATGGGTACAGGTGACACTCCACGCGGCGCTTTGGGCACCACAGGAGTCGCACTGCCAGCCTCGTCCTCGGGGAGCGGCAAGCGCCTTGGCAAGCCACAGCCGGGCATTGTCCGCACCGTCCGGCGCCCAGCGTTCCACGGCCGCCATTGCAGCGCAGTAACGGGCTTCCGGACCAGCGTCCTCGTGCATCGGTTCAAGCGCGTCGAGTACGGCGGCCCGGTCTCGCTGGGCGATCGCCGCCTCCGCCATCAGCAGACGCGATTCGGAGTGCATCGGATTCGCGTTTACCAGCCGCTTCAAGCGCTGCTGGCGGTCCTCATGGTCGGGCCACTCGCCGATTTGCATCCACAGCGCTGCCAGCTCCGGCATGGGGCTGCGCTTCCAAGCCTGAAGCAGAAACCGGTCGGCCCGACGCCGTTCGCCCATTGCCGCGGATAGTCTTGCCGCCGCCGCCGCTGCTGGTGTCAGGCCCGCATCAATCTCCGCTGCGCGCACCGCCAGCGCGAGCGCCTGCTCGCCGTCTCCGCTGGCCTCGACTGCCAACGCCTCCGACGCATACAGGGCGGCTTCCTTTCGCCGTCCCTCGTCGCGGGCAATGACGCGTGCCTGCACCAGGTTCCGGACCGTGCGCCGCGCCTGGCTCCATTCCTCGTTGCTGACCTGCAGTTTGAGCAACGCGGCCAGCGCGACAGGATTGCGCGGCTCCAGCTCGATGGCGCGGCGGGCCTGTGCAGCAGCCTCTTCCTCGTTGCCGTCGCGCAGGGCTGCGGCAAGCAGCCCCCGTACGCCGGCTGCGGCAGTTTCCCTGTTATTGGCAAGTGCCTCGTAGTATCGTCTCGCCTCGGCGGCTTTGCCCTCCATGTCCAGTGACTTGGCCATCAAGGAGCGGGTGAGCCGCGGGTTTGCCAGTAGCCGTTCGGCGCGCCGCGCGTTGCTAAGGGCGGCGGTGCCGTCCTCCGCCGCATAGGCGGTCAGCGCCCGCCCGAGAAACTCCAGGCCCCGTGCCTGCCGCTTTCTGCGGGCGTAGCCGCCTACCAAGGCAGGCAGTTCCAGCAGCGCGGCAATCAGCGACGCCAGAAGCCAGAGGAAGACAAAGGCTGCCACCACGCCAGCCAGCAGCGTAGACGCATGCAGCTCGGCGACCCTGCCGCCCCATTCGATGCTGACCTGGCCAGGGTCCCTAATCAGCGCCGCGCAGACCAGCGCCAGGCCTCCCACGACTGCGAGAAACAGCGCGGTGTTGATGAGCGAGCGGGCCATGGCCAGAAGTCTCGGTCAGCCGGCGTCGGCGGTGATCTCGGCCAGAAGGCGGCCGTACTCTGCCTCGATGCTGGCGCGCAGCCGGGCGCTGGCCAGCCAGGCGTCCATGGAATCCGTCAGCGGTTGCCGAAGAGACTCCACTTCATCTATGGCCGCATTGAGGTTGCCTTCGACCAGCCGTGCTTCCGCCCGCGACAGGACGGCGCGCTCGTCGCTGCCGGCGGTCGCGTTTGACGGCCGTATGGACACCAGTCTCTCCGCCCACGCCGTAGCCCGCTCCAGGGGAGTTGTCGTGTCCGATTCTTCGGCTTTCTCTCGTGCGGCCGTCCGAAGCGAAACGCGAAACCTCTCCAGCAGAATGCTGCGGTCCGGCACGCCATTGCGGGCCGCCGAGCGGAATTCCCCAGACAGCGTCCGGCCAGTGGCCTTCTCGTAAGCGTTGAGGACATCGAGAAATGGTTCCGTTCCCTGCATGGCAAGCGACAGCTGCGCCAAAGCAACGGTGCCGGCAGGCGACGCGTGATTGGCGGCAATGATGGCCTGCTCCAGACGCTCGACTCTCTCGGTTAGGCTGGTGGCCGTCACCGCCAGCTGCTCGGTGCTCTGCAATTCGATACGGCTGGTTTCGCTTCGCGTCTCTTCCCGAAGAGCCTCGATTTCCTGAAGCGCCTGCGCAGCGGCGCTGGCGGCGCCGGCAATGTCGCCTCCCATATCTGCGCTTATTGACTGGATTTCACGCAGGGCCGATTCGCCCAGCGAACCGCCATCGCTTTCGGCGCGCGCCTCGGCGGTCTGCATCCGCGCCTCCAAAGCCGCGACTGTTTCTTCAAGCCGGGCAATTTCGCGCTCCGGTCCCTCTGCGTTGGTTTCTGCCGCTTCTGCCGCCTGTTCCAAGTCGGCGACCTTGGCCTGCAGAGCGCGAATGTTTTCCAAATCGTGGTACTGGATGTAGACGCCGCCGCCCGCGCCAGCGGCGACAATCAAGAGTATGACCGCTACCAATACCATAAGGCCGCCATTCGACGACTGGCGGGGAGGTGGCTCCCACCTGCCCTGAGGCGGAAGCGGCTGGTAATAGCCGTGCGGCCCCGGCGGCGGGTCGACTCTGCTGTTGGCCATAGCTTTGCTCGCTTGCGGCGTTCAAGTTAAATATAGTCAAGACGTATTTTGGATACAATTGGGCACTGCTAATCATGCTGCTGGCGCTGCAAGCATAGAAAGCAGGGATTCAATGTCAGGATGGTCGGCGTATTCGACCTTTTCCAGCCCCATATCCGCGACTGGCTCGGCGATGGCTGGCGACAATGCCAGTATGCGGGCGTGGGCCAGTCCATTTCTGAGGGAGGGGGTCAGCAGCCGCGCAAAGTTCTCGGCGGCTCGTCTGGACAGTAGCAACGCGGCGTCAATCCCGCCCGAATTAGTCTGCTGGACGACGTCTGCGGGCATCTCTGAAACCGGTTCGGCGCGGTAGACGATTCGCTCCTCCACGCGAAACCTCCCGCGGCCTAGGTTTTGCACCAAGTCTCCTCGCACGTCGCGTCCCCGGATGTAAAGCAGGGTGCCAGCTGCGGGATCCAGCCTTCGCAGAGCGAGCCGCTCCAGCTCCGCCGCGTCTCCGTCCGCGCTCTCGACCTGCCTGAAACCCGCTTCCCGCGCAGCGGCCGCCGTCGCATCCCCGACTGTGAGCACGCGCAGATTCGGGACTAGAAAATCCTTCGGCAGACCGCGGATGGCGTTGGCGCTGGTAACGAGCATGGCCTGGCATCCAGCAGGCGGGGCGGGGGCGCCCTCCACGGCATGGATGCGCAGCATGGGCGCGTAAAGGCAGGTGTGGCCGAGCTCTTCCAGGCGCCTCGTGATCGCCGTCGATGACTCGCGGTCGCGGGTGACCAGTACGTTCATGGCCCGCTTCGCTCCCAGAAACCATCGCCAGCCTGCGAACGCAGATAGTCTCCCAGCTCTCTTCCCAGAATCTCCGCGTCTTCCGCCGGTCCTTCGACTCCGCCCTCGATGCAGTGGCCGCCGTCGACGGTGAGAATTTCACCGCGCAGATACAGGCTGTCCTGCTCCATCGTGGCAAGGCCGGCGATTGGCGAGAAGCAGTCGCCGCCAAGTTTTGCCAGCATGCTCCGTTCTGCCGCCAGGCAATGGCCAGCTACGGCGTCGCCGACGCGCCGCGCGACATCCAGGGCTTCCATGTCGTCCGCCCGCGCGGTGATGGCCAGGATTCCCTGACCTACGGCCGGTAGCCATTCCCCTGGGTCCAGCCGGCGCTTCGGCGTCTCTTCTTTGGCCAGCCGCTCGAGTCCCGCCATGGCAAGCAGAATCGCGTCCGGGCCGTCGGGCGCGTCAAGCGAGGCAATGCGGGTGCCGACATTGCCGCGCAGCGGCACGACGCGAAGGTCGGGGCGGCGAAACCGCAGCTGGGCCTCGCGGCGGGGAGAGCATGTGCCAACCACCGCCCCCTCCGGGAGGCTGGGCAGGTCCAATCCCTGGCGCGACAGCAGAGCGTCAGCGGGGTCGCGGCGGGGCAGCGCTGCGGCCACGGCAACCTCGGGCGGAAGCTTGCCCGGAAGGTCTTTGGCGGAATGGGCGGCGAAGTCGATGTCGCCGGCCAGCAGCGCCTTGTGTATGTCGCTGACGAACAGATCCTTGCCGCCAATGTCCCGCAGCGGCACGTCGCGGATGCGGTCGCCCTCGGTGGCGATGGGGCGGATTTCCACCCTCGAATCAAGGCCGCAGTCATCGAGTGCGCGTGACAGCGCTGCGCGGGCTTCCTCGGCCTGTGCCATGGCAAGGGGGGAACCCCGCGTGCCGATGGTCCAGAGTCTGCCGGCGCGGACGCTGCTGGATCGGCTATTGGACGTGTCGCGTCGTGCAATGGGCATAGAGGCGGGACGGCTTCGGCGAGCGGGAAACGCGGAGGAAAACAGCACCATGATACTAGCGAGCGGTGATGCTTACGCTTGGCGCTGGTAACGTCGGCGCCACGTTCGCATGGAATTGAGAAACGGCTCATGGCAGAGAAAACCGCCCGCCAGATACGGGTGCTTGGGCTGGAAACCAGCTGCGACGACACGGCCGCCGCCGTGGTGCGGGGGCAGCTGGACGAAGATGGGGTACGTCCGCCGGGGTGGGTGCTTTCCGACACGCGGTACGGGCAGAACTCGCTGCATGCGGTACATGGAGGGGTGGTGCCGGAGATTGCCGCCCGCGCCCATGCCGAGAAGGCCGATTTGGCGGTGCAGGCGGCGCTGGACGGGGCTGGCCTGAAGCTGGACAACCTGGACGCCATCGCCGTAACCGCCGGGCCCGGGCTTGCGCCGGGACTGCTGGCGGGAGTAATGACGGCGTGCGGCCTGGCGCTGGGCAGCGGCCTGCCGCTGCATTCGGTCAACCATCTTGAGGCGCACGCGTTGACGGTGCGGCTGGAGCGGGCGGTGGCGTTTCCCTATCTGCTGCTGCTTGCGTCGGGTGGGCACTGCCTGCTGGCGGTCACCAGCGGCGCGGGGCGCCATCAGGTGCTGGGCTCCACACTTGACGACGCCGCCGGCGAGGCGTTTGACAAGGTGGCCCGTCTTCTGGATCTGGGATTTCCCGGCGGTCCAGCGGTCGAGGCGGCGGCGGAGCATGGCGATTCGGAGCGCTTCGGCCTGCCGCGCCCGCTTGCCGGTCGTCCTGGCTGCGAGTTCTCGTTCTCCGGACTCAAAACGGCGGTGATGCAGGTCCGCGACAGACTGGCGGACGGCGGGCGGCAGCTGTCGGACGTGGACTCAGCGGATCTGGCCGCCTCGTTTCAGGCGGCCGTGCGTGACTCGCTTGTCGATCGCGCGGTCAGCGCCATGCGCCTGCTTCTCGACGCTCACCCCAGTCTCGACCGGCCGGCGTTTGCCGGCGCTGGCGGCGTGCTGGCCAATCGGGCGATTCGGGCGGCTTTGCAGCAGGCGGCGGAGCGGGAGGGGTTTGCCTGCGTGTTTCCCGATCCCTCCCTGTGCACCGACAATGGAGCGATGGTTGCATGGGCGGCAGTCGAGCGCATCGGCTGCGGCCTGGAGCCTGGCCCTTTGCCAGTGCGGGCTCGTTGGCCGCTCGACGATTCGGCGGCGGTATAATTCCGTCTGGAGCAGCGGCGGCGAATGGCATAATGACAGCTGTCCGCCTGCGGCGCGGAGGCGCCGGTTTGTAACGCTGCCGCCCGCATGGTTACGGTCAGAAGGGAGTCACCGACGCCGTCCGGAGCCAGCCGCGGTTTCCCTCAGGATGTCTGGAACGCGGTCAGGCTAACCGGTTGACCAGTTGCCATCCTCATCGACGCAGGCGGTGCTCACGACGGTTTCCGACTTGCCGGCGACGGTTACTTCGTGCGTGTACTCGCGGCAGGCGCGGCCTTTGTTGTCGCGTCCCTGTCGATTGACTGTAACTGCGCCCGATGCGGGGCCGTGGTCGTTTTCAGGAGCCTCCCAGCGAATTGTCTGGCCGATGCTGCCCGAGGTGAGGGCTTTGGCCTCGGCTGCGCGCGCTCTTTGCCGGGCCGCTTCGTCGAGCTGGCGGCCGATTTTGCCTCCAACGCGAGTGCCGAAGATTGCGCCGATTGCGGTTCCGATTCGCCGTTCCGCCTCGCCTCCGCCGAATTCAGATCCCAGTACCGCGCCAACGGCGCCGCCGAGGGTCGATCCGATGCTTTCGTTGCCGCCATCGGAGCAGGCGGCCAGCAGCAGGACTGCGGAGAACGGCAGAGCGAGAATCGCGCGTGTCGCTTTCATGGCAATTCTCCTTCGTTGCGGCTGCGCGTGGCTTGGCCTGTGCGCAGCACCGTACATAAAGACTATACGTAATTAAGGATGTGGTGAAAAGGAGCTGAACACGGAGACCGACGCGAGTCGGCAATGCAGCGCGGGCGGCGCGCCGGAGCGGAAGACATGCAGCGCAGCGTCAGGCAGACACCCGGCGGGACACCGCGCCTGCTGGCAGGCGACCGCGGTGGCCTGGAGGAGGCGGTCCGCCTTCTGGCGGCGGGGGGGCTGGTGGCCTTTCCCACCGAGACCGTCTACGGGCTGGGAGCGGACGCCTGCTCGGCGGATGCGGTGGCGCGGGTCTACGCCGCCAAGGACCGCCCGCCCGAGAACCCGCTGATCGTCCATGTCGCCACGCTCGCCGAGGCGGAAAGCCTTGTGGACATTCCCGAGACGCTGCGCGGTCTGGCGAAAACGCGCTGGCCGGGACCGCTGACGCTGGCACTGCCGCGGCAGGAAGAATGCCCGGTGGCTCCGGCCGCCTCGGCCGGTCTCGACACGCTGGCGGTGCGGGTGCCGGAGCATTCGCTGGCGCTTTCGCTTTTGCGGCGGTTTGGCGGACCGCTTGTCGGCCCCAGCGCCAACCCATCGGGCCGCGTCAGCCCCACGCAGGCCGCGCATGTACTCTCTGATATGGGCGGACGGGTGGACGCGGTGCTGGACGGCGGCCCCTGCGAACTGGGAGTCGAGTCGTCCATCGTCGGTCTGGAAAACGGTGTACCGGTGCTGCTGCGAAGCGGCGCTTTGGATCCGGAGTCCCTTGCCGCGGCGCTGGGGCAGGCGCCGGGGCAGCCATCAGCCGCCTCACGTCCGCTGGCTCCTGGCAGCTATCCCCGTCACTATGCGCCCAGAGCGACGCTGCGGCTGGACGCTCAGGCGCCTATGCCAGGGGAGGCGTGGCTGGGGTTTGGCCCGGACCCGCCCGAAGCGGAGAAAGCCGCCGCCCGCGCAAGCCTGTCGGCCGCCGGCGATCCAAAAGAGGCGGCTCGCAATCTCTATGCCTGCCTGCGCGATCTTGACGCCCGCGCCAGCCGCATTGCCGTGGCCAGCGTACCCGCTGGCGGAGCGGGCGAGGCGGTTCGCGACAGGCTGCGGCGCGCCGCCGCGCCGGCCGCGCCGTGAACGGAGAGCTGCTCTCCGAGGGAGCCGGCGACTCGGCGGAGGTCGAGGCGCTGTACGATCTGGTATTTGGGCCGGAGCGGCTTGCGCTGTCCTCCTATCGGCTGCGCCGCGGCGTGGAGCCGGTGCCGGGCCTCGGTACGGTGTACCGCGACGAGTCGGGGTTGGTGGCGGGCGCCATACGCTGCTGGCCCGTATGGACGGGCAGTGCACCGGCGCTGCTGGTGGGACCGGTGGGGGTACATCCCACCCGTCAGGGCGAGGGACTGGGAGGCGCGCTGATTCTGCGGACGCTTGAACTGGCGCGGCGCGCGCCGCTGCCGTCCGACGCGGGCGAGGAAGGGTGCTGGAAGCGGGCCGTGCTGGTGGGCGACGAGCCCTACTACCGGCGGTTCGGCTTCCGCCGGGATCTTGCCGCGGGGCTGGCATTTCCGCCGCCTACGGATCCCGCGCGGGTGCTTGCCTGCGCCCTCGTCGAGGGAGCCATGGAGGGCGTCGCTGGGCCGGTGGAGGCATGGAGCAGGCAGCAGGGAGGCAGGGAGCCATGAGCGAGTGCCTGTGGAGGCCGTCGGAGGCGGCGGCGCGGGAGGCGCGGATATCCAGATTCGCGCGGCGGGTCGGAATTGAAGGGAGCTACCGGGATCTCTGGCGCTGGTCCGTCGAGCAACCGGAGGCGTTCTGGCGGGAGATGTGGGACGAGGGCGGCGTCATCGGCGAGCGCGGCGGCCAGACGCTCCTGACGGGAGACCATCCGACGCGGACGCGGTTCTTTCCGCAGGCGCGGCTCAACTTTGCCGAAAACCTGCTGCGCAGTCCCGACGGCAGTCCGGCCATCGTGTTTGTCGGCGAGGACGGGCGGCGGGAGGAAGTGAGCCGAAGCGACCTCTGCGCCCAGGCGGCGGCCATCGCCTCGGCGCTGCGCGAGGCGGGCGTGGGGCCGGGCGACCGGGTGGCGGCCATGGTTGCCAACACGCCGCAGACCGCGGCGGCGATGCTGGGCGCGGCCTCCATCGGCGCGGTCTGGTCGTCCTGCTCGCCGGACTTTGGCGTCAGCGGCGTCCTCGACCGTTTCGGCCAGATCGAGCCGAAGGCGCTGTTCGCCACCACGGGCTACTACTACGGCGGCCGCACGGTCGACATCCGCTCTCGCATCGCCGAGGTCGCCGCCGGCCTGCCGAGCCTGCGCCAGACGGTGGTCTGGGATTACGCGGCGCTGGAGCCGGCAGACGTGCCTAGCGCGCGGACGCTGGAGGAGTTCACCCGCGGCCACCAAGGCGCCGCGCCGGAGTATGCCGCGCTGGAATTTTCCCATCCGCTCTATGTGCTGTTTTCCTCGGGCACCACCGGCAAGCCCAAATGCATCGTCCACAGCGCGGGAGGGATTCTGCTCCAGCATCTCAAGGAGCATCTCCTGCACTGCGGCTTCGGCGCCGGCGACCGGGTGTTCTACTTCACAACCTGCGGCTGGATGATGTGGAACTGGCTGGTGTCCGCTCTTGCCGTGCGGTCCACGATTGTCCTCTACGACGGCAACCCCATGCACCCGTCGCCCGGCCGCCTGCCAGCGCTGGCGCGGGACGAGCGTTTCGACGTGTTTGGCACCTCCGCCAAATACCTTGACGCCGCCTTCAAGGCTGGAGTCCGGCCCCTGGCGGATGGGCCGCTGCCCAGCCTGCGCACTGTCCTTTCCACGGGATCGCCGCTTTCGGCGGACGGCTTTCGCTATGTCTACCGCGACTGGAAGGAGGACCTGCATCTGGGGTCGATTTCCGGCGGCACCGACATCTGCGGGGTGTTCGTCGGGGCCAATCCAGCGATGCCCGTCCATGCCGGCGAGATTCAGTGTCCCTATCTGGGCCTCGACGTGCGGGTGTACGGCCAGGACGGCCAGCCGGTCGTTGGGGAGCCGGGGGAGCTGGTCTGCCAGAACGCCCACCCCTCGATGCCTCTGGGCTTCTGGGGCGACGATGACGGGTCGCGCTATCGCGCCGCCTACTTCAGTCCCTGGCCGGACATCTGGCGGCATGGCGACTGGATGGTCGAGACGGAGCGGGGGAGCTACAGCATTCTTGGCCGCTCTGACGCCACCCTCAATCCTGGCGGCGTGCGCATCGGCACCGCCGAAATCTACCGCCAGGCCGAGGGCATGCCAGAGGTTGTCGAGTCGCTGGCAATCGGCCAGGAGTGGGAGGGCGATGTGCGGGTGGTGCTGTTTGTGCGGCTGGCGGAGGGAGTGGCGCTGGACGGGGACCTGCAAGGCCGCATCCGCGCCGCCATTCGGGAGGGCGCTTCGCCCCGGCACGTGCCCGCGCGGATTGTGGCCGTCGCCGACATACCCCGCACCCGTTCCGGCAAGATCGTCGAGCTGGCGGTGCGTGACGTTGTACATGGACGGGAGGTGCGCAACAGCGGCGCTTTGGCCAATCCCGAGGCGCTGGAGCTGTTTCGCGACCTGGCCGAGCTCGCGGACTGAGTCGGAAAGGAACGGGGCATGGCGGAGGCGCCCGAGGCGATCAAGACGGCACGCGGCATGTCGCGGCCCATGCGGGCGACCATGATGGTGCTGGGGGCGATGGTCTGCTTCAGCGTGCTGGCGGTGCTGGTGCGTGTGGCCTCAAGCCGCCTGCCGGTGCTGGAGGTGGTGTTTTTCCGCAACCTGTTCGCTCTCCTGTATCTGCTGCCGGTGATGGTGTACCGGCGCAGGCTGCTGGCATCGAGTCACCGGAGCCTGCACGTGCTGAGGGCGATTCTCGCCTTTGGCGCCATGTACTGCACGTTTACCGCCGTCAGCCTAATACCGTTGTCGGAGGCGACCGTGCTCAATTTCACCATGCCGCTGTTCGCCACCGCGGGCGCCGTATTGCTGCTGGGCGAGCGCATTCGCGTTCGCCGCCTTGTGGCCCTGACGGTGGGTTTCGCCGGTGTGCTTCTGGTGCTGCGACCAGGAGCGGAGGTCGTGTCGCCTGGCGCCTTGCTGGC
This sequence comes from uncultured Rhodobacterales bacterium, assembly GCA_964586735.1. Taxonomy (GTDB): domain Bacteria; phylum Pseudomonadota; class Alphaproteobacteria; order Rhodobacterales; family CAZPXZ01; genus CAZPXZ01. Next base: position 48,269 of record CAZPIN010000190.1, on the reverse strand, counting down.
AATTGCGGGCTCTCTGCTGATCGCCCTGTCCACGCTGCTTGTGAAGCGGCTGACCGTCTGGGACGACCCGATGACCATTGCCCTGTGGATGGTGGTGCTGCTGACCCCGATATCGCTGGCGCCGGCGCTGCTGGTCTGGCAATGGCCGACGCCGCAGGACATGCTGGTGCTGGCCGCTTTGGGAGCGGCAGCCCTGGGAGGCCACGTGCTGTGGATTTACGCCCTGTCGCTGGCCGAGGTGTCGCATCTTCAGCCATTCGAGTTTCTGCGCCTGCCAATGATTGCGCTCGCCGCCTGGCTGCTGTTTGGCGAGTCCACTACCGTCTGGATCTGGGCGGGTGGCGGCGTGATTGTCCTCTCCACCGCCTACATCGCCCATCGCGAGGCGCTGGCGGCCCGCGGCAAGTGAGAGAGTCAGGAAGGCGCGCTGCAGCGTAGCGTCGAAGCGATTCGCAATGAAACCGCGGGCTTGTTTCCGGTCCCGCGGTCTGGGACGGGTTCCTAAACCCCCAGCCAGGTCGACTGGGCTTCGCGGTCCTCCTCCAGCTCGTGCATGGCGCCAGACCAGCGCACCCCTCCCTGGCCCAGCAGCACGGTACGCGATGCCAGTCGCGAGGCGAAACGATGGTTCTGCTCCACCAGAAGCACCGCCAAGCCCTCCTTTGCTAGCTGGGAGACGGTGTCGCCAATATCCGCGGCAACCAGCGGCGCCAGTCCCTGGGTGGGCTCGTCAAGCAGCAGCGCCAAAGGGTTGAGCAGCAGCGCCGCCGCAAGCCCAAGCATCTGCTGCTCTCCGCCTGACAGCTGGCTGCCGCGGTGGCCGCGGCGTTCAGCGAGGCGCGGAAACAGCGCCTCCACCCGCTGCCGCGTCCAGGGTCCGGGACGGCGGCCAGCCGCCAGTCCCAAGGTTTCGCCGACCGTCAGGCTGGGCAGGATGCCGCGGGTCTCAGGCACCATCGCCACACCCAGCCGGGCGATGGCATGCGCGGGAAGACTGGCGATATCCCTGCCTTCCAGCAGCACCCGGCCGCGATGGGGCGGGCTGAGTCCCATGATGGCCCGCAGAAGCGTGGTCTTGCCGACGCCGTTGCGGCCCAGTACCGCCAGCGTTTCGCCAGCGGCGACGTCCAGCGACAGGTCCCGCAGCACCTCGCTTTCGCCCCGGCGGACGGCGATTTCCTCCAGGCGCAGCGTCATGCGGCTTCGGGGCCCAGATAGGCCGCCCGGACCTCGGGCGACGCCCTTGTTTCCTCCGGCGAGCCGCTGAACACGGTCCGCCCCCGGTCCAGTACGGTGATTCGGTCGGCGATGCCGAACACCACGTCCATGTCATGCTCGACGATGACCAGCGCTAGATCCCGCGATACGCGGGCGACCATCTCCCGCATGCGCCGCGACTCCTCCGGCGCCATGCCGGCCGTGGGTTCGTCGAGCAGCAGCAGCCGGGTTGCTCCCACCCGCGCCACCGCAACTTCCAGCTGGCGCCGGGTCCCGTAGGGCAGATAGCGCACCGGCGCGTCCATCCAGGTTTCCAGCCCGGTGACCTGGGCGATCTCAATAAGGCGGCCATCGGCCTCGCGCAGCGCCCGTCGGCCGAGACTCCAGACGCCGCGGTGGCGGGCAAGCTCAGCGACGCGAAGATTCTCGCGCACGGTGAGGGCGTCGAACAGGGTGTTCTGCTGGAAGCTGCGGCCCAGCCCGCGGCGCGCCCGGCCCGACGCGCCCAGTCCAGTAACCGGCTTGCCGTCAAACAGAATCGCGCCTCCGTCGGCGGGGATGTCGCCAGCGATGACGTTGAACAGAGTCGTCTTGCCGGCGCCGTTGGGGCCGATAATCGCATGGCGCTCTCCGATGGCAACATCGAGGGAGACGTTGGCCAGCGCCGTCAAGGCGCCGAAGCGCCTGCTGACGTTGTCAACGCGAAGCATGGAACCGTCGGCGAATGCGCCCGGCCGCCTTGCTGGCCATTCCGGCAAGGCCGCGGGGCTCGACGACCACGACGGCGACCAGCAGCAGCCCCAGCCAGAAGCTCCAGTAGTCGGTATAGGCGCCGATTTCGTGCCGGGCGAGAGTCAGCGCCACGGCGCCGAGTGCCGGTCCTGCAAGCGTGCCCAGGCCGCCGAGAATGGCCATCACCAGAATCTCTCCCGATGTGGTCCAGTGCAGAAGCTGCGGCGTGACCAAAGAAAGGTGCTGGGCCGTCAGCGTCCCGGCGAAGCCGGCGATGGCGCCGGCGATGGCGAACGAGGCCGAGCGGTGAGCGCGCACTGGAACGCCGAGCGCGCGGGCGCGGCGCTCGCTTTCGCGCACGGCCTTCATCACCTGCCCAAACGGCGTTGTTACCAGCCAGGCGAGCAGTAGGTAGACGCAGGCCGCCGCCGCCAGCGTGTAGAGCGAGAAGGCTGCCGGAGAGAAGAGGTCGATGCCCAGCGCGCTCAGGTCAAGGCGGGGCACGCCCGCCAGCCCGTCCGACCCGCCGAACGTTCGGCTGCGGAACACGATCTCGTGGCCGATCTGGCCAAAGGCCAGCGTAACCATCATGAAGAACAGCCCATGGGTGCGGGCCGAGACAGCCCCTACCACAAGCGCCAGCAGGCCGCATCCCGCCGTCGCGGCCGCCATGGCCAGAGGGGCGGGCCAGCCCAGAAACAGGGTTGCGCCGGCATAGAGATAGGCACCGGCCCCGAAAAACGCCGCGTGGCCCAGAGAGACCATGCCTGCGTAGCCTGCGATCAGGTCGAGACTCATGCACAGGATGGCGAAAACCGCGGCGGTGGCGATCAGCTCGTGACCAAAGAATCCAGCCCCAGACCACCAGGCGAGCACGGCGGCAAGCAGCGCGGCGGGCAGCAGATGGCGCGCCATGTCAGCGGCGCAGTGGAACGAGCCCGGCCGGGCGCAGCAGCAGCACCGCCACCAGCAGCGCGTACATAGCGACGGCGGCGAGCTGTGGCGCCAGGGCGCGGCCGAACGTCAGCGTGCCGCCGACCAGAAGCGAGGCGATGAAGGCGCCGCGCAGGCTGCCAAGTCCGCCGACGACGACCACCACCAGCGCGGGGACCAGAATCTGCGCTCCCATCGCGGGCTCCAGTGGAAACGCTGCCAGCGCCAGCGCGCCGCCCAGACCGGCGAGGCCGCAGCCGAGCGTGAACACCACCAGAAATGCCTGCGGGACATCGATGCCCATGGCTGCTGCGGTTTCGGCGTCGTCGACTCCTGCACGGATTTCAGCGCCCAGCCGCGAACGCTCCAGAAGAACATGCAGCAGCGCAAAAACAGCGAGGCCAACTGCAATGAGAAGCAGCCGCTGCAGAGGGTATGCGACGCCAAGGATGGCAAGCGAACCCGAGACTGGCGGCTCCGCCAGTCCAAGCTCGTCCGCTCCCCACACAAACCGGATGGCGTCATGGAAGGCAAACAGCAAACCGAAAGTGGCAAGGGCCTGGATCATGGGACCGGAGCGGGAGAGGCGCCGCAGCACGCCCAGATGAAGGGCGAAGCCCAGTGCGGCCACCGCCAGCGGAGCCAGCAGCAGCGCCAGCCAGTAGCTGCCGAGGAGAGCCACGAGAGTAAATGCGAGATAGGCGCCGACGGCATAGAGAGCGCCGTGGGCGAGGTTGACAAAGTTCATCAGGCCGAGAATGACCGTCAATCCCACCGACAGCAGGAACAGCAGCATGCCCAGCATAAGGCTGTTGAGAATCTGGGATACCCAGAACTGCCCGTCTGACAGTACGGTCAGCATGGCCGGCAAGGCCGCCGCCTGCCACGACGCCCCGAATGGAGGCGTTGCGGGCTATTTGAGCGTACAGCCGTTGGGATCGTCGCGGACATCCTCGATGGTCTCGAGGATCTTGTAACTGCTGACGCCATTGAGAACGCTGGTCTCGAAGATGTAGATGTTCTGGATGATGTTGTTTGTGGCAGGATCGATGCGCAGCGGACCGCGCGGACCATCAAACGACGATTTCCGCAGGAGGCGGGCCAGCTCGCCCTTGTCTTCGCCTGCACCGGCCACCGCCCGGATGATGGCGCGGGCGGCGTCGTAGCCCGCCACGGCGAACTCCGAGCCGACGCTTTCATGCCTGGACTGGTAGTCCGACTGGAAGCGCAGGTTTTCCCTGTTCTCGATGGCCGGCGTGTAGTTGAGAGAGCCGATGATTCCGTTGGCGGCGGTTCCCTGAACGTCGGCATACACGGGCGAGGTCAGCCAGCCTGCTCCGAACAGTGGAACTTCGCCCTGCATTCCCAACTCCTGATACTGCTTGACGAAGGTGATTGCGGAGCCGCCGGCGAAGAAGACGAAGAGCGCGTCCGGGTTTGCCGCGCGGGCGGTCGACAGGTAGGGGCTGTAGTCTCTCACGCCGCGAAGAGGGGGAAACGACTGGCCGGCAATGATGCCGCCAGCCCTTTTGAACTCTTCGCGGAACGTATCCATCATCTGGTGGCCAGCGGCGTAGTCAGGAGCCATCAGGTAGACTGAGCGGGCACCCCTCTCGTACATCCATTCCCCCATGGGGCGGACGATCATCGAGTTGGAGAACGACACCCTCACCAGGTAGGGCGAGCATAGCTCGCCAGTCATCAGGTCGTTGCCGGCGTTGGCGACCACCAGCGGCACCTTCGTGCCGTGCACGAAATCACGCAGCCCGCCCAGCACCCCCGAGCTGACGACGCCGGCCAGAACGTCAACCTGGTCGTCCAGTACCAGCTTGCGCGCCTTGCTCAGGCCAATCGCCGGGTTTGCCTCGGTGTCCTCGCGTACGACCTCGATCTGATGGCCGTCGAGCTCGCCCTGGAAGTGCTCCAGGCCGAGCTGGAAGCCGTTTTCGATGTGTTTGCCCAAGCCCGCATAGACGCCTGAGAAGGGAAGGATGAGGCCAACCTTGTACGTGGCTGCGGCGGCAGAACCGGCGAAGCCGACCGTCAGGCAGGCGGCAAGGAAAAGGCGGATGGCCATGGTGAACCTCGTTGCTGGAAGAGACAGCCAGTATAGCAACCCTTTCTGCGCCTGGAAGCAGGCAGGCTGGAGGCAACAGGACAAGGAGGCTCGGGGGAGACCCGACGGCGAATCGCCCAGCGCCCCGGGGGAGGTTGCAGGGGAGTGCAGAAGGTGCTATATGGGGAGCGCCGTCCGGGACTTCCGGGCATGGTGGCGCATATTCCGGCGTAGCTCAGCTGGCAGAGCAAGCGGCTGTTAACCGCTGGGTCGTAGGTTCGAGTCCTACCGCCGGAGCCACCCATCTGGAGAAGAAGCTGGCCATAGGGAAGGGGTGTGACGTAGCCCAACCGAGAGGCAAGCGGCGAAGTCTCGACGTGGAAGCATGGACCGGGATGGGACGACATGGCCATCCGAACCGGAAAGGGGGATTGCACTGTGATAGGTATCGACTGTGCAGTCGACGCCAAGAAAGTCGGGCTCGCCAAGGGGGTGATTTCGCTTGAACGGCCTTCCTCGAAAATGAGGATAGACGAGGCTAGGACAGGCAATACTTGGCTAGAAATAGTCTGGCAGGTGGCACAGTGGATAGAAGGTGACACGCTGCTTGCGCTGGACACCCCACTAGGATGGCCGCAGCCGCTTGGCCGGAGTCTGATAAGCCACAAGGCCGGAGCGGGACTGCACGAGGAAGCTGACGCGATGTTCCGCCGATTGACAGACAATGTCGTACGCCAGCGTCTGGGCAAGCAGAGCCTTGATGTCGGGGCGGATAGAATTGCGCGAACTGCGCATTCAGCGCTTTCGTTCTTGAAACACCTTAGGCAACGGACGGGGCATGATGTAACGATGGGATGGAAACCAGGAACAGTATCTGGAGTGATTGCCATCGAGGTGTATCCAGCGGCGACCCTCATTGGAAGAGGCATGCCAGCATCCAATTACAAGAAAAATGATGATATTTCCATTGGCCTGCGCAAGAAAATGGCCAATGGGCTTGCAGAGGACATGCGAATCGAGAAAAGTGTGATGAAGCGGATGATATTGAATAACGATGTGCTTGATGCCGTGGTCTGTGTTGTTGCGGGGATGGATTATGCGACGGGCAGGGTCATTCGTCCCACAGAAGAAGATATGAGCAAGGCTGAGCAAGAGGGCTGGATATGGGTGCGAGACAAACCATGAATACTCCACGCAGTCGAGACTTTGGTAATATGCCAAGTTGATAGGTTGAATAGGGGAATCCAAAAACGCAGAAAGTACGCATCATCGCTTCATCTCACATTTGACAACGATTTCTTCTTCGCCAGTAAACACCAGCCAAGTCACCTTGTCAACGTGAATCTGGGAATCTGGCGCCAATTTCTCCCTTTATTAACCGCTCCATGGCAGCTGGAGGTAGTGGTCCTTGGCACTATAGATTGTACAGCGGCCGCATGACGGATTGCAAAGTTTCCCCATCCTCGATCTCCATGCGCACCTTCAGCACTGATACCGATCGTCGCAGAAACGGCGGGATGCGTACGATGTCCTTCTCCGTGGTGACTAGCAGTGCGCCCCGGTCCGTGGCGTCGCGAATCATGCGCTGCACGCTCAGCGCCCGATAGGGATGGTGGTCGGGAAACGCCTCGCAGCGCACCAGCTGCGCTCCCTCGTCCCGCAGCGTCTCGAAAAACCGTTCGGGGCTGGCGATGCCGGCAAATGCGAACACCCGCGCCCCACCTACCGCAAGGCCTGTGCGCAATGGCCGTATCCGTGCCCGTATGGTTGGCAGGTTCGTCTTGGGCATGAATGGACCATCGCCGGTTACCACCATGGCGTCCGCTCGCGCCAGTCCCACCGCCGGCGACTCCCGCAGCGGCCCGGCTGGAAACACCCGCCCGTTGCCGAAACCGCAGCCAGCGTCCACCGCCACCAGCGAAAGGGTTTTTTCCACCGACGGATTCTGATGGGCGTCGTCCAGCAGCACTGCCGCTGCGCCTGCCTTCACCGCCGCCCGTACACCCTCGTCGCGTCGGCGCGCCACCCATGTTGTCGCCTCCATGGACAGCAGCAGCGCCTCGTCGCCGACCTGCCGGTAGCTGTCCCCCTCGGGGTTCACGCGATGGGGTCCGCGCAGGCTTCCTCCGTAGCCGCGGGTCACCACATGTACGTCCAGCTGTCTCTCTGCCAGCCAGCTGGCGAGCGCGGCCACCAGCGGCGTCTTGCCCTGGCCGCCAAGAGCGAGATTACCGACGGAAATCACCGGTACGGGAGCACAGTAAGGTTTGGCTAGTGAGCGCCGCGCCCGTCCGCCGGCTTCGTACATGGCGCCCAGAGGAGCGAGCAGTCTCGCCGCGACGCCGGGCGAGTCCGACGGCCGGGTCCAGAAGCTTGGCGCTAAGGGCATGCTGCGGCCGATTCCCGCCCATGGGCCTGAGGATGGCTCAATCCTACTGGCCGCCTTCGCGCAGTTGGGTCAGATCGGCGATGAAGTACCGCATGTGAGCGTTGTCGACCGCCTTCTGCGAAGCCGCCCGCCAGGCCGACTCCGCCTCTTCGTAGGTGGGAAATACCCCCACGACGTCGATGGCCCGCGGGTCGCGAAACGTCGTTCCCGCCGGATCTTTTAGCTCTCCGCCAAATACCAGATGCAGCGCGTTGCTCATGATGATGCTCCATTCCTGCAGGGGAGTCCCCCGGTTGCGATTACCGGCTCTCGCTTGAGGCAAGCCGTTCCAGCAGCCACTGGTGCAGGTCGGGCGGTCCAAGTACCAGTCCTGCCAGCCTGCCGCTGGGCGTGTTGTAGACCAATTCGCGGCCATGCGTGTCGCTGGTGCACAGTCCAGCTTCCCGTGCGATGAGGTCGCCAGCCGCGATGTCCCACTCCCATGGCGGCCAGTGCGACAGCGCGATGTCGGCCCGACCAGCGGCGACGTAGCAGGCGCGCACCTCCATGGGAAGCGAGTATGACACCATCCGTACGTCGGGTATCTCATCCTGCCAGTACTCTTGGCGAAGCACGTTCTTCCGGCCCATCAGACGCGGCGGGGCAGGGCGGTCGGGCGAGGGGCCGCCCAACTGACGTCCGTCACATCGGGCTCCCTGTCCGCGCACGGCCTCGAAGACGCTGTCCAGCATCGGCTGGCAGACGATGCCAATTACCGGCGCGCCGTCCTCCACAAGGCAGGCGGCAATGGCAAACTCCTTCTGCCCGCCTGCCAGCAGGCTGGTGCCGTCGATGGGGTCCACCACCCAGACCCTGCTGCGCTTCAGCCGCGTCAGGTCGTCGTCGCTTTCCTCCGACAGCCAGCCGTAGTCTGGGCGGGCCGCGGTCAGCCGCTCGCGCAGCATCCCGTCCACAGCCAGGTCGATTTCAGTTACAGGTCCGGCGCCGCCGGACTTCTGCCACGTGCGAAACGGTCTGCCGGCGCGCTTGCGTACCAGTTCCGCCGCCTCGCTTACGGCACTGCGCAGCAGGGCGAAGTCGTCTTCGATGGATGACGGCGAATCGCTCATGGCCAGACTTCTGTTCGGAGGCATCGGGGTGGCAGGGTAGCGCGGATGATGGCATTCTGTACCATGCCCGCTGGGCGGCGCGTTGCAGCCGAGGCCCGGAGCCGAAATCCATTCCAATCTGGCATGCCGCCTGGCGGCGCTGCCGTGCAGGGCGGTGCCTGGCAACCAGCCCCAAGCAGGTATAGCAGGTATCCCATGTCCGTCCCCTTTGCCTTCAACCCCGATCTCGACTACCGCCCGGTTACGGGCGGCGGCTACAACGCCGCTGTGGGAGATCTGCTGTTTGCCTCTGACGGCGAAGGTGAGTGGAGGTTCTATCTCGAGCTAGACAACCGCCACGCCAATTTGGGCGGTGTCTGCCACGGTGGCGCCTTGGCCACGATTGCCGACATCGGTATGGGGGCGGCCGCCTACCGCGTTGCCGACAGCTCGGCGACCGCAACCATCCAGCTTGGCCTGCAGTTTTTGGCCGGCGCCTATCCGGGCCATCGGCTGCACGGGCGGGCGCGGCTGCTGCGCCACGTGCGGGAGCTAATCTTCTTGGAGGCGGACCTGATCTGCCAGGAGAGGCATGTCGTCGCCGCCAGCGGCGTGTGGAAAGTGCTGGCCAAGGGCACATGGAAGCCTGTGGCCGAGGGGCCGGTGGCTGCATGAGCATGGCGGGCAAAACCCATATCCGCTGCCCGCTGTACGGGTTCGTCTCGCTCGACGCTTGGCAGAGGGAGATCGTCGACCATCCGGTGTTCCAGCGGCTGCGCCGCATCCGCCAGCTGGGCATGGCGGAGATGGTCTACCCCAGTCTGACGCACTGCCGCTTCGAGCACTCGCTGGGCACCATGCATATGGCCACCAGCCTGTATGACGGAATCCTGCTGCGCGCCAGGGACCGCGTGGAGGGGATGTTTGGCCTCAACCAGGACGACCATGCCCGCCTGCGACGCCTAGTGCAGGCCGCCGCGCTTCTGCACGACGTAGGGCACGGACCGTTTTCGCACGCCTCCGAGACCTTGATGCCAGAATCGGTGCGGGGAGGGCATGAGGAGTACTCGGCGGCGGCGGTGCGGGAGAAGTTCGGCGACGTCATCGACGGACACCCCGACAACCGCGACCACGCGATCAGCGCGGCGGAAGTGGCGGAGTTTCTGCAGGGGAAGGGAACGCCCGAATGCAGATTCTGGCAGGGGCTGCTTGACGGCCAGGTCGACGCCGACCGGATGGACTATCTGCTGCGGGACTCGCTGCACGCCGGAGTCGCCTACGGCCGCTACGACTGGCCGCGGGTGCTGCTGACGGCGACCGCGGTTGAGGACCTGGACGGCGTTCCCGCCATCGGCGTGGAGGAGGGCGGGTGGCACGCGGCCGAGGGGCTGATACTGGCGCGGTACTCGATCTTCACCCAGATTTACTTCCACCGTACGATCGCGGCCCTCGAGTATGACCAGCGAGAGGCCATGGAGCGCATGCTGTCGGGTGGCCACTTGCCCCCGCCAGACAGGATTGACGAGTATCTGGCTTGGGACGACTGGCGGGTATGCGGCGGACTCGTCGAAGGTAGGGGCGGGGAAGCGGGCCAGCGTCTGCTGCTGCGCAGGTCCCATGTGCAGGCATACAGCACCAGCGAATCGCCTGACGATGGTGAAATTGAAGTGCTTGAGGCGGTAGCGGAAGCCCTTGGCTCCATAATGGTGGCGCGTCTGACGGCCCGGCGGTCCGGTTGGTATCGCCCGGGACCTGACGATATACTGGTGCTGGACCGTCACGGTCGGACGGTGCCGCTGTCTTGGATGTCCGCGCCAGTGAGGGGGCTCGGGCCGCACCGTCAGGAGCGTCTTTACGTGCGGCGCGAAGATGCCGAGCGGGCATACCGGGTCGTAGACGAAATAGTCGGCAGGCACTGAGGCATTTCTGGTATGGTCTCGATGCACAGAGTGTCGTCTGCTGCTGGCGAAGGATGTCTAGTGGAGCATGAAACGCGCCTGGGGGGCGGGGCGGTGTGGTGCCCGCCCGGCGCGGAGCGGACCGGGAAGAGTCTCCTTTGCCCGGTTTGTTCCGCCCCCCGCAGGCCGAAGAGTGAACTTTCTGGCATTCGGGGAAGGTGCGGAGGCTTGCTCCGCACCGCAGGAGAGCGTCATGCCTGAGGAGGGCAGGCCGCAGTCAGGAGAGGAAACTGGGACTGGCCGGAAACCGCAAACCGCACTGGCACGTAGCGGCGGCGATGGCGGGCTCTGCGAGGAATCTGGCCGGAGGTAAAGACGCATGCCGAGGCAGCGTATCAGACGCTTCTCAGGGCTACTGTCTGCGGATTGACCGAGGATGCTGCTGAGGACATGTATAGGAGCATTCTCTGGCGGCCTTAACGACGGACATATAGGAGAAGACGCTGCTTGCTAAGGAGTGGCGGCGAAGGCTGGGAGCGATTCTTAGCACCGATGGCCAATTGGCGATGCTGGGGAAGATGCGCGGTGCCATGCCGCTTGCGCCGGAAGGAAGGCAGCGACAACGAGATGCCAACAGCGGGGAAGAAGGCCGACCAGCGGAACGGGAACGAGCGGATCGCCGAAGGAATGCGCGGACTCAGCAAGCATCGGTGGCACCTTGCTGCAGGTTTGATGCCCTGCTATATTGCCAGCATGCGCGGTGCTTGACACTATGCGCAAAGCATAGATTGGCTGCGCCATTGCGAGGCACAATGAACCATAACTGCGGCCATCAGGAGCGCTGGCCTTGCGACAGGGACTGGAGGTCGTGCTGTCCAGGCCGCAGAACGGGTTGGAGGCAGGCAATGAACAGCAACGTAGAGGAGAATCGGGCATGTCAGCAGGAACGGCGATGACGTGCGGGGAGCAGCCCGCACCCAGACCGCACAAAGTCGAGAAGGAGCCTAGTGGTTTGCGACTGGGCCGCTGGCGGACCACGCGTGGGTCTTGGTTGCTGGGCTTCGGCTATCGCGCCGATGCCACCCCAATCCGTACGAGCGATGCCAGCGAAGGGCATGTCAGTGCCAGAAGTACGGCCTCGACCATGAGTGCAGGCGGGCTTTGGGAACGAGCGCAAAAGTCGCTGGCGCAGTCGATGCGCCTGATGGGCGGTTTGCGGTTGCGCTCTCCGCGAGGCACCGCGCCGCGACCGCATAGAGGCGAAGCCGGCGGGAGCTGTCTTGGTATGGCCGCTGCGGCTTGGACGAAGGCAGCGTCCCACGGACAAAGGCTGGTCTTGGGGCAGGATAGCGGGATGCCTTGTGCGTCGCGTCGAGGCCAGAACAGGACTGGGCCGAGTCGCGCGGCGATTTCCGTACTGGCGGTGCTTGCTGGGCTGATGGTGTTCGATGTACAGGCGCAAAGCCAGCCCATTGATCCAGATGGAGACAATGTGGGGCTTCTCATCAGACCGATTCGTGAAGGAGCGGTAAGTGAAGCCTTTGCTCCATTTGAACCCGGCTCTACCATCATGGAAAGTGGTGTTACGCGTGTTAGACGTGCCACGGAAAGTCGTAGAAACAGGGCATTGAGGATCGAGACGTTACCCGTCAGACTGGATGGGACATATGATTCAAATGTGTTTTACGTAAAGGACATTAGGTTTTCCCCTTCTAGTGAATTTGACATCAGCGACTTTGCACGAACTGGAAGTCGCAGCTGCCCGACATTAACTGCGGGAAATCAGGCTCCAAACATCAATTTTCCACATAGTAATATGGTTCCCGTATTCAATAGCGCCGCGTTTCAAGATTCAGGGATTGGGAATCTCAATGCCTGCACGGTTCGCGATGACGATCTGGTAGAGGGCGCTGAAATGGTGCAAATGGAGATAGATTACACGCGTGAAGTTGACGATACGGAAAGATTCACGGTGTCCTCGAATGAGTTTGAAGTATTCGACATGGACCACGCAACGATGAGCTATACAGCACCGGCGACCGTGCAGGAAGGCGAGACGCTCGATTTGACGTTCACGCTGTCCCTTCCGGCAACATTCGACCTGTATGCCCACTGGAGGGTAATCGTTCCTGCGACTCCCGATTCGGGACAAGCAGGAGAACAGGACTTTGTATCGGCGGGTACAACAGCTTCGACTCAGAGCACGCCTCAGTTTATTGCTAGATTTATTGAAGGTACATCTCGAATTCCCGTAAGCGATGGCGGGAGGACGTTTACAGTGCCAACTGCCCGAATTAGCCATGAATTGGGCTTGTTGGAGCCGCCGGAAGCTTTCCAAATTGAAGTGCAAGGTCTGTACGAGGATGCGGCCAGAAGCATACCGGTGCGTGTTGAGTGCGTAACTGGTGATATTGGCGACGACGACACGGTGAATCTGAGGACCTGCATATCTCTCACAGCGTCAACTCATTCGGTTGACATTTTGCAGTTCGACAAGCCAGTGGTCACGGGCAACCACGTGGTGCCTCAGGAGCTGAGGGCAGATCATACATATCTTGTGGATACGCAAGCGCAAAGCGTGCCGGTCACCGGCCATCAGTGGGAGAGGGCGGATGACGAGATGGGCACGGGGGCGACTGACATCTCCGGCGCAACGTCACAAGCCTACCGACTAGTGAATGATGATGGGGGCAAATACGTGAGGGTAACCACGACTGTATCTGTCGGCGGCTCCGCCGAAGAGAGGAGCAGCGAATGGATATTGGTCAATAGTCCGGCTACGGGCAACCCTGTAATTGAGGGCCCAGCTATCGAAGGTGAGAGGTTAACAGCAAGCACAATGACTCCGGAAGGCACATCCCGAATCATGGATATCAATGGACTTACTGGGGTCGACTACCAGTACCAATGGGAGCGTGCTACCATTGGACAAACAAACTGGACCGACATTTCCGGCGCCACAGGTAACACTTACGACTTGATTGCAGCGGATGTTGGCAGGATGATACGCGTATTGATCAGCTTTGTCGATGACGATGGCTTTCCTGAAATGTTGATGACCAATTCAGTAACTGTTAACACTCCCGCAGTGGGTGACTTGGAAATCGACGACGGCACCATGGCGCAGGTGGACGTAGAACTTATGGCGGACACGACAGGCATTACCGACGCGGATGGCATGAACACGCCAAATTGGCGCTATCTTTGGGAACGCGCGGACGACGAGGCAGGATCGGGATTGGAAGAAATCTCAGGCGCGGTCTCGGCAGCCTACACGCCGACAAAAGCGAATGATCAAGGCAAATTCCTTCGCGTGACGGCGACGTTCACGGACGATCTCGGTTTCGAGGAGACCAAGAGGAGTGTCTGGACCAGAGAAGTGGAAAGGCGGGCCAACACGGCTGCAGCAGGCGAAGTGACTATCATCGATGATACGCCGAGTGACGGCATGACGACCGTGCAAGAAGATGTTTTACTCGATGCAAATATATCGACTATTGAAGACCTTGTGAACATGCTGAACGATGCGGAGAACATGCGTAACGACGCGGAATTCAAATACCAGTGGTGGCGCGCGGACGACAACACGGGAGCGGGACAGGAAGCTATAGCCGGTGCGCACAATAAAGAGTACGTGCCAGTTGATGATGACTCAATGCATGTTCTCCGCGTGGTGGTTACTTTCAAGGACGATGACGGTTATGACGAGACCAAGACAAGTGAGTGGACAAGTGCGGTGCAGGAGAGTGACAATACAGATGCCGTTGGCGATGTGGTAATCGAGAATGACCCGCAGCCAGCCGACGGCATAACGGTGGTGAAAGTGGACGTCGAGCTCAAAGCGGACCCGTCGGACATCGACGACCCGGCGAATGGTTTGACTCCGCCAGTAGATTGGCATTACCAGTGGGAACGGGCGGACGACGCGGCTGGAACAACCAACCTTGTCCCCATAGGAGGCGATTCGGAAACCTACACACCGGTAAAGGAAGACGAAGGCAGGTTTCTCCGTGTCAACGTGAGGTTTATGGACGACGACCACTGGACGGAGATTATAACAAGCTCCTGGACTACTCGGGTAGAAAGGCGCGATGATAGCCCCGCAACAGGCGAAGTGACGGCCGAGAATGACCCTCAACCGAGCGATGGCATAACGGTGGTAAAGGTGGACGTCGATCTCACGGCGATCACGTCAACCATTGATGATAGGGTTAACGGGCTAACCACGCCACATGAAGATTGGCGGTATCGGTGGGAACGCGCGGACGATGCCGCTGGCACCGCCGGCCTGATCGACGTGGGAACTGACAGGATTTACACGCCGGTGAAGGCTGACGAGGACAAGTACCTCCGCGTGCATGTGACGTTTACGGACGACGACGACTACGAGGAAACCAAGATAAGCGATTGGAGCAGCGTGGTGGAAAAGCGGGACAACGTGCCCGCAACGGGGGAGGTGACGGTCGAAGGCGGCGCAGAGGCACAGGTGGACGTCGAGCTCGCGGCTGACGCGTCTACCATCGATGACCTTGTCAATGGCCTCACTTCGCAGCCCGAAGACTGGCAGTATCAGTGGGTGCGTGCAGACGACGCGACCGGGACGGGGGTAGCGGACATTCCTGGCGAAACTTCGGATAGCTACACGCCGGTAAAGGCAGATGAGGGCAAGTTTCTTCGTGTGGAGGTGACGTTTACGGACGATGACGACTACGAGGAGACCAAGATGAGCGATTGGACCAGGGCGGTGGCAAGACGGGATAACATGGTGGCGGTGGGCCAACCCACGATAAGCAGCGATATGGAGGATGACCCAGCGGCCAGCGGGACAGTTTTGGTCGGTACCGTTCTCACTGCCATCACTGACGATATCACAGACGGCAATGGTATGACAGAGGCAGTTTTTGAGTTTCAATGGTTTCGAGCAGATGGCAGAGAGCCGGCCGATGTCTTCAATGCGCTACAACGTCCTGAGGGAAGAATTCCTGGCGCTCGGTCCAGGACGTACACGATAGTCGATGAGGACTTGAACAAGCACCTGTTCGTTCAGGTCACTTTCACGGACGACGACGGCTACGAAGAAACCCCGACCAGCGACCCAACGGACCCCGTGGTAAAGGCGGGCCGTCAGCGCGAGGCGATAGTTCTCGAGCATTTTCTTTCCGGTTTCAGCTACTCTGCTGCCGCCACTCTTGTAGACACCATCTGGCGGCGCGTGAAAAACCACAGAATCACGCAAGCCGAATCTCACGCGGTTTTGGGCGGCCAGACATTTGACGCCGCTTCTTTCGCTTCAGGCGACATGAATCGCGCTGCTTTGGAAGTCGCCAAGTTTCTTGGGGTGGAGATAGAGCCAGCATCCAAAGCGGAGTACAGCGGGGAACAAGGCAGTCTCATCGCAGATGGCGATGCCGAAGCCTACCGCAACTGGGCGGGTATCCCGGACAGCAGCGGTCTGGCTGAACGCTCGGCATTCGCGCTGCCATTGACAGAGGGGGCGGGTGGCACCGGTTCAACAGTCGTATGGGGTATTGGGGACATCCGCTCCTTCAAGAGTGGCTCGGACAGGTGGGAGGATCAGTCATTCTCTATGGACGGCAGTATCACTGGAGGCAGCGTCGGTATTGACCGCTATATTGACAATACACTAGTCGGACTTGTCGTCATGGGCAGCGAGGGTGAGGCGGATTTTGCATTTGACAACGCCTTGCTGGGAAAAGGGATAGCCACCGCCGGTCTTACGACCATTGCTCCCTGGATTCACTGGAAGTCTCAAGCCGGCGCGGAGCTTTGGACCACCATTGGCAGCGGCACAGGGACTGCTGGAATCAAGAGCGATTCGGGAGCAAGCGTTGAAACCGACATTACGTACAACGTAATCGCCGCAGGCTTTCGAGGCATCACACGGGACTACCAAGGTATGAATGCGACGACGAAGGTCGACGCCTTCATAGCGGAGAGCACGTCTGACAGGACACCAAGGCTTGATAGTACCAATGGCGAAGTATCCCGCTTACGGCTGGCCCTGGAGACTTCCACGCAGCGTATGCTGATTGACGAAAGCCTTCTGGACTACAGCGTCGAGTTCGGCGTGCGTTATGACGACGGGGAGGCGCAGACCGGCGGCGGGATGGATATGCTGGCCACGATTCAGTACACCATACCCAACAGCGGATGGACCATGCATGCCCACAGCAGCTATCTCGTGCAGCACCAGCAGGACGACCTCGATGAATGGGCGCTTGGTGGTGGAGTGGACTGGGATTCTGGGGTCAGGGACCGCGGCCTTCAGCTGTCGCTTTCGCCAACCTGGAACACCGCACCGCCAGCGGGATTTTCCGAGGCCATGTGGAGTGACTCTGGCAGCGGTATTAGGGAATCACAAGCCAGCGGGGCGGCCCTGCTGGCACGCCTGAGCTATGGAACGGACATCCTCTGGAAGCGCGCGCTGGCAATGACTTATGGCGAAATGGAAGGCAATGCAAACGGGAGGCGAGTACGCCTTGGCGCCGAACTGCAGCAGATGGAAGCCGTCATGGGATCGATCAGCGTCGATCTCTATGGTGAAAGGTCAAGCGGGGCCAGCGGCTCAGACAATGCCGTCATGTTGGAGACTGCCATCGGCTTCTAATCTGCTGCTGACAGCGAATGGCCAGCGCAATTTTGGGATGATCGCAGCGCACTGCAAGCCTTGAAGGTTGCCTTTCGAGGAGATTGACGCTGCTGTCAGGCATAACCGCAAGCCGCCAGTCGTACGTCTGGCAGACCGCCTCACCATGGCGATGCGACTCAAGGAGAGCAAGGGCAACCAATGTTTGTACGTGTAAAAGCCTCCCCCAATACCTCGCGCAAAACCGTTCTGCTTGTCGCAGCCAAGCGCGTCGACGGCAAGACGCGCCAGGAAGTCATCCGTCGAATTGGCACCGCAAAGGACGACGAGGAGCTAGAGCAGCTCAAACGTATCGGCGAGCTTTACAAGGCGCAGATTCGCGAAGAAAACGAGCCATCCCTCTTTCCGCCGGAGGAGATGGCGCTCATGGCCATTGAGGCCAAGCAGCGGAAGCGACAGGAAAAGGTTGCGGCGCGCAGCCGCGAGGAGCGGGGGCGGGAGCGCGAACAATTGGCGGCCAGCTTCGCCGCGCACGAAAAAGGGCAGCGGGCGGCCACCGGCGTGCCCGAGGTCTACCGCCACATTTACCGCGAACTCGGACTGCACGGCGTACTGCCCAAAAAACGATCTCGCATCTCCCACGAAGTCCTGTTCTACATGGTCTTGGCCCGCATCGTGTATCCAGCCAGCAAGAGCGGCAGTGTCCGCAGTCTGGAGGAGGACTTCGGTGTCAGCATACAGCTGCACAAGGTCTATCGAATGATGGACCAGCTCGACCCCAAGCGAATCGGGCACATGTGCCAGCTGGTCGAGGACGCCAGCCGCGCTCTATTGCCTCGGACGCCTGGAACCGTGTACTTCGACTGTACAACGGTCGCCTTCGACGCGTCCGAGGAGGAAGTACTTCGGCAGAAGACGTACCGGTCGGAGCGGAAGCACGAGGAGTCGCTGGCGATTCTGGCCTTGGCAACCTCGGAGGAGGGCCTGCCTCTTGGTTACGACGTATTGACGGGCTCCGCCTGCGAAGAGGACAGTTTGGTGTCCAGTCTACAGGGGATAAAAATGCGGCTGGGGATTGAGCGGGCGGTATGCTTGGCAGACTACGGCACGTTTAGCGATGCCAATTTGTCCGCAATCGAGGAACTTGGCGATGGCTACGTGGTTGGCATCAGGTTGCGAGACCTTCCGAGTGCCTTGAAGCAGCGAATTCTGGACCGGGCGGCATACAGGCCGATGAAGGGGCCGAACGGGCGCTGGGTGGCGGAATTCGAGCATCGCGGGCGCAGGCTGATTGTCATGTGGCGGCCGGAGCAGGCACGGAGCAGCGGGCAGGACCGCAGGATGGCGCTGGCGGGGATGAAGTGGATGCAGGATAGGGAAGGAATATTCAAGGGGCTGGAGCCGAACCCCGCCGCCGTGCGCGTTCTTGCAGCGGACGAAGAGGCGCGGCCGGAGATTGCCAGCAGCCAGTTTGCCAAAGCGAAGCGCTGGGAGGGACTGGTGGGAGTGCTCACCAACCTGCGGGACATCCCGGCCGAGGAAATTCTGGCGCGTGACCGCGGGCTGTGGGAGGTGGAGGAGTGTCTTCGAATCACCAAGCACGATCTGCAGGCGGGGCGGGTTTTTCACTGGACCGAGGGGCGCGTTCATGCTCACATGGCTATCACCTACATGGCCTATGCCTGCATTCGGCATCTCGCCTTCCGTGCCGCCTTGCAGCAGCGGACGCCGCCAAAGACGAATCTCCCAGAGACAATTCTCTAGGCACCTGTACACCGCCAGGTCTCGATCCTGCTGCGGCGGCGGCTGCGAAAGCCCCGTGGTACGTGAATCGCGGCAGCGGGGAGGGACAGTACAGCCCTCAGGAGAATCGTTCCGACCACTGTTCACAATGGCATTTCGCTGCGGCTGCCGTGGCGTTCATTGCTTGCCGCCATTCTGCGCGGCGCTCGGCAGTGTACTGCGCCTTGTTCCGCAGTTCCCGTCAATGGCCAGTTGCTCCTAAGCGCCGGTCGGCCGCCACCGCATCTTCGATGCTGGCAAAACCATCTTGATCGAGCATGCCCAGAAGGCTGTCTGCAACGCGGCGGCCATGTCCCGCGCCTTCCCATACGATGGCAGTGTAAATCTGTACCAGCGACGCGCCGGCTCGGATTCGGGCGTAGGCGTCTTCGGCGGTGAAGATTCCGCCTGCCGCAATCAGAGGTACCCGCCCCTGCAGCAAAGCATCCAGCCGGCGCAGGGTTGCCAGTGCCCGCCCGCGCAGCGCGTCTCCTGACAGTCCTCCTCCCGCAGGCAGGTGAGGGGGAGCCATCTCGTCCCGCAGCTGCGGGGACGTATTGGTGGCGATTGCCCCGTCCAGGCGCAGGCAGATGCCGGCGACTGCCTCGAGTTCTTCGTCGGAAAGGTCGGGCGAGATTTTTGCCAGCAGCGGTGTTGGCGTCGTACCGGCTTCGCGTGCGAGACGGTCGCGTACGGCGATGGTCTCCTCCAGCGCATTGGCAAGCGCCGCAGGGTCGCGCAGCTGGGCCAGAGTCTGGGTGTTGGGAGAGGAGATGTTGATGGTGAAGACGTCGACTAGGCCATGCAGTCCCTCCAGCAGAAGGCGCCAGTCGGAAGAGGGATCTTCGGTATCCCGATTGACGCCTAGATTGCCAAACACCGGCAGGCCCGGAGGGCGGCTGGCCAGACGCCTGCGCGTCGCCTCGACCCCGCGGCTATTGAAGCCCATGCGGTTGACGACGTTTCGTCCAGACAGGCGAAACAGGCGCGGTCGATCATGCCCCGGCTGAGGCCGCGGCGTTATGCCGCCTACCTCGACAAACCCCCAGCCCAACCTTTGAAACGCCCCCATTGTCCGGGCGTCCTTGTCGAAGCCTGCCGCAAGGCCAACGGGAGTGGCGAAGTCCATTCCCAGCACGCGGCTGCGGAGGCGGGGGCCTGCGGCGGGCGGCGACAGAGCGGCGGGAATCTGCTCAAGCAGCCGCAGCGCGACTCCGTGGGCGGTTTCAGGCGGCAGCAGCCGCAGCACCCGCGCCGCCGAGCGATCCAGCCAGCCAGCCATGTACGGTCAGGAGCCGCGCAGGCCCTCCTTGCGCACCCAGTCTTCGGTTGCGTCAAGGGCTTTGCCGAGGGCCTCGGCAATCTCGTCGACCTGCTCCTCGGTGACAATCATGGGCGGGCAAAGCGCGACGGTGTCGCCTATGGCCCTAACCAGCAGTCCGTTGCGGGCAGCCTCCTGCATGGCACGGTATCCCACGGGACTGGCTGGATTGAATGCCTTTCGGGCCTTCGGGTCGGCGACCAGCTCGATGCCGGCGATCAGCGACTTGCCGTCAGAGCGGATCTCTCCGACCAGCGGATGGCCAGCGAACTGGGACAGCCGCTCATGGAAATGGGGCGTGACGCGGCGGACTTGGTCAAGGATCCTGTCGCGCCGGTAGATCTCGATGGCCTTGAGGGCCAATGCCACGCCCAGCGGATGGCCGCCGTAGGTGAAGCCGTGGCCGAAGATGCCAATCTTGCGGCTCTGCTCCTCGAGAATGTCGGCCGTCTCCTGGTCGATGGCGATCGCCGACAGCGGCGCGTATGCGCTGGTGAGCTGCTTAGCCATGGAGTAGGCATTCGGGCGCATGCCGTAGGTGGACGCGCCAAACCACTCGCCCGTCCGGCCGAAACCGCAGATGACCTCGTCGCTGACCAGAGGAATGTCGTGCTTCTGCAGCACGGCGCCGATGGCCTCGAAGTAGCCCTTAGGAGGATGCACAACGCCGCCAGCGCCCATAATGGGCTCGGCGAAGAAGCTGGCGATTGTCGAAGGGTCTTCGCGCTCGATGGTTTCCTCCAGCTCGGCCGCCAGGCGGGCGGTGAACTCCTCCTCGCTCTCGCCGTTCCGTCCCTCCTTCCAGTAGTGCGGCGCCGTCAGGTGGACGAAGTTTGCAAACGGCAGGTCGAAGTCGGTGTGGAAACGCGGGATGCCAGTGACGCTGCCTGCCATTACCGTCAGGCCGTGATAGCCGCCGCGTCTGGCGAGAATCTTCTTGCGGGCTGACTCGCCTCTCGCGTTGGCGGTGTACCAGGCGATCTTGACGAGTGTGTCGTTGGCCTCGCCGCCGGAGCAGGCGAAGAACACCCGCGCCATGGGCGTGGGAAGAAGATCCTTGATGGTCTCTGCGAGTTCGACGGCCTCTTCGAAAGAGCGGCCTCCGAACAGATGCGCGTAGGACAGCCGCTCCATCTGGGACCGGGCGGTCTCCACCATTTCGGCGTTGCCCCATCCCAGTCCGACGCACCAGAGACCGGCCAGGCCCTCGATGTAGCGCTTGCCGTCCGTGTCGTAGACATAGATGCCTTCGCCGCGCTCGATGAACAGCGGGCCTTCCTCGCGGTGCTGGGCGAGGTTGGTGGTGGGGTGCAGCAGGTTCTCGACGTCGCGGACCTGGGCGTTGGTGAGATGGGACATGTGCGCCTCCCGTGCGTGTTGCTTGCCGCCATCTTACAGCAGAGACGACGGGTACGGGGAAGGGGGGGCGGAGAAGGCGTACGGCCTATGGTGCATCGCCCAGATCCACCCCTCTCCCGCATTCCCCCGTTCTGGGCTGGTACCCAACCCGCCAAAGTAGGCACGTCCGATTCGGCGACCTCTCGCCAGATGCGTGGAGAAGCTGCGTCATGGCGGGAAAGCGCACCCAATCTGGCGTCTTGCCGAATCAGGGGTTGCCAACCAAAACCAATGCGTGTACAGTCTGTTTCCAGTCGGGGCAGAAGTCTCGATAGACAGTATAGGAGAGGTGCGCGATGAAGAAGAAGTTGCCGAAAGACGTCCAGCTGTTCCGAGAAATTCGGAAGGAAGGATACTACTATGTGGACAAAACATCCTACATCGCCCAGCTGATGGAGGAAGGAAGCAAGCGGTTCTTCCTGTCGCGCCCGCGCAGATTTGGTAAAAGTCTGTTCGTCGATACGCTGAAGGAGGCGTTTGAGGGCAACGAGGAGCTGTTCGAGGGACTTGCTCTCCATGACAAATGGGACTGGTCGACGCGGCATCCAGTGATTTGCCTAGATTTCAGCGCAGGTAAGTTTTTCGATCCGGGTGGTCTTGATCGGTTGGCCAACGATCTGATTAAACAGCACGAAGAAGCCGTGGGGCTGGTATCCGGCGAGACAGATCCGGTAATTCGTCTGCGCCAGCTGATTCGCGGGCTGTACGCAAAAACCGGAAAGTCTATTGTTTTGCTGGTGGATGAGTATGACAAGCCCATTCTAGACGTTATTGAAGATTCAGATCTTGCCATTGCCAATCGAAATTTGCTCAGCAGCATTTTTGGAGTAAACAAGCAATTGGCTGGGATGATACGCTTTTGCTTTTTTACGGGAGTTAGTAGATTCTCGAAGACAAACCTGTTTTCTGGTGTTAACAATTTGGAGGACATAACGATCGCTCCAGAGTACTCTGCAATATGCGGGTACACCGAATCTGACATCGATCACGTCTTTGCCCAAGAGCTTGGCGGCTTGAATCGAGACGACATTCGTGAGTGGTACAATGGCTATAGCTGGCTCGGAGAAGACAAAGTGTACAATCCATGGGACATCCTGCATCTGCTTCGCTGGCGGGATTATGAACCTTGGTGGTTTCGGTCAGGATCACCAAAGTACATGGTGGATGTCCTCAAACAGAGAAAGGTGATGTCCGTGAAGCTAGACCGCCCGCATGCCCGAAGCGGACTGCTGGAGTCATTTGACGTTGACAATATCGATCCCGTAGCCCTGCTGTTTCAGTCCGGATATCTTACAATTACGGAGAAGTATACTAAGGATATGTCAGTACGCTATGTTCTCGACTATCCCAACCGGGAAGTGAGAGAAAATATCAATAGGCTTCTCCTGGATATGCATCTGCCAAATTCCTCGGAAGCGCTGCTCGATGATACCGAAGAAATTCGCGGATGTTTGCAAAATTGCGATGCAGCGGGAATGGAGTCCCTGTTTCAAGGCGTTCTCGCTCGTCTTCCACGGCAATGGCATGCGCCGGTGGATATCACGCAATATGAGGCATACATCGCAAGCGTGTTCTACTCGTACTTCATGGGGGCGAGCATTTCAGCGCATGCTGAGGTGGCTACCAGCAAGGGAAGAATAGACTTAGTTGCAAATTTACCGTCCAATACGTATCTATTCGAATTCAAGGTCATTAATGACGGGAATCAGGCGGGTGCGATCAAGCAAATCATCGAGAAAGACTATGCGCAGCAATTCAGGGGAGCAGGCAAGGATGTCTACCTTGTGGGGGTAGAATACAGCAAAGAAAGGCGAGAAATAGTTGATTTCAAAGTTATTAAGGACAAAGGGAGTAAGAGTGAAACGCTCAAAAGCATGCTGGACAACAATAGCTCATTTGCAAACGGGATCGGAAAAGCATAGTCGACGCGGTTTGAATAAAAGGATCGACGTGCGCAGCAGAGCAGCGCCGCGTCTGGGTCAATAATAAAGTCTCAGCCGACAGTCGCTGCTACCTGCAGCGGCATTGGGGGTAAATTGCTGCCTTCGGATGCGGCGACAGCCCGCAGCTCCGGATGCCGACAATCCGTCCATCCTGCCACGGCTTGTGCAGGTTCTGCAACTGATGCGGTCAAGCAGATCTCCTTGTTGGCTACGCAGAGTACCGGCGCAGCAGGGGGAACTGAAGGC
This sequence comes from uncultured Rhodobacterales bacterium, assembly GCA_964586735.1. Taxonomy (GTDB): domain Bacteria; phylum Pseudomonadota; class Alphaproteobacteria; order Rhodobacterales; family CAZPXZ01; genus CAZPXZ01. Next base: position 24,658 of record CAZPIN010000190.1, on the reverse strand, counting down.
AGTGTGCGTCAATTTCTCAACACAGCAGCCCGTCCTGTTCCCAGAATCCCAAGCGGCTACGCGGCGGACGGGACGCTGCCTTGTTCGTCGATTCATCCGCTACAGCTTCTTGCTCCCGGTAAGCAGCGTCACTATGTCGCTCCAGCTCGAGTGCAGCATGTCGCCGGCGACCAGGATCAGCACGACAATGCCGACATAGCCTATCCAGATGTGGCGGGCGAGGATGCGGCAGATCGCGGTGGCGAAGAAGGCCATTAGTGCGATGGACAGGGCCAGCCCAAACACCAGCAGCAGCCGGTCGTCCTTGGCGATGGCGGCAACGGCGAGGACGTTGTCGATGGACATCGACACGTCGGCGATGCAGATGGTGTACAGCGCACTCTTGATGCTTTGGCGGTCCGTGGCGGTTCCGTGCGCCCCGCTGTCATCCGGCGCGTCGGTCGGAGTCACGCTCCTCGCCAGCTGGGCTTCCCGGGTGCCCTGATACAGTTTCCAGGCGACCCACAGCAGCGCAAGGCCGCCAAGAAACCGCACCCACGGTATGTCGTATAGGTATGTGGCGACGAGGGCTGCCAGTATCCTGATGGCAACAGCCATCGCCATCCCCCAGAATATGGCCTGGCGACGCAGGTGCGGCGCGAGGGTGGCGGCGGCCATGCCGATGACGAGCGCGTTGTCGCCGGACAGGACGATGTCGATCCAGATGATACCGAGGATCTCGGCCAGCAGCTGGTAGGGGTCGCCGCTCACTGGGGCGCGTCCGCTTGCTGAAGTCTCTTCGATGGCTGTGGCATGGTATCGTCCGTTTTCTATGGCTCGCTGGTCGACCTTGAGCGGGTCTTGGCGCGCGTACTGCCTATAGTAGGCAGTACGCGCGATGCGTGCGCAACTTGCAGCTTGGAGAGAGACGGTGAAGAAAGCCTTGACTCAGGCGGCGGGGGACACGCTGCCCCAGCTTCTGGCTGACAACGCCCGTCGGCGCGGTCGGCGCACCGCCTGCCGCGAGAAGGAGTATGGCATCTGGCAAACCTGGTCCTGGAGGCAGGTGGAGGAGGAAACCCAGTACCTTGCCTTGGGGCTTGAATGCTTCGGCCTGAAGCAGGGCGACCGTCTGGCGATCGTCGGCGACAACCGCCCCCGCCTCTATTGGGGGATGCTTGCCGCGCAGTCGCTGGGGGCGGTGCCGGTACCGGTCTATCAGGATGCGGTCGCCGACGAGATGGCCTACGTGCTGGGCCACGCGGGGGCGCGCATTGTTCTGGCCGAGAACCAGGAGCAGGTGGACAAGGTGCTGGCGATGCGGGAGCAGCTCCCCGACCTTGAGCGCATCGTCTACGTGGACCCCCGCGGGATGCGCAGCTATGACCACGTCCACCTGCATCCCGTTAGCGAGATTCAGCGCCGGGGACGGGATGCGGGAGAAAGGCCCCGCATCGCGCTTGAGCGGCGAATCGCCGATGGCAGCGGAGACGACGTCTGCATCATTCTCTACACCTCGGGCACCACCGGACGCCCCAAGGGGGTGGTGCTAACCCAGCGCAACATTGTCGTCAGCTCCCGCATGTCGGTGGAGTTCGACCGCCTTGGCGAAACGGAGGAGACCCTGGCCTACCTGCCGATGGCCTGGGTGGGCGACTTCATCTTCTCGGTTGGGCAGTCCTATGTCGCCGGCTTCTGCGTCTCCTGTCCGGAGAGCCAGGAAACCATGCTCCAGGACCTGCGGGAAATCGGCCCGACGTACTTCTTCGCGCCGCCGCGGATTTTCGAGTCGATGCTGACTTCGGTCATGGTCCGCATGGAGGACGCATCGGCTTTCAAGCGGGCACTGTTTCGCTACTTCCTGAAGGTGGCGAGCCTGCACGGCTGGCGCATCATCGACGGCCAGCCGGTGCGCTGGACGGATCGTACCATGTACGCGCTGGGCAATCTGCTGGTGTATGCTCCTCTGCGCAACGCGCTGGGGCTGAGCCGGGTGCGCTGCGGCTATACCGCCGGCGAGGCCGTGGGCCCGGATGTGTTCCGGTTCTACCGCTCGCTGGGCATCAATCTCAAGCAGCTCTACGGGCAGACCGAGGCGACGGTGTTCGTTGCAGGCCAGTCCGACGGGGAGGCGCGGGAGGACACGGCGGGGCCGCCATGCCCAGGAGTGGATCTGCGAGTCGACGAGGCAGGCGAGGTGCAGTACCGTTCGGCGGGAGTGTTCCGCGAGTACTTCCGCAACCCCGACGCTACGGTCGCGGCGCGCACCGAGGATGGCTGGGTTCGGTCTGGCGACGCCGGTCTCATTGAGGAGGGAACGGGCCATCTGCGCATCCTCGACCGCATCAAGGACGTTGGCCGTCTGGCAGGCGGCGCGGTGTTCTCGCCCAAGTACATTGAAAACAAGCTAAAGTTCTTTCCCGAGATTCAGGAGGCGGTGGTGGTGGGTGATGGCCGTGACGAGGTATGCGCGATGGTCAACATCGACCTCAAGGCGGTGGGCAGCTGGGCTGAGCGCAATGGCGTCGTCTACGCCTCCTATCAGGAGCTGGCGGGCCACCCGCGGGTGCGGGAGATCCTTGCCAGTCATATCGCCGGGGTTAACCGCTCCCTGGCTTGCGATCCCGCGCTGGCACCCTGCCAAATCCGCCGCTTCCTGGTACTGCACAAGGAACTCGACGCCGACGATGGCGAGCTGACCCGCACCCGCAAGCTGCGCCGCCGCATCATAGAGGAGCGCTACGGCGACCTGATTGCCGCCTTCTACGACGGCTCGGACAGCGTGCGCGTCCGCACCGAAGTCACCTACGAAGATGGACGCAAGGGCATGGTCGAGGCAGACCTGCGCATCGAAACCTGCGAGTCCGACGCTTTGGGGGCGCGGGCGGCATGAGCGAGTGGCCGCCGTCCGAGGAGCGCAAGCCGGTTCTGGAGCTGCATGGGGTTACCATGCGTTTTGGCGGCGTGACCGCTGTCGAGGGCGTGAGCCTCGACATCCGAAGGGCGGAAATACGCTCCATCATAGGCCCCAACGGCGCGGGCAAGTCGTCGCTGCTCAACGTCATCAATGGCTTCTACCACCCTCAGGAGGGCGAAGTGCACTTTCATGGCAGCGTCCGCCAAAAGCGGGCAAAGCCGCACGAGATTGCCCGCCAGGGCATCGCGCGCACGTTTCAGAACATCGCCCTGTTTCGGGGCATGAGCGTCCTCGACAACATCATGGCGGGGCGCATTGCCCGCATGCGATCAGGCCTTCTGGCCCAGGCCCTTTGGCGCGGTCCGGCCGAACGCGAGGAAATCGAGCACCGCGAGGCAGTGGAGAGGGTGATCGACTTTCTCGAGATCCAGCACATCCGCAGGACGCCAGTGGGCAGGCTGCCCTACGGGCTGCAGAAGCGGGTCGAGCTGGGACGGGCGCTGGCGGCGGAGCCGACGCTGCTGCTGCTGGACGAGCCGATGGCCGGGATGAACGTCGAGGAGAAGGAGGACATGTGCCGCTTCGTGCTTGATGTCAACGACGAGTACGGCACCGCAATCGCCCTGATCGAGCATGACATGGGGGTGGTCATGGACCTTTCGGACCGGGTGGCGGTGCTCGACTACGGACGCAAGATCGCCGACGGCACGCCCGCCGAGGTCAGCGGCGACCCGGCGGTGGTCGACGCCTATCTGGGCGTGGCGCACTAGGGGGCGGAACGATGCTATTTCTGCTGGAGACCGCCCTGTCAGGGCTGATGGCGGGGGTGATGTACGCTTTGGTCGCGCTGGGCTTCGTGCTGATCTTCAAGGCTTCGGCGGTGTTCAACTTCGCCCAGGGGGTGATGTGCCTGTTCGCCGCCCTGACCCTGGTCGGACTGATGACCGGCACGGTACCGGTTCTGCATCGCCAGGTCGACGCGCTGGCCATGCCGGTCTGGCTGGCGATTCCAGCTGCGGGCGCGGTGATGGTCGGCCTGGCCTGGCTGGTAGAGCGGCTGGTGCTGCGGCATCTAGTCAACCAGCCGCCAATCTCGCTGTTCATGGCGACCATCGGCCTGGCCTACGTACTAGAGGGGGTTGGCGACATCCTCTGGGGAGCGGATGTGAAGATTCTCGATATCGGCCTGCCGCAGGGGGCGTCGGACTGGGCCCTGGACCGCTTCAATCTCTATTTCGAAAAACTCGAGGTGGCCGCCGCGGCCGTCGCCGCCGCCCTAGTGGCGGCGCTGTCGGTATTTTTCCACTTCACCCGAATCGGCCGCGCACTGCGGGCGGTGGCGGACGACCATCAGGCGGCGCTGTCGGTGGGCATCTCCCTGCGCACCATCTGGATCGTGGTGTGGTCGGTCTCCGGCATCGTCGCCCTGATCGCCGGCATCATGTGGGGGTCCAAGTCGGGGGTGCAGTTCTCGCTGTCGCTGATCGCTCTCAAGGCCCTTCCGGTGCTGATTCTGGGAGGTTTCACGTCCATACCCGGTGCCATTGTCGGCGGGCTGATCATCGGACTGGGCGAAAAGACTGCCGAAGTCTATTTGGGGCCGCTGGTCGGCGGCGCCATCGAGAACTGGTTCGCCTACATGCTGGCGCTGGCGTTCCTGCTGGTGCGCCCGCAGGGCCTCTTCGGCGAGCGCATCATCGAGAGGGTGTAGAGCGATGCTGTACCGAGAGACCGGCCAGTTCCGCACCAGTTACCGCGAGGACCAGCAGACCTTCCCCATTCTCCAGGACCGCTGGGGCTTCTATCTGGCCCTGGCCGCTGCCTTCCTAGTCGTGCCGCTGCTGATTAACGACTACTGGGAAAAGGCCATCCTCGTGCCGGTGGTGGTCTATGCGCTGGCGGCCATCGGCCTCAACATCCTCACCGGCTACTGCGGCCAGCTGTCGCTGGGCACCGGCGGCTTCATGGCGGTCGGCGCCTACACCTCCTACAAGCTGATGACGGCGTTTCCCGATCTCTCCATCGCCGTCATCGTGCTGCTGGCGGGGGCGGTGACTGCGGCGGCGGGAGCGCTGTTTGGCCTGCCATCGCTGCGCATCAAGGGCTTCTATCTGGCGGTGGCGACTCTGGCGGCGCAGTTTTTCCTAGTCTGGCTGTTCAACCGGGTGCCATGGTTCTACAACCACTCCGCCAGCGGACAGATCACCAGCCCGACCCGGACGATATTTGGCGTCGAGGTTACCGGAGCGACGGCGGCGCCCTGGGCGACCTATCTGTTCTGCCTGTGCTTTCTGGTGGGATTCGGGCTGATAGCTCGCAATCTTGTGCGCGGGAGGCTAGGCCGCAGCTGGCAGGCCATCCGCGACATGGATATCGCCGCCGAAATCATCGGCGTCGACCCGCTGAGGGCGAAACTGTCGGCCTTCGCCGTCAGCTCCTTCTACATCGGCATGGCGGGGGCGCTGTACTTCGCAATCTGGCTGGGGGCGGCGGAGACTGGCGAGGCATTCGGCATCAACGTCTCCTTTCTCGTGCTGTTCATGGTGATCATCGGCGGACTCGGCTCGATGCTGGGGCCGCTGCTGGGGGCGGCGTTCATGGTGGTGATGCCCATCCTTCTCAAGAAACTGCTGGTGGACGGTTTCGGCCTTCTTTCGGTCACCGCTAAGCATGTCGAGATTGTGGTGTTCGGCGGCCTGATCGTTTTCTTCTTGGTCGTCGAGCCTCATGGCCTTGCCAGGCTGTGGTCGCTGGTCAAGGAAAAATTGCGGCTGTGGCCATTCCCGTACTAATCATGGAGGAGAGAATGGACGCGCTGCCGCTGATTGAGGTCAAGAACATCGAGGTCGTCTATGACCGCGTGATTCTCGTGCTCAAGGGCGTCAGCCTGTCCCTGTGGGAAGGCGGCGTGGTTGCCCTGCTGGGTGGCAACGGGGCCGGCAAGACAACGACTCTCAAGGCAGTCTCCAATCTCCTTCGCTCCGAGCGTGGCGAGGTGACGCGGGGGGAGATCATGCTCGAGGGCGAGCGGGTGGACGGGCTGTCACCGGCGGAGCTGGTGCGGCGCGGCGTGGTGCAGGTCATGGAAGGCAGGCGCTGCTTCGAGCATTTGACGATCGAGGAAAATCTGCTGGCGGGGGCCTACACTCGCCAGGATGGGCGCACGGCCGTTGCAGCCGACATTGAGCGGGTCTACGGGTACTTTCCCCGCCTGAGGGAGCGTCGGCGTTCGCAGGCAGGCTTTACATCGGGCGGCGAGCAGCAGATGTGCGCGATTGGCAGGGCGCTGATGTCGCGCCCGCGGCTGATTCTGCTGGACGAGCCGTCCATGGGGCTGGCGCCGCAGCTGGTGGGGGAAATCTTCGAGATCGTGCGGCGCCTCAACCAGCAGGAAGGCGTGTCGGTGCTGCTGGCCGAGCAGAACGCTAGCATGGCATTGCAATTCGCCGACTACGGATACATACTAGAGTCAGGCCGCGTGGTGATGGATGGCTCCGCCGAGGAGCTGGGCCAGAATCAGGATGTCCGGGAGTTCTATCTCGGCATGTCCGAAGGTGAGCGCCGAAGCTTCCGCGAGGCGCGCTCCTACCGCCGCCGAAAGCGCTGGCTCAGCTAGGCTGGCGTCAAGCCAAGGAGAACCCTCATGAACCGCATTTACCAATGCACCGCCGCCGCGATGATTTTTGCGGCTCTTGCCACGCCAGTCCTTGCCTACGAGCTGCTAGTGCCGGCGCTGACCCACCGTACCGGCCCTTATGCCCCCGGCGGGGCGCCGCTTGCCAACGGATACGTAGACTATTTTCACATGCTCAACGAGCGCGATGGTGGCATCAACGGTGTCCGCATCAACGTGGTCGAGTGCGAGACCGCCTACAACACCGCGCAGGCAGTCGAGTGCTACGAGAGCCTGAAGAACCAGGGCGACGGGGCGCTGGTGTTCCAGCCCAATTCGACTGGCGCCACTTACCAGCTCATCCCGAAAGCGGCGGCGGACGAGATACCTATCTTCTCGATGGGCTACGGGCGCACCTCGGCTACCAACGGGCGGGTGTTTCCGTGGGTATTCAACTTCCCGGCAACATACTGGGACCAGGCATCGGTGTTCATCAAGTACATCGGCGAGCAGGAGGGCGGTATGGGCAATTTGAGCGGGAAGAAGATTGCGCTGGTCTACCACAACTCGGCTTACGGCAAGGAGCCCATCACCCCGCTGGAGGCGCTGGCGGAAAAGCACGGCTTCGAGCTTCTTCTGCTGGCAGTCGATCATCCAGGACAGGAGCAGAAGGCAGCCTGGCTCCAGATTCGCCGAGAACGTCCGGACTGGATTCTGCTGTGGGGTTGGGGCGTCATGAATCAGGTGGCGGTCAAGGAGGCCGCCTCGATTCGGTACCCCATGAACCGCTTCATAGGCAACTGGTGGTCGGGAACTGAAATTGACGTGCGCCCTGCTGGCATGGCCGCCGACGGATTTCTGGCGGGTGGCTTCCACCGGCCCGGCGCCGATACGCAGGCGCATCAGGACATCTTCACACACCTGTATGACAAGGGCATGGGAAGCGGTGAGCGCTCGGCAGTAGGGGAAATACTCTACAACCGCGGGATGATGCAGGCGGTGTGGACCGTCGAGGCCATTCGCACAGCGATGGAAATCCACAGCACCCGCGAGATTACGGGAGCCCAGCTCCGCGACGGCTTCGAAGCGCTGGAGATGGATGCAGCGCGCCTGAAGGCGGTCGGTATCGAGGGTTTCGTGCCGGAGGTGAAGATTACATGCCGCAACCATACCGGACCGGGCGTAGTGGCGATGCAGCAGTGGGACGCCAAAGCGCAGGCATGGAAAGCGGTGTCGGATTTCTTTACCCCCGACCGCGAAATTATCGACCCGCTGATCGAGGCTGATTCAGCGGCCTACGCTGCGGAGCAGGGAATCACGCCTCGCGACTGCTGAACGGCGGACGCAGGGAATTCAGGGGAGGCGGCAGTGCCTGACAGCGGGAAGGAAAGCCAGCGGATGGACCAAAGGCTTCAGATGATTCTGCTTCCGCAGATACTGAAGTACGCCAAAGAGCAGTCGCTGGGGTGGGCGAAGATTCTCGACGGAATTGACGTCGAGGAAGTGGACAGCCGCGAGGCGCTCGCTGCCCTTCCCGTCATCAACAAGGCGAAGCTGCGGGAGTTGCAGGCGGAGGCCCCGCCGTTTGGCGGACTGCAGTGCTGCAAGTTGGGAGGCGGAGATGGAATATCGACCATCTTCGTTTCGCCAGGACCCGTCTTCGAGCCGGGGCGCAGCTTCAAGCTCCAAGAGGTAGGGGGCGTAGATGCGGGAATAGGCTGGAGGCTGCATACCCCGTTGGCAGCCGCTGGCATCGGCAGCGACGACATCGTCCTCAACTGTTTTTCCTATCACGGGTCGCCAGCGGGAGCGATGATGGAGGAGGGAGCGCGGCACCGAGGCGCGACCGTCATACCGGCGGGCACCGGCGGCACCAGTCAGCAGGTGCAGATTGCCCGGATGCTCAAGCCGACGGCCTATGTCGGTACGCCGGACTTTCTCAAGGCGATACTTGACAGGGCGGATGAGGAGGGAGAACCGCTGACTTGCTTCAAGAAAGCGCTGGTGTCCGGGGGTGCGCTGTATCCATCATTGCGCGAGGAGTACGGGAACCGTGGAATCGACTGCCGCCAATGCTACGCAGTCGCCGACGTGGGGCATATTGCCTGCGAGAAACAGGGCGTGGAGGGCATGTTTACCGATTCGCTGGTGGTTGTGGAAATCGTGCGGCCAGGGACGGGCGACCCGGTGCCTGTTGGCGAGGTGGGCGAGGTGGTGGTGACGTCTTTGGAGTATGTCTACCCGCTGTTTCGCTACGCCACGGGGGATCTGAGCGCCTTTATCAAGGAGAGCGATGGCCAGCAGCCCATGCGGATCAAGGGATGGATGGGCAGGGCGGATCAGTCCACCAAGGTGAAGGGGATGTTCGTGCATACCTCCCAGGTGGCGGAGATTGCCAGCCGGTGCAGTGCGGAAGGGAGAATTCGGCTGGAGGTGAGCAGGGAAGGGGAGAAGGACCATCTGCTCGTACGGTGCGAGTCAGAGGCCACCGGAGAGACAGTCTTGGCGCGCATCCGGGAGGCGGTGCATGAGGTTACGGGGCTTTCGTGCGGGGTGCAGCTTGAGAGCATGGACACGCTTCCCAACGACGGCAAGGTCATTGCGGACCTAAGGGAGTACGAGGCTTGACAGCCTTCCGTCTGACTGGTATGCTGACAGCGGTGCGGTACACATGCTGCCGTCCCATCAAGTGCTCGCCGAGGCGGGAACTTACCAACAAAGCAAACTGGCGGTAGGCTCTGTGGAGCAGGCTTGCAACAGGAGTGAGCCATGAAGTACAACCCATTCAAACCAGATCGCATTGCCGATCCAAATTTGTTTGCTGGTCGTGTGAGCGAGATCGAGATCATCAAGCGATCTTTGTTTCAGGCCAAACACGGCAATCCACCGAATCTTCTGATTACGGGGGAACGTGGAATAGGGAAGTCGTCTCTCCTGCATTACGTCTATTTGTTGGCTCGCGGGAAAATTCCCGCTAACGGTGAGAATTATAACTTTCTCACATTGTCTGTCGATTTATACGGAGTACAGCGCGATATAGACATTATCGAGATGATTCTACGCGAGCTGCGCTCAACCTTGAATTCATACGATGTGCTGAAGAGTCGAGCAAAAAAGACATGGGAGTTTTGTCTCGTTGGGAGGCAATGGGCATATCCTACAATGCTCCAGTACCAGCATCGAGCACAGATCAGGCTCTTGATGATCTTATTACCGTGCTTCATGACATTGCAGAAACAAGGGGTTGCGATGGAGTTACAATTCTTATGGATGAGGTAGATTACCCTCCGTCTTCCGCAAATCTTGGGGCATTGCTGAAAATCATCACAGAGAGGCTTTCAAGACGGGATTGTAACAGAGTTCAATTTAACTTGGCAGGCCAGCTGTCAGTTGTGGACAATCTTAGAGAGAGCCATGAGTCGTCGTTGAGAATACTCACCATGCTAAATTTGCAACCCTTGGGGATTGATGAGCAAAGAGAGGTAATTTTGCGTGGGATGAATCTAACCAATGAGGAAAGTTCTCAAGCAATTAGCATTTGCGATGATTCGATTGACAGGCTTGGAGGGTTGTCGGAAGGCTATCCGCATTTCTTGCAGCAATACGCATATTCAGCCTTTGAATCAGATTGTGACAATTGCATTACCGTTGAAGATGTGGTAGACGGCGCATATTCAGAAAACGGAGCAATATGGCGTATTGGGGAAAGGTATTTTGATGCGATGTATTTCAAAAACATCAACTCAGAGCAGTACCGCAAAGTGCTTCGATATTTGGCACAATTTGGAGATTCATGGGTTTCGCGAAGAGATATTGTGAGTTCAAGTGGAGTGAGCGGAACAACCGCGACCAATGCCCTGCAAGCTTTGAAGCAAAGAAATATCATAATTTCAGACAATCGTAGAAGAGGGTACTACAGATTACCGACTCGATCGTTTGCGGTTTGGATTTCTACAATGGCTAATGCGGACAGTAGCGGAAGTTGATGTGCATGATTTGGTGCTTGAATAGCGTTGCCCCGTTCATATATTGCAGCATAGAGCCATACGTCAAGATGTAGTACGATGTCTTCCATTAGCCTTCATTAGCGTTCATTAGCGTTCATTAGCGTTCATTAGCGTTCATTAGCGTTCATTAGCATTCATTAGCCTTCATTAGCGTTCATTAGCGTTCATTAGCCTTCATTAGCGTTCATTAGCCTTCATTAGCCTTCACTAGCGTTCACTAGCCTTCAGTAGGCTTCAGTAGCCATTCCTGCACCGAGCAGCCCCATCTCAGGAGAAGAAGGAAGGTAAGTGCAGGGTGAGGAAGTCTTGGCTAGCTTGATGGAAAATGCCTAGATGTGGAACACTCCTCACGCAATTGCGCACTGGGGATGTGCCGCTCACGAGTACCTATGCCTTCTGGCTTGGCTGTTGTCCTAAAGATCGGCCACCGTCTCCTTTGCCAAGTCTCGGACGACCTCGCTCAGGGCATCTTCGCGGCTCATTCCCTGCTCCATCGAAGCCGACAGCACCGCTCTCTGGCGGTGTGCGCCAGTGCCTCGTTGGAGGATTTCACGAGAGTGCAGCATCTGGTCAGCGCATCCAAGCGCGTCCATGTCCTCTTCGCAAAGCTCCAGAATCTCCTCAAGCAAGCCCGGATAGGGCACTTGATTGCCCAGCCCAAAGTCCACAAGGCCATGGTCGAAGCCGTAACGCTGCGCACGCCAGCGGTTCTCCTTGATGAGGATGCTTGGATAGCGCCGCCAACGCTGGTTTCCCTTGCGCAGCCTGTACAGCATGCGCAGCGTGCACATGAACATGGCCGCCAGACACAGGCTGTCCTCCAGCCGCGGCGGCAAGTCGCAAATGCGCATTTCCAGGGTGGGATAGCGTGCGCTGGGGCGAACGTCCCACCACAATTTGCTGGCGTCCTCGATCAGTTCCGCGTGGCGCAGCTGCTCAAGCAGCCGCTGGTATTCGCTCCAAGAGTCGAAGCGCTCGGGAAGGCCGGTTCGTGGAAGCTCGTCCCAGACTGCGACTCGATAAGACATCAGTCCGGTGTCCTTCCCGCGCCAGTATGGAGACGACGTGCTCAGGGCGAGGATATGGGGCAGGAAATACGTTACCTGGTCGAGCAGGTCAATCCGCAAGTCTTCGTTTTCAATGCCTACGTGGACGTGCATGCCGCTGATCAGCAACCGTCGGGCAACTGCCTGCAGATCGCGGGCAAGGATGTTGTACCGCTCCTTCTCTGTATGGGGCTGCAGGCCGTGATCGGCGAAAGGATGCGTGGATACGGCAATAGGGGCGAGCTCATAGCGCTGGGCGACTTCAGCAATGGTGCCCCGCAGACGTCGCAGGTCATCTCCTGCCTGCTGGATCGTGTCGCACGGTACCGTGCCCACCTCGATCTGCGAGCGCAGGAACTCGGGGCTGACCTGGTCACCAAGCTCACTCTTGCACGCTTCCATAAGCTCCGCTGGAGGGTCGCTGGCCAAGGCCCCGCTGCTCGCCTCGACCAGCAGGTATTCCTCCTCGATGCCGACGGAGAAACTGGGTTCACCTGCAAGCATTGTCCACACCTCCAAGCTGGTTGCGACTGTAACCGATGCTAGGACAATCCCATCCAGCAGCGCGCAACGATAGCATACCGGCAATTCTCACGGGCCGCCTCGCGAAGTCCACCTGTGCCAGCTATAGGTCCTCGCATACCTGCTGCAGCGTCTTGAGTTCTATGCCCGCATTATCCAAAGCACGAATTATCTGGGCATTGCCTTCGTCAGATCAAACACCTGCGGCAAATCCAGAGCCAGTGCCTTCCGCAATCCGCTAGGCTGCCATGGCCTTGGCGATCTCGCGGCACAGGCTGATGGCCGCCTCTGCACGCTCAGCGATTCGCTCGTAGCGCCGCTTCACCAGCAGTGTCCCATCCGGCCGCAGCTGCAGGTCTCCGGGCTTGGACAGCACATAGTCCACAAGCCGTTCTGGCTTGGCCATCGCCGAGGGCCGAAACCCCACCTTGGCGCCTCGTCCTCCGATGTCGATGGACGCTATACCGCTGGCGTGGCAGAGAGTCTTTACCTTCATGACCGCGTAGAGACGCTCGACCTCGGCCGGGGGCGGGCCAAAGCGATCGCGTATCTCCGCCGCCATGCCTTCAATGGACTGGGCGTCCTTCATGTCGGCTAGTCGGCGGTACAGGCCTAGGCGCGTGGCGAAATCGGCGATATAGGATTCCGGGATGCGGGCGGATACCCCGATTTCGATGCGAGGCGACCAGTCCTCCTCTTCCTCCACACCGGTGGCGGCGCGCTGGCGCAGCACCTCGGCCTCCAACATCTCCTGATACAGCTCCGTTCCCACCTCGCGGATATGTCCTGCCTGCTCTGCCCCCAGCAGGTTTCCCGCTCCGCGGATGTCAAGGTCGCGGCTTGCCAGGGCGATTCCTGATCCCAGCTCCTCGGTGGCGGCAAGCACCTCAAGGCGGCGCTGCGCGTTTTCGGTAAGCCCGGTGCGCGGGTCGGTCGTGAAGTATGCGTAGGCGCGCAGTTTCGACCGTCCAACGCGGCCCCGTATCTGGTGCAGCTGGGCCAGGCCGAATCGGTCCGAGCGTATCACCACCAGAGTGTTGGCGCGGGGGATGTCGAGTCCCGAGGCGATGATGGTGGTCGACAGCAGCACGTCGTACGCGCCGTCGTAGAAGCCCGTCATGCGCTTTTCCAGGTCCGCTGCCGGCAGCTGCCCATGGGCGACTGCGATTTTTACTTCGGGTACGGACTGCTCCAGAAGGTTGACCATCGGCTCCAGATCCGAGATGCGGGGGACCAGCACGAACGACTGGCCCCCGCGCAGGTGCTCGCGCAGCAGCGCCTCGCGCACGGTTTCCATGTCGAAAGGCAGTACGTATGTGCGGATGGCAAGCCGGTCGGCGGGGGGCGTGGCGATGACGCTCATGGGTCGCAGGCCGCTTAGCGTGAGATTGAGGGTGCGGGGAATAGGCGTCGCGCTCATGGACAGCACGTGGAGGTTGCCACGCATGGCCTTGAGGCGCTCCTTCTGCTCCACTCCAAACTGCTGCTCCTCGTCCACCACCAGCAGGCGAAGGTCAGCGAACTTCACCCGGCGGGACAGCAGCGCGTGCGTGCCAGCCACGACGGACACTTTGCCCTCCTCAAGCTCCGCGGTCAGGGTTCGCGCCGCCTCCGGAACCGTGAAGCGGGTGAGCAAGCCGACCTTGAACGGAAACCCCGCAAACCGCTCTTCGATCAGCCGGTGGTGCTGGCGGGCGAGCAGGGTAGTGGGCGCCAGAATGGCTGCCTGTCCTCCCGCCGCGGCGGCGGCGAAGATGGCGCGCAGTGCCACTTCGGTCTTGCCGAAACCGACGTCGCCGCAGATCAGGCGGTCCATCGGCCGCCCCGACGCCATGTCGGCAAACACGCTGTCGACCGCCGTCAGCTGGTCGTCCGTCTCCAGATAGGGGAAGCGGGCGCAGAACTCCTCGAATCCTGTTTCAGGCCTGGCGACCACCGGGGCCCGCCTCAGCTCCCGCTCGGCTGCGACCTGCAGCAGCCCCTCGGCCAGCTCGCGGATGCGCTTGCGGGCGCGGGCCTTGCGCGCCTGCCATCCCGCCGCCCCCAGCCTGTCGAGTGTTATCGATTCGCCCTCGCCGTAGCGGTAGAGGAGGTCGATGTTCTCGACGGGCACGCGCAGCAGGTCGCCGCCCAGATACTCGAGGGTCACGCAGTCGCGGACGGCGCCTCCGGCGCGGATGGTTTCAAGGTCGCAGAATTTCCCCAGGCCGAATTCGCTGTGTACCACCAGGTCGCCGGGTGCCAGGTCCTCGACCGTGCGCAGGTAGTCGCGCGGTCGGCGGGGCGAAACCGTGCGGGCGACGAGCCGGTCTCCCAGTACGTCCTGCTCAGATATGACCGCGTAGCGGTCCGTCTCGTAGCCGGCGGGCAGCTGCCAAACCGCGATGCAGGCTGCAGGAGACGCCCCGTCGCCGGCGCGCTCGAATTCCTCCCAGCTGTCCACCTCCTGCACAGCGCAGGCCATGCGCCCGAGGGTGAGGGCGATGCGCTCCCGCGCTCCTTGGGAGAACGCCGCGATCAGTACTCCCTTTCCCTGTCGGCGCAGGTCGTTTAGATGCCTGGCCAGCGCCTCGAACACGTCGGCGTCCTTCTGCGCTCGCTCGGCGGCGAAATCCCTGCCCGGCCGCGCGCCGAGGTCGATGGAATCCGTGCTGCCGGGAATACGTCCGGGGACGAGCTGAAAGATGCGGCGACGCTTCAGGCGCTCGGCAAGCTCCGCCTCGTCAAGGAACATCTGCTCGGCGGGGCAGGGGCGGTAGGACCACTGCTCCTCCTGGGCCTGGGCAAGGCGCCGCTGGTAGAGGTCCGCAACCGACTCCAGACGCTGCGGCACGGCATTGGCCGCCAGCTCGTCGAGTACCACCGGCGCTTTGGGCAGGTAGTCGAAAACCGTCTCCAGCGAATCATGGAACAGCGGCAGCCAATGCTCCATGCCCTGGTAGCGGCGCCCCTCGGCGACCGCGTGATAGAGGGGGTCGGCGTCGCCCGGCACGCCGAACATGCGCAGGTAGCCTTGGCGGAAGCGGGCGACGGAGTCGGGATCAAGGCCCGCCTCGCCGGCGAGGTGCAGCTCGGCCTCCTCCAGTTCGCCGACCGAGCGCTGGTCGAGGGGGTCGAAGCGGCGCACGGCCTCCAGCCGGTCGAAGGCGAACTCCAGCCGCATGGGCAGCGCGTGCTGCGGGCTGAAGACGTCGAGGATGCCGCCGCGCACCGCGTACTCGCCAGCCAGGGCGACGGAGGGGACCCGGGTGTAGCCGCTCCAGGCCAGGCGCTGGACGATCTGGTCCATTTCGGCCTTCTCTCCAACACGCGCCCGCCAGTGTCCCTGTCGCAAATGGGCGCGCGGCGGCAGCCGCTGAAGCACGGCGTTGACGGTGGTGGCTACGACGCAGGGTCCGTCCATGCCCCTCGACAGCCGGGTCAGGGTCTCGGAGCGGCGTCCGGCGATATCGGGCCGAGGCGAGATGCGGTCGTAGGGCTGGCAGTCCCATGCAGGAAGCTCCAGAACGGAGAGGCTGGGGGCGCGAAAGGTCAGCGCCTCGACGACTTCGGCCAGGCGCCGGTCAAGGCGGGCGACATGCAGAACCGGCGCGGTTTCCCGCTGGGCGAACTCGGCCAGCCAGCCGGCGTCCTCTCCTGCGGGCGCGCCGCCAACCCTCGTGGACCGGTATTTCATGCGGCCTCTGGTCCCTGCTGGCAGCTAGAGCTGCAGATCATCGCCGCCAAGAGGCTCGAACATCTCCAGAATCGCGCGCTCCTGAACCTCGTCGACGGTGGCTGGGCGCCAGCGCGGACTTCCGTCCTTTTCGATGATTGTTGCGCGGACTCCTTCGTAGAAGTCATGGCTGGTCATGAAGGCTCTCGCCAGCCGGTACTCCATGCGCAGGCAGGCTTCGAAGGAGAGGTTTTCGCCCAAGCGAATTTGCCGGAACGCCACGCACAGGCTGGTGGGAGACATTTTGCCGAGTACCTCCGCCTGCTTGGTTCGCCAGTCGTCGTCGTCAGCCTCCAGCTCCTGCAGCAGGCCATCGAGCGAGTCAGTACCGAATGCCTCGTCGATGGAAGCCCGCACACCGCGCAGTTCAGAATCGCCGGGCTGGCCTCCAAACGCTGCGAGGCGATGCTGAACCTCCGCGTCGGCCGCTGCGCGGTCGCCGTTCCAGACGATGGAATCGAGAGCCTTGATGGCCAAAGCGATATCGCTGGAGGGGATGTAGGTCTCGGCCAGACCCACGTAGAGACAGTCTGCCGCCTTGAGGCGATGGCCGGTAAGCCCCAGATACAGGCCGACGTGGCCGGGCAGCCGCGGCAGAAAGTAACTGCCGCCCACGTCGGGAAACAGCCCGATGCCAGTCTCTGGCATGGCGAATACGGTGCCATCGCCGACGACGCGATGCGACCCATGCACTGACAGGCCAACGCCTCCGCCCATGGTGATTCCGTCCATGAACGCGACATAGGGCTTGGAATAGCGCTTAATGCGGGCGTTGACGCGATACTCGTCGGCGTAGAAGGGGAAATTGCGCGAACCGTCAAACCTGCCCGCTTCGTACAACACACGGACATCGCCGCCCGCAGCGAATGCGCGGCCGCCCGTCCCCTGAATGGTCACCACCGCTACCGATTCGTCCTCACGCCATGCCTCCAGCCGGTCCTCCAGACGAAGCAGCATGTCGCGGGTGACGGCGTTGAGCGCCTGCGGACGGTTGAGAAGGACGTGGGCCCGGCCGCCGTGGCGGCTGAACAGGATGTCGTCTGTGGCGTTCATGCGGCTGCACTCGTCTAGGCGGCTGCGGTCAGGTTACTGCGCCGTCGGCGGCGCGGCCAAGGAAGCGGGTGGAGGAGGGGCAAGGGTACTGCTGCATGGCGGATGATCCGGTTGCTGTCGTCAGCAGGTACGGTCAGTCTTCTGCCAGTACCATACGCGAAGCTATCAGCCGCATGATCTCGCTGGTGCCTTCGAGGATTCGATGGACGCGAAGATCCCGCAGACGCTGCTCCAGCCCGTAGTCGCGGATGTACCCATAGCCGCCGTGAATCTGAAGCGCGTCGTCGACAATCTTCCAGCAGGTTTCGGTCGCGAACAGCTTGGCCATCGCCACCCTGCCGGAGGCGTCCGGTTCGCAGCCGTCAAGGGCAGCGGCGGCGCGCCAAACCATGAGCCGGGAGGCCTCGAGGCCAGTGGCCATGTCGGCGAGCTGAAAGGCGACCGCCTGCTTGTCGGCAATCGCTCCGCCGAAGGCATGGCGCTCCTTGGCGTAGCGGCGAGCCGCGTTCAGCGCCCAGGCCGCGCCGCCCAGCGAGCAGGCGGCGATGTTGACCCGTCCGCCGTCAAGGCCGGCCATGGCGTGGCGAAATCCCATACCTTCCTCGCCAAGACGGCTGGCGGCGGGCACCCGCACGCCGTCCAACCGCACGGTCGCAGTGGGCTGGCTGCGCCATCCCATCTTCCTTTCCTGCGCGCCAATGCTCAGGCCCTCGGCGTCGCCCGGCACCAGGATGCAGGAGATGCCGTCAGTCCCGCTGCTGCCTGTGCGGCACATCACGGCGTAGACATCCGAAGTACCAGCCCCCGAGATGAATGCTTTGCTGCCGTCGAGCACATAGTGGCCGTCGCTGTCCAGTCGCGCCGTAGTGCGAAGCGCCGCCGCGTCGGATCCCGCCTCCGGTTCGGTCAGGCAGTAGCTGGCGAAAGTGTTCATGGCAAGGAGGCCGGGCAGCCAGCGGGTGCGCTGCTCGTTGCTGCCGAAACGGTCGACCATCCAGGCGACCATGCTGTGAATGCTCATGTAGGCCGCCAGTGACACGTCGCCTCGGGCCAGCTCTTCGTACAGGATGGCCGCCTCGAGGCGGCCCAGTCCGGCCCCGCCGCGGTCAACGGAGACGTTGATGCCAGCCAGCCCTAGTTCAGCGAGGTCGCGCAGGACATCAAAGGAAAGCGAGCACTCTTCATCCCACTCGCGGGTGTGGGGCGCCAGACGCTCGGCCGCGAATTTTCGCGCCATGTCGCGAACCTGCCGCTGTTCTGATGTTAGGTCGAAATCCATGGCGGGACGGGACCTGCATTGCAGCGGGACTGGCAGCGGTACGCTGGCGGTTGGTCGGGGCGAGCAGATTCGAACTGCTGACCTTCGGCACCCAAAGCCGACGCGCTACCAGGCTGCGCTACGCCCCGCCGGAGGGTCCATCGTACCTGTATCCGGTCGCCATTGCGACTCGAAGCTGCCATCATCCAGCCCGCTGGCGCTGCTCCCAATCGCTGGCGGCTTCCAAGAAAAAACGCCTCCGGCCGAAGCCGGAGGCGCAGAGTTACTTGAGGCAGGTTTCTCACAGGTCAAGAAACCTATCGAGCATCAAGCGCATTATACGCGCAATCTGACGGCATGGCAAGCATCTTTTTGAAATTTTTTGAATTAAAATTGCACACCACATCTGGCTATCAGTAGCCGAATGAATACTATATCCGGCAGAATTTGCGGCGCACGCCGATGGTGGAAGTGATTCGCCTCATTGTTCCATGGTCATGGACCGGGCGACTTGCATCGATTCGCGGGCACGCGAATCGCCTCCTGCGAATCAGCTGCCGCAGGGTGATTCGCTCTTTGGCGAATCGGCTGGCGGGGACTCCGCAGCGACGAGTCCAGGCGCGGTCCAGAGATGGTGGCGCTGCGAACCTTGCCGCCCTGTAACCGCCCATACACGGCGCTAGACTGCGCCGCTGCCAAACAGAGGAGACTGGAACCATGGCTGCACTGGGAGCGCTTGCTTGGGCGGCGGGAATCAGGGAAGCGCGGGTGGTGGCCGCCGGTGCCGCGGTTGCGGCGGCAGCCTGCCTGACGGCTGCCATTCCCGGCGCCCGCGCCGAACCCGCGCATGGCATCGCCATACTGGGCAAGCCCGCCCTCGCTGCCGACTTCACCCATTTCCCGCATGCCAACCCCGACGCGCCGCAGGGGGGCAGGGTGGTGTACGGAGAGGTCGGCAGTTTCGACAGCCTCAATCCGCACATCGTCAAGGGCCGCGCGCCTTGGGGCATGCGGGTGCACGTATTTGAGAGCCTTCTGGTGCGCTCCTACGACGAGCCTTTCACGCTGTACGGGCTGCTGGCCGAAAGCGTCGAGACGCCCGATGATCGATCCTGGGTGGCGTTTCATCTGCGTGAGGAAGCGCGGTTCTCCGACGGCTCGCCAGTCACCATTGAGGACGTGCTGTTTTCTCTCGAAACGCTTCGGGACGAAGGCCGTCCCAATCACCGCCGCTACTACAGCAGGGTGGTGAAGATCGATTACCTTGGCGAGCGTGGCGTGCGCCTGACATTCGACAAGCCGGACCAAGAGCTCCCGCTTCTCCTTGGCCTGATGCCGATTCTCAAGGCGGCCGACTGGCAGGGAAAGGAGTTTGCCGAGTCCACGTTAGCCCCGCCCGTGGCCAGTGGTCCCTATCTCGTCGAGTCGGTAGATGCGGGACGTTCCATCTTGTTCCGGCGCAACCCCGACTATTGGGGGAAGTACCTTCCCGTCAATCGAGGCCGCAACAACTTCGACGAGATTCGCTACGAGTACTTCCGCGACGACAGTGCTAGGTTCGAGGCGTTCAAGGCTGGCGAAGTGCGCCTGTACCGCGAGTCGGATCCCGTACGGTGGGAGGAGGGCTACGGCTTTCCCGCCGCTCTGGACGGCCGGGTACTGCGCGGCGAACTCGGCCACAGGCGACCTACCGGCATGCGCGGCTTTGTGATGAACACGCGCCGCTGGCAGTTTCATGATCTTCGTGTGCGGCAGGCCCTCGAGCATGTCTTCGACTTTGAGTGGATCAACGAGACGCTGTACCGTTCGGCCTACGGGCGAATTCCAAGCTACTTCGGCAACTCGGAGCTGGGCCATCGCGGAGCGGCGACCGGACGGGAACGGCAGCTGCTGCTTCCCTTTGAGGAGTCGCTTCCTGAAGGGGCGCTCGATGGTGAATGGCGGCCGACAGTGGGCGACGGCTCGGAGCGCGGCCGCCGCCAACGGCTGCGGCGGGCACGGGCACTGCTGGAGGCGGCGGGCTGGAGCGTGGACGGCGGCGTGCTGCGCGATGCGGGAGGGCGCGCACTGGAGTTCGAAATTCTCGTGCGGTCACAGACGGACGAGCGGATAGGCGAGATTTTCGCCAAGGCTCTGGAGCCTCTGGGCATCCGTGCCGCCACTCGTCTGGTTGACTCGGCCCAGTACCAGACTCGGCTGACAGACTACAACTACGACATGATCGTCAATCGCTGGTGGCTGTCGCTGTCGCCTGGCGCGGAGCAGGCGTTTTACTGGGGAAGCGAAGGCGTCGAGAAGCCCGGTACCCGCAACTACATGGGGGTCGCTTCGCCGGCGGTGGACGCGATGGTGGACGCGCTCACCTCGGCCCGTACCCGTGCGGACTTCACTGCCGCTGCAAGGGCAATCGACCGCGCCCTCAGCTTCGGCGTATACGTCATTCCGTTCTGGTACGAACCTAAGGACCGCTTCGCTTGGTGGAGCGAGCAGCGAAAGCCGCAGCGCGAATCGCTCTACGGCTTTCAGCCGGACGTATGGTGGAGCGAGTGATTCGTTTACCGCCGTTGCGATGACTCCCCCATGTCTGTCTGAGCGGGGTATTCGCGACAGCGCCTGCGCTCCGGCTACACCCCTACGCCTTGCTCGATGTTCCACTTTTTGGAGATGTCGCCAGCCCTGTACCCGTTACTGTACTGCGTATAGGTCCAGGTAACGCTCGTTCCGTAGAACCAGACCCGTTCGGTTTCCGCGTTGGTGTAGGTCATGTTGCTGGCGGAAGCCGCGGGCCGCACCGCGGGTCTGGTGGGTACCTGCATGCCCGCGCCCAGCGCCCCCTCTATGCCTTCCAGCCACGACTGGGGTACGAAGTCTGACAGATTGTCAAGAAGGTGGGGAGAAAAGGCAATTCCGTGCGTATCCTCAGTCGAGTAGTTGACATGGGTGATGAACGCGTCGGACAGCGTAAACACCATATATGGCAACAGTTCAGTCTCTACGGTCCGGAACAGGTAGACCTTCACTTCGCCTAGATTTCCAACGGTGGAGCAAGCCTTCGCAATGAGCGGGCTTGCAGAGTCCCTATAGCGCTTTAGGCATATCGCGCTGTGCCTGACAGGGCTGGAACCTCCGGGGCCAGCAAAATGCACAAGGGGGCGGGAGATTGCATCGGAAATCCCCACCGCATCGACCTTGCTCTGATACCCCGCAATCTGGCATTCGCCAGCGATTGTGGGAATGTCTACTACGAGTGTAGCCATTGCGTCAACTCCTGCTTCTGTCCCGTGGCAGTCGAGCCACCATAGGAATGGTCGACCGTCAACAGTATCTTTTGGCATCGGGCATACTTTTGCAAGCATATGCTGGAGGGAAAAACTGTATCAAACAGTATCAAATAGATTCCATAGGGCAACATGGTCTTGCCAATGCGTCCGTGTCATCGGATTGCGTCTATGGCAAATCGGGGCATTCTGCATCAATTGGAATCACTGGTGCTCAACAGCGAGCATCCTCAACAGCTCTGCTTGCCGGGTGCTCCCTGCGGTACCTGAGCGGCGGCTGTGGCTGTCTGGCCCGGCCTTTCTCCTTCCAGCGCCACCTGCGGGTCGCCCCTGCCAGCATCGACAGCCTCGGGGTCGACCAGCCCAGCCGAAATGACAAGCTTGGCAGCCTGCTCTACGGTCATATCCAGAATGATCACGTCGCGCTTGGGCACGAAAAGCAGAAAGCCCGAAGTCGGGTTGGGCGTGGTGGGAAGGAACACGCTGACCATCTCCTCCTCAGGCACCCGCCGCAGAATTTCGCCACCCGTCTCCGTACTGATGAACGCCACCGCCCAAATCCCCTGGCGCGGATACTGCACCAGGCATGCGGTGCGGAACGAGGACTGTGACTGGCTCAGGGCGGTCTCGGCGATTTGCTTGACCGCGTTGTAGACGGAGCGCACCACCGGCATGCGGTGCAGAAGGCTCTCGCTCCAGAGCAGCAGCGTCCGGCCGATGATGTTCTTGGTCAGTGCGCCAATGATTGTCGTAGCAATGACGAACACTACGACGCCAAGGCCTGGAATGTGAATTGGGAGGAAGCGCTGCGGGTTGTAGCGGTCCGGAATGAAGGGAATGACGCTGTTGTCGACGAAGTTCACAAATGTCCAGGCAAGATACGCAGTGATCACCAGCGGTGCGACCACCACCACGCCGGTGAGGAAATCGCCGCGCAGCCGATGGAAAACGGTCTGCCTGGGAGCCGGGCGCAGCAGGGGGATGCCCGTGCCCCGCCTTCGCTCCTTCCTGCCGCTCATCTGGGGTTGTTCGCCGTTGCCAGCCTCAGGTCTGTCCATCAGTAGCCTCTCTTCCAGTCGTACACCCATTCGAACTCGTTCCCTGCCTCTCGACGCCTGATCTGGCGGGCGATGGAGATGGCGCCCGTCATTGGACGCGTCGTCGAGGCGATGTGGGGTGTGGCCGTAATCCTGGGATGCCTGCTGAAGGGATGCTCATCGGGCAGCGGCTCGACGCGGAACACGTCGAGCACCGCATGGGCCAGATGGCCCCGGTCCAGCGCGTCGACCAGTGCGTCGTCGTCGATGATCGCCCCCCTCGCCGCGTTGATGATCGATGCGCCTTTGGGAAGCAGGGCCAGTCGTCGCCCGTCCAGGAGATTCTCGGTGTCGGGCGTCAGCGGCAGCAGCAGGATGAGGATATCGCAGCGGGTTAGAAACGGGTCAAGGCCGTCGTCGCCGCCGTAGACCTCGACGCTCTCCAGCTGCCGTCCGGATCGACTCCAGCCCAGTGTCTGGAATCCGATTCCGCGCATGGCGCTAGCAACGCGAGCCCCTAGGGCGCCTAGTCCCATGACACCGGCGCATGTGTCTGAGGACAGCCTCCGGTAATGCTCGTCGCCGTCATCCGCAGCCTCGCCCCAGCACTCGGGGTCCCCGCGCAGCAGGCAACCCATGGCATGGCCGACCGTGTAGTCCACCATGCCCTGAGTCATGCCATCCTCGACCATGCGCACCACTGGGACGCCGGCGGGAAGGGTAGGGTTGGAGGCCAGCCACTCGACACCCGCCCAGACGCTCAGCAGTCCCTTGAGACTGGTAAAGGCCGAGTAGTCCTGAATCATGCCCTTGGACTGGCAGACGAGATAGTCGACACTGGCTGGCTCGACGGCGGCGGGATCGATTACCAGCTGCGCATCGACGCCCTCAGCCTCAAAAGCCGACAGAAGGGCGCGCTGCCACGACTCGACGCCTTCTTCCCGGCCGCCGAACAGAACCACACAGGTCACAGGGCTTACGCTGGCCGCTCGGAGCTCACAAGAGCGCTCTGCATCAGCCCAAAGGCAACAAGAAGGGCGAGCATGGCCGAGCCTCCGTGGGAGATTAGGGGCAGCGGAACGCCGACGACCGGAAGAAGGCCGACGACCATGCACATGTTGACCAGAAAGTACAGTGAAAACACAGCCGTCATACCTCCTACAACCAGTCGCTCGAAGCGTCCATGGGTACGCATCATGATCCACGTCGCCACCAGCAGTACTGCCACGTGCAGCCCCAGCACGGACAGGCTGCCTGTGTAGCCGAAGTCCTCGGCCAGCACCGCGAAGATGAAGTCCGTGTGCTGCTCAGGCAGGAAGTCCAAATTGCTCTGGGACCCCTGCATGTAGCCAGCTCCCCACATGCCCCCGGCGCCAAACGCGACCTGCGACTGCAGCAGATGGTAGCCTGCACCCGAGGGATCCAGAGATGGATCCAGAAAAGCATCAATGCGGCGATACTGGTAGTCGGCGAGCAGCTGCCAGTCGGTGTCGCGGGAGAGGCTTACCGCTGCGATTCCAGCCACCGCAAGCGTGATGCCGGCCATCACGAAAATTGTGGGGATGCCGGCGAGGAAAATGGTGGCCAGTCCGCCTAGGGCGATCAGCAGGGCGGTGCCGAGGTCCGGCTGGCGAAACACGATGGCGACGGGAAGCGCTACGATTCCCAGCGCCACGACGTGCCGCCAGAAGTGGTCCACTGCCGGCTGGAGTCCGCCCGCGTAAAGCGCGGCCAGCAGAAGCACTACGGCTACCTTCATGGGTTCGGATGGCTGGAGGTGAAGCGGTCCTAGAGAAATCCAGCGCGCCGACTCGACGCTGCCGTTGTCGAACAGGGCAACGGCAGTTAGCGCTGCCAGGCACAGCACATAGGCGGGCGCCGCCAGCCGCCGCCATACGCGGATATCGACCAGGGCGACGGCGAACATAGCGGCTAGGCCAAAGGCGAATTTGACGGCGTGGTCCTGCGCCCAACGCGCGGGGTCACCGTCGGCGGCGGACACCAGCATCGCGTAGCCAACCGTTCCCAGGGCGCCCAGCAGGACCACCAGCGGCCAGTTGAGGCGGGCCAGCCGGGCCAGCAGGGTGGGGCGCTCGCGCAGCGCGGCGTCCAGCGTGATGGTCATGCCTCGGCGCCTCCCTGAGGCAGCGGCGGGTGGCCGGTCAGCGCGTGATGGAGCAGCTCTCGGGCGAGCGGCGCGGCTGCCCGGCTGCCGCTGCCGCCGTGCTCCACC
>CAZPIN010000189.1:0-16383 GCA_964586735.1 uncultured Rhodobacterales bacterium | reverse complement strand
GATGATGTCCTTGGAGCGGTCCTTGAGCTGGACATAGCCATCGGGATGCAGCACCCCCAGGTCGCCGGAGTGAAACCAGCCGCCGGCGAAGGCTTCTTTCGTGGCCTTGGCGTCCTTGAGATAGCCCTTCATCACCACGTTGCCGCGGAACATCACCTCCCCCAGAGTGGCGCCGTCGGCGGGCACCGGCTCCATCGTCTGCGGGTCGCGTACGCCAAATCCCTCCAGCACTGGATACCGCACCCCCTGGCGGGAGGCTTTCTCCGCCCGCGCCGAGGCGTCGAGCGCGTCCCACACCGGACGCCATTCGCAGACGGAGGCGGGGCCGTAGGTCTCGGTCAGGCCGTAGAAGTGCACCACCTCGAAACCCGCCGCCGCCATCGCCGCCAGCGTCGTCTCCGGCGGAGGCGCAGCCGCCGTCAGAAACGTCACCCGCTGCTCAAACTCGCGGCGCTCCATTTCGTCCGCGCCAAGCAGGGTGTTCATGACGATGGGCGCGCCGCACATGTAGGTGACGCCCTCGTCGGCCAGCGCGTCATAGATGGGTCCGGGCCTCACCTGCCGAAGGCAGACGTGCGTCCCCGCCGCCAAGGCCACCGTCCATGGAAAGCACCAGCCGTTGCAGTGAAACATCGGCAGGGTCCACAGATAGACGGGATGGCGCGGTATACCTCCGGCCAGAAGATTGCCCATGGCCAGCAGATAGGCGCCGCGGTGGTGGTAGACCACGCCCTTGGGACGGCCGGTCGTGCCGGAGGTGTAGTTGAGGCTGATGGCCTCCCACTCGTCTTCGGGCCAGCGCCAGTCGGCTTCGGTGTCCCCCTCCTCCAGCAGCGACTCGTAGTCCATCTCTCCCTCGCCGTACGACGTGGCGGCGGACGCTTCCAGAGTCGGGTCCCGATAGACCACCAGCTCGGGCTGGACTTCGGCGGCGGCGAGGGCCTCCCGCGCCAGCGGCAGCAGCTCGGAGTCCACCTGCAGCATCCGGCTCTGGCTATGGTCCAGGCAGTAGGCCAGCACCGACGGGTCGAGACGGGTGTTGAGGGTGTTGAGCACGGCCCCGGCCATGGGCACGCCAAAGTGCGCTTCCAGCATGGGAGGGGTGTTGTACAGCAGCGCCGAAACCACGTCGCCCGGTCCCAGTCCTCGACGGCCCAGAGCGGAGGCAAGTCGCCGGGTGCGACGGTAGTAGTCCGCGTAGTCGACACGCTGGGGGCCATGGACGATGGCCACGCGGTCCGGATGCACCGCGGCCGTACGGGCGAGAAAGCCCAGCGGGGTCAGCGGCTGGAAGTTGGCGGCGTTGCGCCCCAGGCCGCTGTCGAATCGGTCTCCATCGCTCATGCCTACCATCTTACCGCCGCGGCTACGAGTTCGTACGTCCGGTCTCCCGCTTCGATGCCCCGCAGGACGGGTAAGCCGACACAGACTGAAGGTAGCACCACCGGCAATCTGGCTGCAGGCCAGACTGATGAATCCGTACAGCGCTGGACGGATGGTGTCGCCAGCGCAGCATCGAGCCCGAGTTACGCATCGAACGTCTGGCGATTGAGACGGTGCCAGCTGCCGCGTCCAGCTTTTGGAGCAGGTGCGCACAGACGCACGGCAGGTCATGCTGGGGAAACGCATCTCCATACGCAGCGGCAGTCGGCTCTTGGAATCAGCCCCCTTGCAAGAACCCCATATGGTGCTATACTTGTCTGTATCCGAAGTTTGCTGGGAGCAGAGACGTGAAGGCGTACAGCTTTGATACCCTCAACGCCGCCCGAACCTTGGAAGCCGCGGGCATGGAGCGCCGACTGGCAGAAGCCGTCGTGTTGGTCGTTCGCGACGCGCAAGGCGACCTTGCTACCAAGACCGATGTCACCAAAGTGGAGGAAGAGGGCACCAAGGTGGAGCAGAGAGTCACCAAGGTTGACGCCGCCATCCACGTGGTTAAGGCCGAACTCGGTTCCTCCTGGTGGTTTATGAAAATCCTAAGTGTGTTCGTGGTTGCCGCTATTGCGATAGCGCTGTTCGGTGCCTTGGCAGGACGTTGACCCAGCTGGCATTGCTGGGCTTTGGCATCCCGCTGCGCACCTTCGCCTGACAGGGCTTCGAGTTCGAGCGTCCGGTCTCCCGCTTCGATGCCCAACTCGGTGGGTGTCGCCGAAACGGACATGAGGACCGCCACTGGCGGACTGCCCCCAAGCTGGCCTGACGCGTCCATACAGTACTGGGCTGGTGCCGCCGCCTGCGCCGCTGCTTGCCCGAGATTCGCTTTGAGGGTCTGGCGACGGAAGCGGCGCCAACTGCAGCGTCTATGTCTCAGTGCGGGCCCGCGTAGATGTACAACAGGTTGAGTGGGGAAGCGCCTCTCCATGCGGAGCGGTGGTCGGTTCTTGGAAACAGCCCCCCTGCAAGGACCCCATATGGCACTATACTTGCCCGTATCCGAGGCTTGCCGAAGGTAGAATCATGAACGCGTACAGCTTTGACGCTCTCGACGCTGCCAGCAGCATGGAAGATGCAGGCATGGAGCGCAGCCAGGCAGGAGCCATTGCGAAGGCGGTCCGTGACCGGCAAGGCGATCTTGCTACCAAGGCCGACATCACCAAATTGGAGGAAATGGTCACCGGGATAAAGGCCAGCATAGCAGCGTTTAAGGTCAAAATTGCCAGGCTTGATGGCAATTTCGTTGTCTTCATGTGGGCCATCGGATTGCTGAATGGGTTCACATTTGTCGGTATTGGGACAATCCTTTACATTGTCTCGCGGGGCCTTTGACGCGGCTTCGAGTTCGAGAGTCCGGTCTGCCGCTTCGACGCCCAGCCCGATGGGTGTCATCGAAACGGACCCGAGAGCCGCGCTTCCGGCGGGTGGGCCACAGGCTGGTCCGATGTGTCGACGCTGCAACGTGCGGATGACACCGCCAGCGCCGCTGTCTGCCCGATTTTCGCTTTGAGGGTCTGGCGACGGAAGCGGCACCAGTAACAGCGTCCATGACTTGGAGCAGCCGCCTATAGCCGTACCGCCAGCTGAGTCGGGAAAGCGTCTATCTCTAGGCGAAGCGGAGCCCAGTTCATGGACGCTACTTCCTTGCGAATGCCACTTATGACGTTAGGATGGCCCGTAGCGAAGTCACTCCGGAAGCAGCAGCATGGCTACCTCCAACTTTGACGCTCGCGTCGCAGCAAGAAAGCTCAAGACCGCCGATGTGGAGCGCAGCCAAGCAGAGGTCGTTACGAAGGTTGTTCGCGACGGAAGGGGCGATCTTGCTACCAAGGCCGACATCACCAGAGTGGAGGACAAAGTCACCAAGTTGGTGGAAGATGTCGCCGGGGTGAAGACCGATGTCGCCGGGGTGAAGGCCGATGTCGCCACGCTTGATGCCAAGGTAGAAGCCAATTTCGCCGAGATGAAGACCGAACTCAAGTACCTCAAGTGGATCCTCGGAACTCTGACTGCGGCCTTGCTTGTCTATCATGCGAGAGTACTGTCCAACGTCTCGCTGGGGCTTTGACGCAGCTGGCGTTGCGGGCTTCGACTCCCCGCGGCGCACCCTCGTCTGATTCGGCGCCAGCGCGAATTCGGTTCCGCTACGCTCTATAGTACCCGCCGTCTTCGGCGCGGCGATTCGCAGGGAGTGTCCCATGGCCAGGTACAGCGACATCTACAACGGCTGGAAACAGGATCCCGAGGGATTCTGGATGGAGGCCGCCAAGGCCATCGACTGGGACGAGCCGCCCGTCCGCGCCCTCGACGACAGCGAGACCCCCTTCTACCGCTGGTTTGCCGATGCCCGCTGCAACACCTGCTGGAACGCCGTTGACCGCCACGTCGAGGGCGGGCGGGGCGACCAGCCGGCCATCATCCACGACAGCCCGGTAACCGGCAGCGTCCGCACGCTCACCTACCGCGACCTCCAGGAGCAGGTTTCCCTCCTCGCTGGCGCCCTCGTCGAGCGCGGCGTCAAGCGCGGCGACCGAGTCATCGTCTACATGCCCATGATCCCCGAGGCGGCAGTCGCCATGCTCGCATGCGCCCGCATCGGCGCGGTGCACTCGGTGGTGTTTGGCGGCTTCGCCGCCAACGAGCTGGCGGTGCGAATCGACGACGCCAAGCCCGTCGGCATCCTCACCGCCTCCTGCGGCATCGAGCCCAGCCGCACCGTCGAGTACAAACCGCTGCTCGACGAGGCCATATCCCTGTCCAGCCACAAGCCCAATTTCTGCATTCTCCTGCAGCGCCCGACGCTGCGGGCGGAGATGGACCCTAGCCGCGACGTCGATTGGGAGTATGCGCTGTCCACCGCCACGCCCGCCGACTGCGTTTCCGTAGGCGGCGCCGACCCGCTGTACATCCTCTACACCTCGGGCACCACCGGCCAGCCCAAAGGCGTGATTCGCCCCAACGGCGGCCATCTCGTCGCCCTCTCCTGGACCATGAAGGCCATCTACGACATCGACCCCGGCGACGTCTGGTGGTCCGCATCCGACGTCGGCTGGGTCGTCGGCCACAGCTACATCGTCTACGCCCCGCTCATCCACGGCGCCACATCGGTGATGTACGAGGGCAAACCCGTGGGCACGCCCGACGCCGGCGCCTTCTGGCGGGTCATCCAGGACCACGGGGTCAAGTCGCTGTTCACCGCCCCGACCGCCTTCCGCGCCATCAAGCGCGCCGACCCCGAGGCCAAGCTGCTGGCGGACTACGACGTCAGCTGCATGAAGTCGCTGTTTCTCGCCGGCGAGCGCGCCGACCCCGACACCATCGCCTGGGCCGAGCGGCACCTGAAGGTGCCGGTCATCGACCACTGGTGGCAAACCGAGACCGGCTGGGCCATCGCCGCCAACCCGCTGGGCATCGAGCTGCTGCCGGTCAAGCCCGGCTCGCCCAGCCTGCCCATGCCGGGGTTCGACCTCGAGGTGCTTGACGCCGAAACCGGCCATCAGGTGGCACCGGGCGAACTGGGCAGCATCGCCCTGCGCCTGCCGCTGCCGCCGGGCACCCTGCCCACCCTGTGGAACGCCGACGACCGCTACCGCTCCTCCTATCTGGAGGCGTTTCCCGGCTACTACGAAACCGGCGACGCCGGCTACGTCGACGAGGACGGCTACGTCTACATCATGGCCCGCACCGACGACGTCATAAACGTCGCCGGCCACCGCCTCTCCACCGGCGCCATCGAGGAGGTGCTGACCAGCCATCCCGACGTCGCCGAGTGCGCGGTGGTGGGGGTCAACGACACCCTCAAGGGCCAGCTGCCGCTTGGCCTGCTGTGCCTCAACGCCGGCTGCGACCGCTCCGAGGAGGACATCCGCGCCGAGGCAGTGAAGCTGGTGCGCGGACAGATCGGCCCGGTGGCGGCGTTTTCGCTGGCGGCGGTGGTCGAGCGGCTGCCCAAGACCCGCTCCGGCAAGATCCTGCGCGCCACCGTGGCCAAGATCGCCAACGGCGAGCCGTGGAAGATGCCGGCGACCATCGATGATCCGGCGATTCTCGACGAGCTGGCGCCGGCGCTGCGCAGGTTGGGCTATCCGCCGGACGCCTGACCCTCCTCGGCGGGCGCTTTTTCCGTCAGGGGGCCGCCCAGTCCCTTTCGCGCGCGGCGGCGCTGGCGCACCAGATTGAGAAACTCGACGAAAGCGGCGAAGCCCATCGCCGCGTAGATGGGCTCGCGGTCAAAGTGAATATGCAGTCCGTCGGCCATGAGCGCCGCGCCGATGACCAGCAAAAACGAAAGCGCCAGCATGCGGGTCGAGGGATTGGCGGCGATGAAGCGCGACACCGGCCCGGCCGTGACCAGCATGACGATCACCGCCACCAGCACCGCCGCCACCATGACCGCCAGATGCTCGGCGAGGGCGACGGCGACGATTACCGAGTCAATGGAAAACACCATGTCAATCACGGCGATCTGACCGACCACGGCTGCGAACGCCGCCGAGCCTCCCTTGGACGCGCGGGGCTTGTGGCCGCGCAGCACCTCGTCGTGAATCTCCTGGCTGGCCTTGAACAGCAGAAACAGCCCGCCCCCCAGCATCACCAGATCCCGCCACGACAGGGCGAACCCGCCCAGAGTCAGCACCGGCTCGGTCAGCCCTACCAGCCATGCGATCGAGGCCAGCAGGGCGACGCGCAGAAACAGCGCCAGCGAAATGCCGAAATTGCGCGCCCAGCGCTGCTGCGCCGGTGGCAGCCGGCTGGCGACGACGGCGATAAAGACGACGTTGTCGATGCCGAGGACCAGCTCCAGCACGACAAGGGCGAAGAAACTCGCCCATACGGAAGGGTCGAGAAGCACGGCGCCGTCAGCCCTCGCTTTCGGGGAGGTTGAACAGCGAGTCGGGATTCTCCGGCAGAGGCTCGCCCGGCTCCTCCGTCGGCTGGCTGAGCGAGAAGTTCTCCAGACCCTCGAACGTCTTCACCGGCCGCACCGGCTCCTTCACCGGCGCCAGCGACTCGTCGCTGGCCAGAAGGTTGCGGCGCTCCTCGGCCGTCAGCGCCTTGCGCTCTCCCGACTTCTCCTTGCGCGAGGCGGCCACCTCCACCACGCCGTCGAGGTCCATCTGCGAGCACAGCCCCAGGGCCACCGGGTCCATCGGGCGGATGTTGCGGATGTTCCAGTGGGAGCGGTCGCGCACCGACTCGATGGTGCTCTTGGTGGTACCGACCAGCTTGATGATCTGGGCGTTCGACAGCTCCGGGTGGTAGCGAATCAGCCAGGCGATGGCGGCCGGACGGTTCTGGCGGATGGCGATCGGCACGAAACGGCCGCCGCGCCGCTTGGTCGGCGGCTCCGGCATCTTGGTCTCGCTGAGCTCCAGCCGCGCAGCGGGGTCGGCCTCGCAGCGGGCGATCTCCTCCCGGGTGAGCTGGCGCGAAACGATGGGATCCGCCCCCTTGATGCCCACCGCCACGTCGCCGTCGGCAATGCCGTTGATCTCCAGCAGATGCATGCCCACGAATTCGGCGATCTGCTCGAACGTCAGCGTGGTGTTGTCGATCAGCCAGACGGCCGTCGCCTTGGGCATGATGGGAAGCGGGTTGGCCATGGGATTGCTCGCGGCTTGGGGAACGGCGCTTGGGAAAGCGCCCCGTCAATGTAGGCGCAGCCTCCGCCGCGTCAATTGCCCGTCTCCAGTACGATCTTGCCGATGTGCTGAGAGCTCTCCATGCGGCGGTGCGCGTCGGCGGCCCGCTCCAGCGGAAACGCCGAGTCCATCACCGGGGCGATTCGCCCCTCCTCCAGCAGCGGCCAGACCCACTCCTCAAGGACGCGGGCAAGGGCGGCCTTGTCTCCGTCGGGGCGGGCGCGCAGAGTCGAGCCGCGCCAGGTAAGCCGCTTGACCATCGCCGGCGCGAAGTCGAGCTCGACCTTCGACCCCTCCAGAAAGGCGATGCTGGCGATTCGCCCCTCGACGGCGGCGGCGCGGACATTGCGGGCCATGTAGCCGCCGCCAACCATGTCGAGAATCACGTCGGCGCCGTGCCCGCCGGTCGCCTCCTTGGCCGCGGCGACGAAATCCTCCTCGCGGTAGTTGACCGCCCGCGACGCTCCCAGCTCGAGGCAGCGGGCGCACTTCTCGTCGCTTCCGGCCGTGGCGATCACCCGCGAGCCGAGCGCCGAGGCAAGCTGGATGGCGGTGGTGCCGATGCCGCTGGCGCCGCCGTGCACCAGAAGCCACTCCTCCGGTTTCAGCCAGCAGCGGTCGAAGACATTGGCCCAGACCGTGAAGAACGTCTCCGGCAGCGCCGACGCCTCCGCCATGCCGAGGGGACCGGGCACGGGCAGCGCGTGGTCCCAGCGGGTCACCGCCATCTCGGCGTAGCCGCCGCCAGGCAGCAGGGCCGTCACCCGGTCGCCTGCCGACCAGCGCTCGGCGCCCTCGCCCACCGCCTCGACGACGCCGGCGCCCTCCAGTCCCAGCAGGTCGCTTGCCCCCGGCGGCGGCGGATAGGAGCCGCTGCGCTGAAGCACGTCGGGGCGATTCACGCCGGCGTAGGCCAGGCGAATCAGGATCTCCCCCTCGCCGGGAGTGGGACTGGGACGCTCGGCCAGCTCCAGCACCTCAGGGCCGCCGGCGCGAACCATCTCGACGCACCTCATGCCGCCCGCTCCCGCCGCGACGCCCGCTGGCTCTCGGTACGCAGCTGGCCACAGGCGGCAAGTATGTCGCGCCCGCGGGGCATGCGAATCGGCGACGAGTAGCCGGCGCGGTTGACGATGGCGGCGAAGGACTCGATGCGCTCCCACTCCGAGCACTCGTAGGGCGCGCCCGGCCAGGGGTTGAACGGGATGAGGTTGACCTTGGCGGGAATGCCCGCCAGCAGCCGCACCAGCCGCCTGGCGTCCGCGTCGGAGTCGTTGACTCCGTGGAGCATCACGTACTCGAAGGTGATGCGGCGGGCGTTGCCCGCGCCGGGGTAGGCGCGGCAGGCGTCCAGCAGGGCCTCGATGTTCCACTTGCGGTTGATGGGCACCAGCCCATCGCGGACCTCGTCGGTCGTCGCGTGCAGCGAGACTGCCAGCTGCGTACCGATTTCCTCGCCGACGCGCCGCATCATCGGCACCACGCCCGAGGTGGAAACCGTGATGCGGCGGCGGGAAATGCCGATGCCGGCCGAATGGGCGATTACCCCGCAGGCGTCGCGCACGGCCTCGAAATTGTACAGCGGCTCGCCCATGCCCATGAACACCACGTTGGACAGAAGCCGACTGCCGGCCGGACGCTCGCCGGGTTCCGGCCACAGGCCCAAGTCGTCGCGGCACACCAGCAGCTGGGCGACGATCTCGCCCGCGGTGAGGTTGCGCGCAAGGCGCTGCGTGCCCGTGTGGCAGAAGCTGCAGGTAAGTGTGCAGCCCACCTGCGAGGAGACGCACAGCGTGCCGCGGTCCGGTTCGGGAATGTAGACCGCCTCGGCCAGAGCCCCGTCGCGCATCGCCAGAAGGTACTTGCGGGTGCCATCCTCAGAGACCTCGCGGCGGCGTAGCGCAGGCCGGTCAACGCTGAAGTTGTCGCGCAGAAACGCGCGGAACGGCTTGGCGACGTTGCTCATGCCTGCAAAGTCCACCAAGCCGCGGTCGTAGATCCAGCCCCATAGCTGGCGCGCGCGCATGCGGGTCTCCGCGGGCGGCGCTCCCGCCTCGGCCAAGACCGCTGCCAGCTCCTCCTGCGGAAGTCCCAGCAGGTCGACCGGCCCCTCTGAACGGGCTGCTTGAGGCATCATCCGCCGCAGGCGTCGGCCGCCCGCTCCAGCGCTTTGGTGAAGCCTATCAGCGAGAAGGTGTCGGTGGTGCTGGTGCCGCGGGTTGACATGGCCTGGACGACCGCCTGATTGCCCTTGCGAAACGCCTCCACCAGAATCGCGTCGTCCAGCGGCGTCTTTGGCCAGGCGTTCTCTCCCTCCTTGATGGGCAGGGCGGACTTCTGGCCAGCCACCTCGACGGTTACCGGCTGTCCCTCGTTGAGGGGATAGCCCGCTTGGTATACAACCTCGTTTACCACGCCTCTGGCGGGACGAAGCGCCACCATCAGGTAGATGTCGCCTCGATTGACGCCCTTTCGCGAGGCGTCCCACCGGACGGGCTTTGTGCTCGCCCAGCACTCGCGCGCCTCGCCGTCGCCCTGCGCGTAAGCCTGCCATCTGCTGTAGGTTTCCAGCAGAACGGGTTCAGCAGCGGCGGCTGCAGGCATGGCCCACGCGCCTAGAGCCAGGCACGCCGCCTGTAGATGTCTGTTCATGGTCTCTCCGGATCTCTTCTGTTGCCAGTGCGCCGACGATGCAAAGGTATCATGCTCTCCCGCCGTCGTGCGCTATGCGCTTTTCGGCTCCATTCTAGCAGGTGCAAATGCTCCGGGCAAGTGGGGCCTTTCGGCTGCCTATCCGCTCCATCTCCCTGACGGAAACACTGCCATATGGGAGCGGCAGGCTGCTTCGCCAGAGTCTGAGCCCTCTCGTCCACCAAGCGCTGCGCTATCCGAAGATGGGCATTCTGATCGCCTGCAAGCTACGGCCTGTATGCTTTCCCACTTCCGGCGCACTTCGTGTCCGTTTTTTCGAAACGAATAATGGATGACTTCGCGGTAGCGAGCTGCCCGACGCACACGGACTGCTTCTGTATATCTTTCGCTTCTTGCTGGCATGTTTTCTTTCCAACCATTGACACTTGCCTTCAGTATCTGATGTTCTACCATCTCCTCTACCCACTGCCCGTCACTGCTTCGATCGCCCTGCTTCTTGCCACTTCCCGCAGCACCAATGGTTCTGTAGAATCACCTTTTACACGGTATGCGCGGAACACGTGTTCCCGTCCCATATTTGGATTCTTGGAATACTCCGCCTTGAGCTCGCTGGCCTTCAAGTCAAAGGAGTAGGAATCCACCTGCCAGTCCGCCTCCTGTCGCTTAAGCTCACCAATCTCGACGAGATCCCCTTCGACAGGCCATTCAGCCGGCAGAATTAATGTGCTTCGGTGCGCTGTCCCTTCGGCAAGCGCGTATGGTGTCGGTACAACGTACATTTTTCTATCGCGCAAGAGAATATCTCCGTAGCTTCCGAAGCCTCGGAAGCTCTTGTTCTTATGAATATAGGAACTATCCGCGTTCAGAAAGCTGCCATGGCAAATTACGAGGTCCAGCAACGGGTACTGGTTACCGTCTGGCTTGCTTGGATATCGGCCAAACACGTACAGAATTTGCCTTCCATTGTGTTCCCCACATGGTACTTGGCTATTGCAATCGAGTGTGGCACTTCTGCCGGGGTAAGCCAGTCCCTTCAACTCATATCCTTCCGGTTTCTCCACAAATCGAAAATCTGGATAAGAGTTTCTTCCGCCTTCTTCGAAATTCTTTCCCAAGTTCGCAAGTCGATCCTTGAACCAGTTTTGAAAGTGGTACTCTTTGTTCCCCGGGCTCTCACGCCTGATGAGCTACCCGCTTCGCGTTGCTCGAACGCATTCCAAAAATACCATCGACACAGTGGACATGATCGCCTCCATCAATCTTTCACCATACCATGTATGGCATTGATACAAGACTCGATGCCGTTGTCGAGGTAGCCCTATTGCGCTGTTGCCATGTTGCAGTTCTGCTCAAATGACAGTTGCCGCAGAACCTGAGCAGATACAATTACGCGAATGTCATTCCGGCTAAGGCGTCGCCCGTGACTGCGCAGGCGCATTGCTTGACTTTCGGCGATGGACCTCGCTGCTTCCAGAATGTCGCAATTCTCCAATGGGTTGGTTGCTTGACCTCTCTTTCGGCAAACCAAGATAATGTCGTGGTCAATTGGCTCTTTCGCCTGCCGCTTCGGTAGTGACACCGACATTTCTGACTTTATCGGGTGCGCCGCCGTAACCACGAAGCCTGCCCCCATAAGAGCATGAAGTAGTGACGTCCAGCCTTCGGCCCGTGAGTGATGGTAGGTGAATACAAGAAGCCCGTTGTCTCGCAGCACCCTTCGCGATTCGGTGAACACCGCTGCAAGTCTGGCAGCAAACACTTTCTCGTCACCATTCTGCACCTCCTTCTTCGACCTGGTAGTACAGTCTTCTGTCTGCTCCTTAGAGTCCAGTACGTACCGTTGCCAAACGTGAAAAAAGTCCGCTAGTTGGGAGTAGTGTACGTTGTCAAAGAACGGTGGATCAGTAATAACGGCATCCACGCAACCATCTGGCAGGTCGGTCACTCCGGAATCCCCGCAAGATAGGTACAGATTCATGCCAGATTCGAACTCATCGTAGCTTTCCGCAATATCGCATCCCATGGGTTCTGACAGTGCGTACACTTTTCTTCCTGAATTGCCTCGTTTGCTAGATTGTGGCGCAACTTCAAATGGATCGTCGGCGTAGTCCAAAGCGCGCTGAATACGTCCCCTGAACAGAGTCATGAACGAGCCGGAACTCTTTCTGGTCCCCCATACATTGGCTTCCAGAGCCATCCGCTCCGGTTTAAGGATGTGGTGGGAAAACATATGCCGTACCGCTCCTGTACCCTCCCCCTTGAAGGACGCAAACATATTGTTGAACTCCAGCATTCCGGAGAATAGACAGGTAAACAGATCGCGCACTTTTGTATCATCAATTTTCTTGATTCTGTTGGCCAATATAGACAGGCACAGTAACTGGCGAGCATTGAACATCTCATGCCAATGTCGGTAGTTGTACCCTAGCACCTGATTGGTGTTGTAACCTGACCGAATCGGGACTGACGGATATCCGCCTGCAAGACGTTTCAACTGTCTTGCGGCCTTGTCAAATGTTTTGACATCCTGCGCGGTTACCCTCCGATACAACTTGCGTCCATCAGGCGTTAAAATAAGCTTTGCGTACATCCTGAACTCTGGAGGATCGCCGGATTCACGTACAGCTGCCGAGATTGAAAATTTGTTATCACAGCACTGGCAAGTAGCCCACTGACCCTTTGCTGATCCTCTCTGGGGATTGTATGACGAGCCGCATGAAGTGCATATAGTACACTGTTCATTATAGTTAACTGCGTTTACTTCACCACACTTAGGGCATAGAGATTGTGCCAGCGGGTTATCCTTGGCATTCGTATGGCGCGCGAACACCCGCGACTGAAACAAGTCAACATTTGCATCGCAGCTCGGGCATGTAACGTTCATTACCCAGAAATAGTAGAGAACGTCAGCAGCTCTACCATCTTGCATATTCACCTTGTAAAACTCTCGCAGTTCACCTGCTACATCTCTTTCTATTCTTCCGTACTCCAGTTCGATCCGCCGTCGATCGTGTGCTGTCATCGCGTTGCGAACAAGAAAGCAGGAGACTGGATTGATGTCCCTGCCGATTCCGCGCGCTCCAAGCTTTATTGCTTCGCCAATTGTCGTGCCACTGCCCATGAACGGGTCGAAGACCACTGCACCCGTTAGTCTTGTGCTGCTATAGAACGCTTCCATCATATCGGTTCCTGCGGGACTCAGCGCCCCTAGCGTGATTGCTCGAAATACAGTCCCCAGTCGACGAGCCCACCACTTGTGCATATGGTAGACCGGACGGTTGATTTCCTTTCGCCAACTTTCAAGTTCTGCGATGCAGCTCAGACTCTCAAATGGAAAACCATCGTCCTCCAGTGCAGAGAGGCCGGTAAAAAGCTGGTAGCCACGAATGTCAGCCACTGAAACCGTCGGTTCCAGCAGTGTACCCCGCAACTCCGGTATTGCCAAGCTTTCCATGGCCCCGTTTCCATCTTGCTGCAGCAGAGGCAACCCGCTCTCGCAACTCCGCCTTTACCGCAAACAAGTATTGCTGCTCCTACAAGAACAATAGACACTACACTGCAAGACAGCGAGTGAAGATAGAACGATCAAGCGGGTTCATTGTCCATCTCCTCAATGTCCTGCACTGTCATGTATCTACAGAGTGGCCGCCTGTCGTCGCCGGCCTCTTCCAGCACGGGACGAATTATGCGCCACCCTATCCCGGATGCCTTTTTCATGTCTGGCCGTCCATAGTCCGGCTGCCCATTTTCGTCAAGCAATTCCTCGAACACGATGTCGATCCTAACGACTACGTCTCCGTCCCACGTCGTCCCGCCAGCGGCGCGTACGTCCACAACCTTGTCCGGCGCGAACAACTCGTTGAACTTCCCCTTGAGGGTTTCCAGGACGTCCTCTGGGACTTCTTGCTCGACCGGTGTCATTTGCTCCTCCATGAGCTGCGATGTTTGCCGCGTCTGCTCAGCCAGCAGTCCAGAGTGTCCTGTCCTATCCGACCGCCGCAGCTGCTGACGCCAACAAGTAGCAGATACCCCGCCCCCTGTCAAGCTGGTCTCCCTTGCTTCTGGAGGTCGACCGGTGGCGACTATACCAGAAGGCGGTTCGGGGGACGCAAGGCCGCCAGCTCCTTGACCAGCGGCAACCGTGCCAGTACACCTGACCTTCCGGTATCGCCAAACGGACCCTGTACCATGCACGGATGATGCCCTTCACTGGCGATGCTTCAGCAGTACCCACACAGCAAAGTCCGTGCGCTCGTTCTTTGACGCGGAGCGGAGGTTAGCAATCGCCACTCGCGCAGATTCGATTATTACAAGGGCGTCATGTAAACGGAAACTGCTTGACGGATCGTAGTCCGCATCGTGTCGAATATCTTGAAACGCCGCAAATGACTCTGCAAAGTCTGAAATTTCGCGTGAAAACTCCTGCAATTTCGCCTTGTTCAAGCACTGGTGTTTTGCGTAACCGTGCTCGACCGCACGGTACACCTGCCGCCAAGCTGCAGTGTTTCGCCGAGACCTCCCCACGATGCTATCGGCGCAGGTAGCACACAGTTCCAGGAAAACCGCGTAGTATGCATTGCTGATTGCCCGTTTCAGCATGATCTGCAGCGGCGCACCTCTCCTAGCCTCTGTGAGCTGGCGGTGTGTAAGGGCAATGAGATCAAGCGGGTTCATTGTCCATCTCCTCAATGTCCTGCACTGTTAGGTATCTACAAAGTGGGCGCCTGTCATCGCCGGCCTTTTCCAGCACTGGACGAATTATGCGCCACCCAATCCCGGATGCCTTTTCCATGTCTGGCACACCAAAGTCCGGATGCCCATTTTCGTCAAGCAGTTCCTCGAACACGATGTCGATCCTAACGACTACGTCTCCGTCCCACGTCGTCCCGCCAGCGGCGCGTACCGCAACAACCTTGTCCGGCGCGAACAACTCGTTGAACTTCCCCTTGAGGGTTTCCAGAACGTCCTCTGGGACTTCTTGCTCGACCGGTGTC
Organism: uncultured Rhodobacterales bacterium; assembly: GCA_964586735.1. Lineage (GTDB taxonomy): Bacteria > Pseudomonadota > Alphaproteobacteria > Rhodobacterales > CAZPXZ01 > CAZPXZ01. The sequence continues at coordinate 1,661 of CAZPIN010000189.1, read as the reverse complement.
ATGTTCTCCTCCATGCGCTGCCGTGTTTGCCGCGTCTGCCCAGCCAGCAGTCCAGAGTGTCCTGCCCTAGCCAACCGCAGCAGTCGCTGGCCACAGTAGGTAGCAGGTCTATCGCCGTCTGTCAAGTTGGCATCCACAGCCTCCGGAGGTTCGCCAGCGGAGACCTTGCCAGGAACCACCTGCAGGAGACGCTCGGCTCCCAGCCCACAGGCCAACAACGGCCGCGCCAGTATCTTCGATGGCCTCGCGCCAATAGCTCGACCTTACCCTTACCGTACTGCCGACTGGTACAGTACCTTCCGCTGCCCGGATCCTTGCTGACACTACCCAGCCGCCCTCCAGAATTCTTGGCGCCAAAGGCAACGGCAGGGCTCCACGAGGCGGGCAGTAGACGCAAGAGCGCGGCGCGGCTAGAGTGCACCTTCCCCCAGCTCAAGAGGCTCCCTCCATGCCCTCCATCGACTACTACTTCTCGCTGATCTCGCCCTTTACGTACCTGGCAGGCGACCGCCTTGAACGCGTCGCCGAGTCCCGCGGCGCCGAGATACGCTATCGCCCCATCGACTTCATCAAGGTCGGCACCGAGACTGGCTGGACTCCTCCGCCTAAGAGGCACCCCTCGCGCATCGAGTACCGTCGGCAGGACCTGATTCGCCTTAGCGAACGCGAGTCCCGTCCCATCAATCTGGCGCCGGCGTACTGGCCCACTGAAACCCTGCCCGCGTCTACGACGGTGGTTGCAGCCGGCCTCGCGGGGATCGACCCCGGCCCCCTTGCACGAATCTATCTGCGCAAGGTATGGGCCGACGAGGAAAACATCGCCGACGCCGACACGGTCGCTAAGGCCCTCAGCGAGGCGGGCATCTCCGAAGACGACATCGCCACACATCGTGAGGAAGGCGAGCGCCTGTACCTTGAGTACACCCGCGACGCCCCGGACAGCGGGGTGTTTGGCGTACCGTTCTATATTGTCGGCAGCGAGCGTTTCTGGGGCCAAGACCGCCTGCCAGACCTCGACCGGCATCTGTCCACCCTGACCCAAAGCTAAGGAGACTATCCATGTTCCGCGCACTCGTACTCGACCGTGAAGGCGACGGCCCCGTCAGCCATTCCATCCAGGACCTAGAGGACTCCGCCCTGCCCGAAGACGGCGACGTGACCGTCCGGGTCACCCACAGCTCCCTCAACTACAAGGACGGCATGGTGATGGGCGGCCTCGGCAACCTGGTGCGCAGCTATCCGCATGTGCCGGGCGTGGATATGGCGGGCGAAGTGGAGGCTTCCGACAGCCCGGACTTCAGTCCCGGAGACCCGGTTCTGCTGACTGGCTGCCGCGTCGGCGAGATCTGGTGGGGCGGCTACGCCCAGAAGGCGCGGGTCAAGTCCGAGTGGCTGGTAAAGAGACCCGACGGTCTCGACGCGCGGCTGGCGATGGCCGTTGGTACGGCCGGCTTCACCGCCATGCTCGCCGTCATGGCCCTTGAGGAGCATGGCGTCCAGCCGGGCGGAGGCCCCGTGCTCGTGACCGGCGCCGCGGGCGGCGTGGGGTCTGCCGCAACGGCGATTCTCGCCCATCTTGGCCACGAGGTTGCCGCCGTAACCGGACGCCCCGAGACCGAGGACTACCTGCGCGGCCTTGGCGCCAGCGTCCTGGCCAGCAT
>CAZPIN010000188.1:0-46268 GCA_964586735.1 uncultured Rhodobacterales bacterium | reverse complement strand
GCCGCGCCCCCGCAAAGCCCGCCGCCATGACAGATCCAACCGACCAGCGCATCCTCGGCATTGGCTGCTCTCTGGTGGGCATGGCCAGCGTGACCGCCTCCGACAGCATCATGCGCTGGCTGGTACCGGTGTATCCGGTGCACGAAATCCTGTTCTGGCGGGGACTGGTGTCGGTGCCGACTCTGCTGCTGGTCATGCTGGCGACGCAGGGCGTCGCCTCCAGCTTCGCCCGCAGCCCCGGCCTTCTCGCCCTGCGCGCCCTGATCGCCATCGTCGTGACCACCCTCCTCGTCACCTCCCTCGCGGTGCTGCCCTACGCCGAGGCGATCGCCGTGTTCTTCGTCTGCCCCATCATCATCTTCGTGATGTCGGCCACCCTGCTCCACGAACGCGTTTCGCCGCGGCTGATGGGCGCCCTTGCCGCCGGCGCGCTGGGCATGCTGGTGATGGTGCGCCCGCTGGGCGGAGAGGCCAGCCTCAAGATCCTGCTGCCGCTGGGCGCCGGCTTCGCCTACGCCTGCCTCCAGGTGCTCAACCGCCACACGAGGCGGGTGCACAGCGGGCTGCTGATGGCCCTTTCCGCCCATGCCGGGCTGCTGGCGTTCAGCACAGCGGCGGGACTGGCGCTGGGTAGCGGCTGGCTGTGGAATCCCGACAGCCCGGTCACCGACGTGCTGCTGCGGGGCTGGCGGCTTCCTGCGACGGGCGATCTGGCGCTGATGGCGGCGGCCGGCGGCGCTACCACGCTGGGAACGTTTCTGCTGTTCCAGAGCTACCGCCTGACGCCCGCCCCGGTCATCGCGCCATTCGAGTACGTGGCGCTGCCGATGGCGACGCTGTCGGGATTCCTCATCTGGGCGGAAGTGCCGGACCTAACCGCGCTCGTCGGCATGGCGCTGATCGTCGGCGGCGGCCTGTGGGTGCTGCTCAGCGAGAGCGCGTCGTGGAGGTCTGGCAGGAGGCGTGGCGCGGTGGACGGGACTCGAACCCGCGACCCCCGGCGTGACAGGCCGGTACTCTAACCGACTGAGCTACCACCGCGCTGGCCAGCTGCCCGCTGGCCACGGCACCAAATAGTGAAATTGCGGGCAGGGGTCAACCGCCCTCGGCCACGGCGGCTGGAACACACCGGTACAGGAGGCGACGCGAATCGCCTGGGCTAATCGGCCAGGCATGCGGGCGGGGGCAAGTTCCGGCGCCGGCGGGAAAGTCCAGGCAAAGGACGCGGCGGAAGGTTTCCATCGATGGGCATGGCGGTACTCCCGCCCGGTCTCCTTGACCTCTCGCCCGGGCTGGCGTACATGGACGGATGGCGCTCCCTTCAAAATTAGCGGCAGCTGCGATGCGCCTAATCGCAGCTGGATTGGGAGGCGTCCATGACATTCTGGCAGCTGATTACAAGACTCCCGTTTCATGACAAGTGGTTCCGCGCTGGGATCCATGATCCTGTGAGCCGCAATGTGATGATGCGAATCACCTCTGGCATGGCCGGGTCGAAGATCGACGAAGGGCGGCCAACCAGGGTCCTCGACAGCGTTGTGTCCAGCGATTCGGGACACCCGAGGGTGCTCGACGCCAGAGTGATCGCGGCGCTGCCAAACAAAGGAGGGGATCAGCTCAGCACCTTCGAGCACTACAGCAGTTACTGCCCCAAGGCGATCCCGAACCTGATCAGCGGCACCGCCCTTGCCGTCCACAATCTGACGAAGAAAGGAGGGGAGTATTTTGACAGGCCGTTGGTAGCCCAGTCGAACCTGGTGCTGCATGGCGTCGGTGAATTCTGGCAACCACCTTCCTACGCCAAGGCTTTGGGCGCCCCAAAGTACATGTGGGATGCCTGCTTCTCGCCCGAACCAACCAGCGTGCTGAATCTGCGGCGGCTTCTGTCCAGCCGTCTGGAGACGGAGTACTCGGAAGAACAGTTTGTCAAAGAGTCGCATTGGACATCGATGGCACTGCACTGCTGCAAGCCAATTGGAAAAGGGCTGGCTCTACGCTACTTTGGCGCCGCCCAATGCTGCCTTTACGACGGGCGCCTAGACTCTCACGCAGCAATCCGATACTATCTCGCTAGGAACATCGCATCGGAGGACCGGTTCCGGGACTTGGAAGCGATGGTGCTGAGTGCCAAAGAGGTGGAGGAGAGCATGAACAACTGGGTACAGCAGATGATCGCGGCTGAGCCCCGAGTCATCAACAAGATTCGAGCCGAAAGCGAGGCCAGAGGCAAGGCCGAGACAATCCTGAATTTCATTCGGGGGAAGTTCGGCTCGGTGCCGAAGGAAGTGGAAGCCAGGCTTGATGCCACCCCGGCAGAGGAGCTCGGCGGCTGGATTGACCGGGTGGTCAGCGCCACCAGCCTTGACGAGCTGCTGGGTGCCAGCAGGAGGCGGAGACGCGGGTCGCCTGCGTAGGAGGCCGCCCCTCCGCTGCTTCCCAGTGGGCTTCGCTGTTGGGTGGGCAGCTGGTGCCAGCATTGCCGACAAGAAGCGGCGGCTGTGGAGGCGCGGAAGCACGGAACATCAGATGACCGCCGGTTCCGGGATTTGGAAGCGATGGTGCTGAGCGCCAAAGAGGTGGAGGAGAGCATGAGCAACTGGGTACAGCAAATGATCGCGGCTGAGCCCCGAGTCATCAACAAGATTCGAGCCGAAAGCGAGGCCAGAGGCAAGGCCGAGACAATCCTGAATTTCATTTGGGGGAAGTTCGGCTCGGTGCCGAAGCAACTGGAATCCAAGCTGTATGCATTGCCCGCAGAGGAGCTCGGCGGCTGGATTGACCGGGTGGTCAGCGCCACCAGCCTTGACGAGTTGCTGGGCAGTGGCAAAGGGCGGAGGCGCAGGGCGCCTGCGTAGGCGGCCTCCCCTTCCGCTTCCTTCATGGATGCAGCCTGAACTGTCAGCGAGAGTAGGTCAGGCTCCTGCTGGCCGCTCCATCTTCCATCTGCAGGTCACGGTCCAGCATCGATCAACATGCCTGCAGGATGCTGCCGGATGCAGAAACCGCCCTGCCCTCAGCCCGTTAGACCGCCGACTTGGCCGTCCGGCGGCGACGTGGCGCGGCTGCCTTGCCGCTGCCAGCTGCAGTCTTGAGGTAAGGCTTCAGATACTGCCCGGAATGGCTGGCTGAAGCACCCGCCACCTTCTCGGGCGTGCCGGTCACCACGACCAGCCCGCCGCCGTCGCCGCCCTCGGGGCCCAGGTCGATGATCCAGTCCGCCGTCTTGATGACATCGAGGTTGTGCTCGATCACCACCACCGTGTTGCCTTGGTCTACCAGAGCGTGCAGCACCTCCAGCAGCTTGCCAACATCGTGAAAGTGCAAACCGGTTGTTGGCTCGTCGAGGATGTAGAGAGTTCTGCCGGTAGCCCGCCGCGAAAGCTCCTTGGCGAGCTTCACCCGCTGGGCCTCGCCGCCCGACAGCGTGGTCGCCGACTGGCCAATCTTGATGTAGCCGAGTCCCACTTTCCGAAGGGTGGCCAGCCGCTCGCGAATCGCCGGCACCGCCGAGAAGAACTCGTGCCCCGCGTCGACGGTCATTTCCAGCACGTCGGCGATGCTCTTGCCGCGGTAGTGCACCTCGAGGGTCTCGCGGTTGAAGCGACGCCCGCGGCACTCGTCGCACTCCACATGTACGTCGGGCAGAAAGTGCATCTCCACCCGCAGCAGCCCCTCGCCTTGGCACGCCTCGCACCGCCCGCCGCGGACGTTGAAGGAAAACCTCCCCGGCCGGTAGCCGCGAGCGCGGGACTCGGGCAGCTCGGTAAACCACTCGCGAATCGGAGTGAACGTCCCCGTGTAGGTCGCGGGGTTGGAGCGCGGCGTGCGGCCGATGGGCGACTGGTCGATGTCGATCACCTTGTCGATCCACTGCTGGCCCTGGATCTCCTCGCACGGCGCCGCGCCCACCCGTGCCCCCTGCATGGTACGCGCCAGATTGCCGTAGAGGGTGTCGACCACCAGAGTCGACTTGCCGCTGCCCGACACGCCGGTGACGCAGACGAAGCATCCCAGCGGAAACTCCACGTCGAGGCTCTGCAGATTGTTGCCGGTGGCGCCCCGCACCGCCAGGCGCAGGTCGTTGCCCTTTCTGCGCGACTTGGGCACGGCGATCTTCCTGCGCCCAGCCAGATAATCGCCAGTCACCGACTCGGGCGCGGCTTCCACCTGCTCCACCGTCCCGGTGGCGACCAGCCTGCCACCGTGCACGCCGGCCCCGGGCCCCAGGTCCACGAGATGGTCGGCCGCCCGCATGGTCTCCTCGTCGTGCTCCACCACCAGCACGCTGTTGCCGCGGTCGCGCAGTCCCTTAAGGGTGTCGAGCAGGCGATTGTGGTCGCGGGGGTGCAGGCCGATGGAGGGCTCGTCGAGCACATAGAGCACCCCCGAAAGGCCCGAGCCGATCTGCGACGCCAGCCGGATGCGCTGGCTCTCGCCGCCCGACAGGCTGCCCGAGCGGCGGTCCAGGGTCAGGTAGTCGAGGCCGACGTTGGCCAGGAAGCCCAAGCGCTCCTCGATTTCCTTGACGATGGCGGCGGCGATCGTCTGCCGCTGCGGCGTCAGATGCGCCTCGATCTCCCGCGTCCACGCCAGCGCCTCGGTGACGTTTTTCCGCGTGACCTCGGCGATGTTGAGGCCTGCGATCTTGACGCACAGCGACTCCGGGCGAAGCCGCTGGCCTTCGCAGACTCCGCAGTGCCGCTCGCCCAGATACCGCTCCAGCGACTCGCGCACGCCCAGCGAGGACGTCTCCTTGTAACGGCGCTCGATGTTGGTCAGCACGCCCTCGAAGCTGGTCTCCACTTTCCGTCGGCGGCCGCTTTCGTCGGCCAGGCTCATCTTGACCCTGTCGGCGCCCGTCCCGTACAGGATCCCGTCCCGCGCCTTCTTCGGCAGGTCCTTCCATGGCGTGGTCAGGCCAATCGTGAAATGCCTCGCCACAGCCTGCAGCACCTGATTCGCGAATCGCGAGCTGGAGTTGGCGAGGTAGTGGACCGCTCCCTCCTCCAGGCTCAGCGACGGATCCGGCACCACGAGGTCGGGATCGAAGAACGCCTCACGGCCAAGCCCGTCGCAGGCCGGGCAGGCGCCGTAGGGGGCGTTGAAGGAGAACAGGCGCGGCTCAATCTCGGGAATGGTGAAGCCCGACACCGGGCAGGCGAAGTTCGCCGAGAAGACGATTCGCTCGCCCTCCTCCCCCAGCGGCTCCAGCACGGCGATTCCGTCGGCCAGGCCGAGCGCCGTCTGCAGGCTGTCGGCCAGCCTGCTCTCGATGCCCGGCCGCACCACGATGCGGTCGACCACCACGTCGATGTCGTGGCGGATCTTGCGGTCCAGCTGCGGCGGCGAATCGAGCTCGTGGGGCTCGCCGTCCACCCGCACCCGCTGGAAACCGCGCTTGCGCAGGTCGGCTAGCTCGGCGCGATACTCGCCCTTGCGCCCGCGTACGACAGGCGCGTACAGCACGGCGCGGGTGTCGCTGTCCAGCGCCAGGATCCGGTCGGTCATCTGTGCCACCGACTGGGCCTCGATGGGCAGGCCGGTGGCGGGCGAATAGGCCGTGCCGACGCGGGCATACAGCAGGCGCAGGTAGTCGTAGACTTCGGTCACCGTGGCGACGGTCGAGCGGGGGTTGCGGGAGGTGGTCTTCTGCTCGATGGATATTGCTGGCGACAGGCCCTCGATGTGGTCCACGTCGGGCTTGCGCATGGTCTCCAGAAACTGCCGGGCGTAGGCCGACAGCGACTCGACGTAGCGCCGCTGGCCCTCGGCGTAGATGGTGTCGAATGCCAGCGAGGACTTGCCGGATCCCGACAGGCCGGTGATCACCACCAGCTGGTCGCGTGGGATGTCCACGTCGACGCCGACGAGGTTGTGCTCGCGGGCGCCGCGAACGGCGATCGTTTGGCTTCGGGCCACGGCGCTGGACTCCTGTGCGGTGGCGACCCCTGACGGGAGCGGCGCCCCGGCGTGGACGCGCATCGCTCTGCAGTGCATAGACGGTGGAATCTATATACACTGCGCTTCCCCGAATCAAAGCGGCAGCCAAGCAGGAGGCAGTACCATGGCAGGCGGAGTGAACAAGGCGATTCTGGTGGGCAATCTCGGAGCTGATCCGGAGATCCGCCAGACACAGAACGGAAAGACCATGGCCACCTTCAGGCTGGCCACCAGCGAGTCCTGGAAGGACCGGAACACCGGCGAGCGGCGAGACCACACCGAGTGGCACAACGTGAAGGTGTTCAGCGAGGGCCTTGCCCGCGTGGTGGAGAACTACCTGCGCAAGGGGTCCAAAGTGTACATCGAGGGGCAGATACAGACCCGCAAATACCAGGACAAGGATGGCGCGGACAGGTACATGACCGAGATCGTACTGAGCGGATTCAACTCCGCGCTGCAGATGCTTGATTCGCGGCGGGATGGCGGCGACGGCGGATACTCTGGCGACAGCTATCCCCGCAGCGATCGAGGCTCCAGCGGTCGAGGCTCCCAGCAGCGCGACAGCGACGACGGGTACAGGCAGCAGTCCTACGGGCAGGACTCCGAATCGCGGCGGGATGACGACGATGACGACGACGTCCCGTTCTGATTCGCCGGTTGCTGTCTGCCAGTAGCAGAGGCGACCCCGAAGCCGCACCGTTGCGGCAGCGCGGGAGACATGAAGGGCTGTCCCCTGCATCGGCGGGCTTGACGCGGGCAGCTACGGCGAGTTTTGAGGAGCTCGGCGCCAGACGGCACGGGGGTTCCCCGCTTGGCAGGCGACGGCGCGTCCCCTGTGGCGAATCGCCCGCGAATGCTGTATGGTGTCCGCACCGAAGTCGACACTTGCTCAGGAGGAGAAACCATGGCGGGGTCAGTCAACAGAGTAACGCTTTTGGGAAATCTGGGATCAGACCCCGAAATCAAGCACACGCAGGACGGACGCGGCATCGCGAACCTCAGGGTTGCGACCAGCGACCGCTGGAAGGACAAGATGACCGGCGAGCAGCGCGAGCGCACCGAGTGGCACAAGGTCACGGTGTTCGGCGACTCGATGGTTGGGTTCATCGAGCGGTTCCTGCACAAGGGATCGAAGGTCTACATCGAGGGACGCCTGCAGACCCGCAGGGTGCCGGACCACAACACTGGCCAGGACCGCTACTACACGGAGGTCGTGGTGCAGTTTCCAAAGGGTCTGCTGGTCGGCCTAGACCCCCGCTCTCCCCCCAATGACGGCGGCGGATACCGACAGCATGGCGGCGGTGCTTCCCATGACAGCCGGGGCTACGAGGGCGGCGGGCGCTACGGCCAGCGCCACGAACGCGATTCGCACGAGCGGAGCGGCGACCGGGAAGCGGCGTACCATCAAACAGACGATGACGACGACGACATCCCGTTCTGATTCGCCACAGTTCTCCGCGCCGCCCGCGGCCCGCCCCCGGGGCCGGGTCGCCGTGGCGATGTCGGGAGGCGTGGACTCCTCAGTTGCCGCTGCGATTCTGACGCGGGAGGGCCACGAGGTCTTCGGCGTAACGCTGCGTCTCTACGACCACAACGGCGCTGCCCGCGCCGGCGCCTGCTGCGCGGGCCGCGACGTTCGCGACGCCCGGCGCGTGGCGGACCATCTCGGCATACCCCACTACGCGCTCGACTACGAGCGGCAGTTTCGCGAGGCCGTGGTCGACGACTTCGCCGACAGCTATATGGCGGGCGAGACCCCCCTGCCCTGCGTCCGCTGCAACCAGCGCGTGAAGTTTCGCGACCTGCTCGACACCGCTAGGCAGCTGGGCGCCGACGCCTTGGCCACCGGGCACTACGCCCGCCGCGAAGCGAGCGGCGGCGACATCTCCCTCCACCGCGCCGCCGACCGCAACAAGGACCAGACCTACTTCCTGTTCGCCACGACGCGGACGCAGCTTGGCCGCCTGCGGTTTCCGGTCGGCGAGCTGGAATCCAAGAGCCAGACCCGCAGGGTCGCGGCTGACGCCGGCCTGCCAGTGGCAGACAAGCCGGAAAGCCAGGATCTGTGTTTTGTCGCCAGCGGCAGCTACCGGGACCTGATGGCCAAGCTGCGGCCAGGCGAGCGCGGCGGAACCATCGTCGACGAGGAAGGCCGCGTACTGGGCGAGCATGACGGCATCGACCGTTTCACCGTGGGCCAGCGGCGAGGACTGGGCCTTTCCGGCAGTGATTCTCTTTACGTGCTGCGCATCGACCCAAAGTCGAAAACCGTCGTTGTCGGGCCGAAGGCTAGGCTGTACCACTGCGAAGTGACGCTGCGCGAGATCAACTGGCTGGGCGACAGCCCCTTGGAGCAGGCGCCAGGCGGAGGATGGCCAGTACTGGCAAAAATCAGGTCGCGGGGCGACATGCACCCTGCTCGGGTGCTGCCTCTGGAAGGCGGCAGGGCCCGCGTCCGTTTCGAGGAGCCAGTGCGCGCCCCCTCCCCCGGCCAGGCATGCGTGGCCTACGACACGAAGGGAAGCCAGCTGCTGGGCGGCGGCTGGATATACTCGCCGTCAGACCGTAACGGTGACGGCGGCACAGAGCAGGCGGCGGACCGCTAGGCCCGCGCTGCCGCACCATCGTTAGCAGGAGACAGCCATGCGCATGACGCGAAAAGTCAGAAAGATTCTGGACAACTACGAAGCCACGCCTCCGGGCGTGAAGGCGAAACTGTGCTGGATGCTGATGAACGGGCGGCTAGCCGGCAGCGGCCGCATGATCATCCTGCCCGTGGACCAGGGATTCGAGCACGGCCCGGCGCGGAGTTTCGCGCCCAACCCTCCAGCCTACGATCCCCACTACCACTACAGCCTTGCCGTCGAGGCTGGCCTGAGCGCGCTGGCCGCCCCTTTGGGACTGCTGGAAGCGGGCGCCGACAGTTTTGCTGGACAGGTACCCACGATACTCAAGATGAACTCCGCCAATGCCCTGACGCCGTCGGAGTCTCCTAAGGACCAGGCAATTTACGGCTCCATCGGCGACGCGCTGCGTCTGGGATGCGCGGGAGTGGGCTTCACTATTTTCCCCGGCTCCTCGGCGTCGACAGAGATGATCGAGGAAGTCGCCGCCATCGCAGAAGAGGCAAAGCATAACGGCCTGGCAGTGGTGATATGGTCCTACCCCCGAGGCGAGGCGCTGAGCAGCGCTGGCGAGACCGCTCTCGACGTAGTGGCCTACGCAGCCCACATGGCATGCCTGGCAGGTGCGCACATCGTCAAGGTCAAACTGCCGTCGGCCCACATGGAGCAGGACGCGGCCAAGAAGGTCTACAAGGCGCATCCCGTCGCCGCCAAGACGGCCGCTGATCGTGTGCGCCACGTAATGCAGGCGGCGTTCAATGGCCGCCGCATGGTGGTGTTTTCCGGCGGCGCCAAACGCGGGACGGACTCGGTGTACGACGATGCCCGGGCAATACACGAGGGCGGCGGCAACGGAAGCATTATTGGCCGCAATTCGTTTCAACGCGAGCGTCAGGAGGCAATGGACATGCTAGGCAAGCTCATTGAAATTTATCGATCCAAGGAATCTCTGTAGATTGTACACTTCGCCAGTGGAAACTTTGCCGGCAACCCCGACCGCAGCACGATATCTGCTGAATTCTTGCCGAAATTTACCTTTTTCTCCTTCGTGTTAGTGTTTACATGCATACATTGCCCTATGTTATTTACGAATCATCTAATTTTGGCCAGATAGTTTCTGAATCCGACAGTGAAAGGCGCACTCAAATGGTGCCGTCACTTGAAAATATACAACTTTATCATATTGTCCATCAAGATAGACTTACGTCAATCTTGGAGGACGGGTGTCTTTGGTCAGACTCCGAAGCACGCAAAAGAAACTGCCGTGGTACTAGTATCGGCTTGCAAGAGATTAAGGAACGCAGAATGACGAACATGGTGAAGTCCTATGTCCGTGAGCTACCTGTTGGGCATTTCGTACCATTCTACTTCTGCTTTCGTTCTGTTATGCTGTACGCCGCTTATATGGGCCATAGTGACTATAATGGAGGTCAGTACAACATACTGCATCTAGTTGCTCAGCTCTCCAAGGTAATAGACTGGTGCAACTCCAAGGATTTGCGCTGGGCGTTTACCACGTCGAATGCAGGAGCAAAATATTTTGATGATTACGCAGATATTAAGTATCTTGATAAGATTAATTGGACCGCAGTTAATGAACGAAATTGGGGTGGGGAAGGTGTACCAAAAAGGCTGAAACGTGAAAAACAGGCTGAATTTCTGGTGGAAAGGAGTCTTCCATGGGAATTTATTTGCGACGTTGTATCCTATTCAGAAAATGTGGCGGCGGACGTAAGTCACATTATTGAAAATGCGGGATACAAGACAGCAGTCAAGGCATTACCGGATTGGTATTACTAGAGCTTGGAGTATACATCATGTTGAAATACTCGACAGGAGACATTCTTCAGGATAAGTCTGAAGCGCTGGTTAACACCGTTAATTGCAAGGGTGTGATGGGGCGCGGTCTTGCGCTTGAGTTTAAAAAAGCGTATCCTTCAAACTTTGACCAGTACAGGGCTGCTTGCGCAGCTCGTAAGGTTATTCCAGGAAGGATGTTTATTACTCTTACAGAACAACTCATTCCACCAACTTACATAGTCAACTTTCCAACCAAACGCCACTGGCGCAACTCAAGCCGCCTGGACGATATAGAGGCTGGCCTTATCGATCTACGGGACCAGATCATCACTCGTGGAATCATGTCCATAGCAATTCCCGCACTTGGTTGCAGCCTCGGCGGACTCAGTTGGAGCGATGTTCGGCCCATGATCCTAGAGACGCTCAACGGCATCGATGCGGAGATAACCCTGTATGGGCCGCAAGGCCCCTAATCCACCTCAACAGCGCACCTGTTTCCATAATCGCCTACCCCCGCCAGAGTTTCAAACTCCTGCAGCACGGCTTCGCCGCACGCCTGCGCCAATTCCTTGCGACCAGCAAAGTCCCCGCTCCTAAGCGGGGGCAGAAACGACAGGGTTACCTCTCCGCCTTGCGACAAAGCCAGCACCTGCCAGAGGCTTTTGGCGAATCCCGTGTCTCCCCACCATCCATAAAAACTGCCCGGAAGTCCCTCGCGGGGCCGGTAATACATTGCAACCGGCTGCACCAGCCTGCTCCCACCATCGCGATACAGCGGATCAAACAGCGTCGAGCGAAACGGCAGCACCCGCTGTCCGTCCGTGCTTGTGCCCTCTGGAAACAGGCATAGCAGGTGGCCCTGCTGGATGCGCCCGGTCAGCGCGCCCGCCTGCCGTTGTACGTCGGACCGGTCGCGGGCGACAAACTCCACCCGTCCAAGTTTGCAGACGGCGCCAATGACGGGCCAGGAGGCCACCTCGCGTTTTGCCACGAAAAACGTCAGCGCCACCGCTCCCAGCGCCAGCGGATCGATCCAGCTGACATGGTTTGCCGCCAGCATGCCAGCCCGTATCGGCTCGCCGCGTCGCTTCCAGCGCAGTCCAAGGCAAACCAGGCCAACGCGGCTCCACAGCATGGCGAGCCAGCGGTCGTGACTGCCGCCTGCAACGCGCAGCGTGGCAAACAGCGGCAAAAGAGCTGCCGTCACGAGGCAAAACGCGGCAATTCGGACCGCGCCGCGAATGCATTCCCAGGATGATGCGCGGGTCAGCGGGGGCGGAGGCGGGGCCTCCCAGGAAGGAGTCACTGGTCCCCCGACACTCGCTGTATCGCCGATGCCACCTGACGCCTGAAGGACTCTTTGGTCGCCTCGTCGGCCCGCGCCACGTCGACGATCAGCAGTACGTCGATAACGCCAAACGCCTCGTCCACATAGGCACCGTCGCCGCAGACGCCTCCCATTCGCAGGTAGCCCTTTATCAGCGGCGGCGTGCCGCGCAGCGCCTCCCCTCGGTCGATCTCGGCTTTCGGCAGCCTGTCCATCTCTACCCTGCCCGGTTTCAGGGCGTGTGTCAGCAGGTCGGGCGGCGCCCTGTGGAAATGGTGAAGATGGGACAGCGGCATGGCCACGGCATCGGGGTCCGTACCGTGAAAACTCGCGCAACCGAACAGAATTCCGACGTCGTTGTCGAACGTGTACTCGGCCAGCCCGGCCCACAGCAGCACCGTCGCGACGCCGCCGCGGAATTCTCGGTCCACGCAGGTGCGTCCAACCTCCAGGCACTCATCGGCGCGGGCCTCCAGAGCGCTGATGTCAAACTCGCCCGCCGAGTAAAATCCCGGCCCTTCCAGCGCGGCCTTTCCAGGCAGCATGCGATAGGCGCCCACGACCCGCTCCCGCGGCGTGCCGTCCTCGTCGACGAGTATCAGGTGCTGGCAGTGCTCGTCGAAACTGTCCCGCTCGATGCCCTCCTCGCCCGGCGCCGGCGTTGCCCCCAGCTCCTCGACAAACACCCGGTGCCGCAGCCGCAGGGCGCTTTCAACGTCCTCTTCGCTGACGGCGAGGCGCACGGTAAACCGGCCGGCCCTAATCGGCATCGTCCGTCTCCGGCGCTGGCGCGACCACTTCCAGCTCCAGTATCTGGCAGTCAAGGGCGCGCTTGCCAGCCTCGGCGAAATTGACGGTCACCCTCGTACCGTCCACCGACTGCACCTGGCCGATTCCCCACTCCGGCGCCTGCGGGTGGCGCACAATCATCCCCGCCTCCAGCGGTATCATCGCGTCCCTTCCCCGGCGGGACGCAGCTCCAGACGGTAACGCTCGGCGCGCAGCCGGTATCCCTCCGCTGATTTCCGCAGGCCCTCCAGCTCGCTCTTGTTGAGCTCTCGGACAACTCGCGCCGGCACGCCGACGGCAAGCGAGCGCTCGGGTATGGACTTGCCCTCCGGCACCAGCGCGCCCGCGCCAACAATCGAGCCGGAGCCGATGCGGGCTCCGTTCAGCACCACCGCGCCCATGCCGATGAGGCTGCCGTCCTCCACCACGCAGCCGTGCAGTACGGCCCGGTGCCCCACCGTGACGCCGGCGCCGATACGCAAAGGGAACCCGGGGTCGGTATGCAGTACGCAACCGTCCTGGATATTGCTGTTCTCGCCCACGGCGATGGGTTCGGTGTCGCCCCGCAGCACAGCCCCGAACCAGACGCTGCTTCCTTCCGCCAGCTCGACGTCGCCCACCACCCAAGCTCCGGGCGCAATCCACGCCGTGGACGCGATCGAGGGCCTTTGGCCGCCAAGGGCGCGCGCTTCACCCGCAGTCATTCCCCGCCCTCCGCAAAGTGGTCGAGAAAATCCTCCACCCACAGTTGGCGGTGCCGCGCCCGCCGCTCGCCTTCGAGTATGCCGGCCAGCTGCTGGTAGGCGTCTTCAATGTCGCGGTTGACCAGAAGGTAGTCATACTCGTTCCAGTGGCTCATCTCGTCGAGCGCCCTCTCCATGCGCCTGCGCACTTCAGCCTCGCTGTCCTGGGCCCGCCGCAGCAGGCGGTCGCGCAGCGCCGGCATCGACGGCGGCATGATGAACACCTGCACCACGTCCGATCCCAGCGACTGGCGCAGCTGGCGCGCTCCCTGCCAGTCGATGTCGAAGACCACGTCCTGGCCGGAGTCCAGCCACTGCTCGACCTTTTTGCGCGGCGTGCCGTAGCGGTAGCCGAACACCTCGGCGGACTCTAGCAGCTCGCCCTCGCCGGACATGCGCTCGAACTCCGCTTCCGAGACGAACCAGTAGTCCTTGCCTTCGGTCTCGTCGGCGCGCGGCGGGCGCGTGGTAACCGACACCGAGATCGACACGCCCTGGTCGCGCTCGGCGAGGCATTTGGAGAGCGTGGTCTTGCCCGCGCCTGACGGCGAGGACACGACCAGCCCGATTCCCCGGCGTCCGGCTTCGCCCGTCCCGCTCATGCCGCGCTGATCCCGCCGTTGACGGATACCGCCTGGCCAGTGATTCGCGCCGACCGGGGGCTGGCCAGAAACGCCGCCAGCTCGGCGACGTCGCGGGCGGTGGTCGGTCCCAGCCCCGCCAGCGGCCGGGCCTTGGCGAACAGCTTGCTGGAAAACGTCCCCTCCGCCATCAGCCGCTCGGTCAGCGGCGTGCCCTCCACCAGCGACGGCGTCACGCAGTTGGCGCGGATTCCGTTGCGTTTTCCCTCGATGGCGAAAGTGCGCGTGTACTGGACGATGCCGGCCATGCAGGCGCCGATGACGGTCTCGCCGGGGGTCGCCACCTTGGCCGCGTCCGAGGCGACGGTGACGATGGCGCCCTGCCCGGCCTCTATCATTTGGGGCAGTACCGCCCGGCAAGCGAGCAGGTGCGGCAGCAGACCGGAAAGCGCCGCGTCGCGCACCGTTTCAATTTCCATGCGCATGAGTATCTCCGGCAGATGGCCGCCGCTGGCGCTGGTAACCAGGATGTCGATGCCCCCCATCGCCTCCCCTGCCTCGTCGGCCATGCCCTGCGCCTGGGCGGGGTCGCCGCAGTCCGCCTGCACGAAGCGGGCGTTTTCCGCCAGCCCGTCCTGGGCCAGCGATTCGACGGCCGCCTTCCCTCTTTGTCCGTCGCGCCCGACGAGGCAGACGCTGGCCGCCCCGCGCTCCAGCAGCAGCCGCGCCGTCTCAAGGCCGATGCCCGATGTGCCGCCGACCAGCAAGGCCCGCTTGCCCGCGAATTCGGCGTTGGTCATTGGCGGTCCCGGGATGATGCGGCGCGGCGGCCGCGCGCGACGAGGTACGTCTCGGAGGAGTCTACCCTGCTGGCGGCGGGCTTGTAATAGGCGACCGCGTCAAACTCTCCCGCCAGCCGCCGCCGCAGCTCCGAGGGCGGCCCCGCGCCGAGCAGCTTGACCACCAGGACGCCGCCGGGCGCCAGCGTCGCAAGGGCGAAATCGGCCGCCGCCTCGGCCAGCGCCTCGACCCGCAGCCGGTCGACCGACCGCTGCCCTGTGGCTGGCGACGCCATGTCACTCAGCACGCACAGCGGGGCTTCGCCGCATGCCTCCATCGCCCGCTCGAGGGTTTCCTCGTCGCGGATGTCGCCCTCCACTAGGCGCGCGCCGTCCAGCGTTTCGACCGGCGTGACGTCGATGCCCACCACCGGGGCGCAGCCGCGGCGCACCGCCACCTGGCACCAGCCGCCCGGGGCGCACCCCAGGTCCACCACCGCCCCGCCGCGTGGCAGCACGCTGAAGCGGTCGTCGATTTCGGCCAGCTTGTAGGCGGCGCGGGAGCGGTAGCCGTCCCTTCGCGCCCGGGCCACGTACGGATCGCGGGCCTGCCGCGCCAGCCATCTCGCCGAGGACGGCTTGCGCCGCTTGCCGCCGCTCTTGCGCCCGCTGCCGTCCATGCCTGCCTCCAAGCGCGAACGTCCGAAGCGAAGCGCGTGATGTGCTATCCTAATAGCGGCCGCGGCGCGAAACGCGTCGCGAATTGTCCCTCCAGAGTCGCGATTGCGCATCCGCCCCGCCTGCCGCCGCATAGAAGACGTGCGGTTTTAGGAAACTGCCGATGCCCCAACTGCAAATCATCTACTGGAGGGACATCCCCGCCCAGGTCACCGTGCGCAGCGGCCGCCGCGCCGAGCGGCGCAAATTGTCCGAGCGCTTCGAGCAGGCCATCGACCGGGCGGCGATGCGCACCGGCGCCCGCAACTCGGACGCCTACCTGGCCGAATGGCGCCGCGGCGAGCCGCAGGAGATGGATGGCGAGGCGGCCGCCGTCGCCGACGCGGAATGCGCCCGCCTAGAGGCTGACTATCCTGCCGAGCGCCTGAAGCGGCTGGTCGATGCCGAGGGCCGCGAGGTACCCGCATGACCGCGCCCGCCAGCAGCCTGCTCGACGGCTACTCCATCGAGGTGATGCCCGCCACCGCCGGGCGAATCGAGGACTTCCGCGAGGTGCTGCCGGCCGGCACGAGGGTGTACGTCGCCCATATCGAGGGCACGCCCCTTGACCAGATGGTGGCCGCCTGCGCCCGCATCGCCGGCCAGGGGTTTCCCGTCATGCCCCACATCCCGGCGCGCGGCATCGCCTCCCGCGAAGCGCTCGACGAGACCCTTGCCCGCTACCGCGGAGAGGCTGGCGTCGAGGAGGCGCTGATGATCGCCGGTGGCAACCGCATGAAGGCTGGCCCCTACGCCAGCACCATGGACGTGCTGGAGACGGGCCTGCTGGACCGGCACGGTTTCCGCCGCCTCCACGTCGCCGGCCATCCCGAGGGCAACACCGACATCGACCCGCCCGGCAGCACGGCAAACCTCGACAAAGCACTGAAGTGGAAACGGGACTACGCCGAGCGCACCGACGCCGCCATGGCCATCGCCACCCAGTTCTGCTTCGAGACGAAGCCCGTGCTGCAGTGGGCGGCGCGCCTTAGGGACATGGGAGTCGACATGCCTGTGCACGTCGGCCTGGCCGGGCCGACCAAGCTCCAGACTCTGATCAAGTACGCCATCGCCTGCGGCGTCGGCGCTTCGCTGCGGGTGCTGCAGCGGCGTACCCGCGACGTAGGCAGCCTGCTGCGGCCCCACGCGCCGGACGCGCTACTGGAGGAGCTCGACGCGGCCAGTGAGCGGGGCGAGGCGCCGAATCTCGCCAGCGTCCACATCTTTCCGTTCGGAGGAATCCGCGCCGCCGCCGACTGGGCGCGCGGCCGGAGCGCCTGAACCGTCCAGCGCCCAGGGAGGAGCAAGCCCGCCATGGAAGTACGCACCGTCGTCGAGTCCCGCACCCGTACCGCCGTCATCGGCTTCGACCTCCCCTTCTGCGTGGTGGGCGAGCGAATCAATCCCACCGGCCGCAAGCTTCTCGCCGAGGAGCTGCGCAACGGCGACTTCACCACCGTCGAGCGCGACGCGCTGGAGCAGGTTGCGGCCGGCGCCAACGTGCTGGACGTCAACGCGGGAATCACCGCCGTCGACCCCAATGTCAGCGAGCCTCCGCTGCTGGTGGAAATCATCCGCCTCGTGCAGTCGCTGGTCGAGATGCCGCTGTGCATCGACTCCTCGGTGACCGAGGCGATTCGCGCCGGCCTTGAGGCGTGCGAGGGGCGCCCGCTGGTCAATTCGGTCACTGGCGAAGAGGAGAAGCTGGAGGCGATTCTGCCGCTGGTGAAAAAGCACAATGTGCCGGTGGTAGGCATTTCCAACGACGAGACGGGCATCTCGGTGGACCCCGACGTCCGCTTCGAGGTCGCCCGCAAAATCGTCGAGCGCGCCGCGGACTTCGGCATTCCCTCCTACGACGTGGTCATCGACCCGCTGGTCATGCCCATCGGCGCCATGGCGACAGCCGCGCAGCAGGTGTTCGCGCTGTGCCGCAGGCTGCGCGCCGAGCTCAAGGTCAACACCATCTGCGGCGCCTCCAACATTTCCTTCGGGCTGCCCAACCGCCACGGCATCAACGCCAGCTTCCTGCCCATGGCGGTGGGCGCAGGGATGACCTCGGCGATCATGAATCCATGCCGCCCGCAGGAGATGGCGGCGGTGCGGGCGGCCGACGTGCTGATGGGCAACGACCGCGACTGCGCCGACTGGATTCGCTCGCACCGGGATCCGGCCGCTCTGCAGCCCGCCAGCGGGCGAAGAAGGCGGCGTCGGGCGGCAGCGAGCTGACCGGCATGGCAGGCGCCGAAGACTCCACCCAGCCAGCCGCCGGAGACGACCGCGGCCATCTGGTTGTGTTCATGCCCTCCGGGCGCCGCGGGCGGTTTCCCGCGGGTACGCCCCTTCTGGCGGCAGCCCGCTCTCTGGGCGTGGATCTGGACAGCGTCTGCGGCGGGCGCGGCATCTGCGGGCGCTGCAAGGTGGCGCCGGCGCTGGGCAAGTTTCCCAAGCATGGAATCGAGGTGGACGCGGACTGCTTCTCGCCCTGGAACGCGGTCGAGGAGCGCTACCGCAGCAAGCGGGAAATGGCCGAGGGCCAGCGGCTGGGGTGCCAGGCGCAGGTCGCCGGCGACCTGGTGGTGGACGTCCCCCCGGAAAGCCAGGTGCACCGCCAGGTCGTACGCAAGTCGGCGGACTCCCGCCCGCTGTCTCTGGACGTCGCCAGCCGTACGGTGCTGGTGGAGGTGGAGCAGCCCGACATGCACCATCCCAGCGGCGACCTTGAGCGCCTGCTCGACGCGCTGAAGAGCCAGTGGGGCATCGGAGGCGCGGCGCTGGCCGATTCGCTGCTGCCCAGACTGCAGCCCACGCTGCGCGAGGGAGACTGGAGCGTAACCTGCCTGGTGCGCGATGACGGCACGGCTGGCGGGCCGCGGGTGCTGGACCTGTGGCCGGGCTATCAGGAGCGGGAGCTGTACGGACTCGCCGTCGACGTGGGATCCACCACCATCGCCTGCCATCTGACCAGCCTTGCCGACGGCCAGGTGCGGGGGGCCACCGGACTCATGAATCCCCAGATTCGCTTCGGCGAGGACCTCATGTCGCGGGTGTCCTACTCCATGCTCAATCCCGGCGGCGCGGTGGAAATGACGGAGGCGGTGCGCCAGGCCATTGACGAGGCGGCCGGCGCGGCCTGCGCGGAGGCGGGCGTGGAGCGCGAGGCCGTGGTCGAGGCGACGCTGGTGGGCAATCCCGTCATGCACCATCTGCTGCTTGGCATCGATCCGGTGGAGCTTGGCGGGGCGCCGTTCGCGCTGGCCAGCGGCGTCGCCCGCACCCTGCCCGCCGCGAGTCTGGGCCTTTCCATCCACCCCGAGGCCAGCGCCTACATCCTGCCCTGCGTCGCGGGACATGTGGGCGCCGACGCAGCGGCGGTTGTGCTGGCGGAAGCGCCGCACCAGTCCGAGAAGCTGACGCTGGTTGTCGACGTGGGCACCAACGCGGAGATCGTACTGGGCAGCCGCAGGCGGCTGCTGGCATGCTCCTCCCCCACCGGACCGGCCTTCGAGGGGGCGCAGATCAGCGCCGGACAGCGCGCCGCGCCGGGTGCCATCGAGCGGGTGCGCATCGACCCCGACACCTGGGAGCCCCGCTTTCGAATCATCGGCAGCGAGCTGTGGTCCGACGAGGAGGGTTTCGCCGAGGCGGCCGAGGCCACCGGCGTCACCGGCATCTGCGGGTCGGGCATCATCGAGGCCATCGCCGAAATGCGGATGGCGGGAATCCTCCGCCCCGACGGGCGCATCGCCGGCGACGGCCGCAGCCCGCGGGTGTACGCCGACGACCGCACCGAGTCCTACCTGCTGCATGAGGGCGAACCGCGAATCGCCGTCACCCAGAACGACGTCCGCGCCATCCAGCTGGCCAAGGCCGCACTGTACGCCGGCGCCCGCCTTCTGATGGACCGCCTGGGCGTGGACGAGGTGGAAAGGGTGGTGCTGGCCGGGGCGTTCGGAGCGCACATCTCGCCGCTGCACGCGCTGGTGCTGGGCATGATCCCGGACTGCCCGCTGGAGGCCGTCGTCTCGGCCGGCAACGCCGCCGGCACCGGCGCCCGCATCGCCTTGGTCAACCGCGCCGCGCGCCGGGAGATCGAGGAGACGGTGGGGCGAATCGAGAAGGTGGAGACGGCCGTGGAGCCGCGGTTTCAGGAGCACTTCGTCGACGCCATGGCGCTGCCGCACGCCACCGCTCCCTACCCCAACCTCGCGCAATCCGTTACCCTGCCAGTTCACGCCGAAGATCCGGCCGAGGCCGGAGCGGGCGGACGGCGGCGAAGGCGCGGGCGACGCTCCTGATCCGCCATCCGCTACGACATCATCCGGAGAAACCCCATGCCCTCAGCCGCCGGGCCAAAGCGACACCGAGAGACGCCTCTGCGCAGCCTCTGCAAGGCCATCTCCTGGCGGGTGGTGGGCAGCCTCGACACCATCCTGCTGGCCACGCTGCTGACCTCGGGCCAGGTGATCACGGCGACCAAGATCGGCGTGGCGGAAATCATCACCAAGACGGTGCTGTACTTTGTCCATGAGCGGGTTTGGGCCTACGCCGGGTTTGGCCAGGAGAACCGCATCTCCACCCGCTACCGCAAGCACCATCCCCTTGGCAGAAAGTCGTCCGAGCGGATCCGCCGCAGCGCGGTCAAGACCGCCACATGGCGGGTACTGGCAAGCCTCGACACCATGCTGCTGGCGTGGTTTTTCACCGGCAGCATCGGCGTGGCCGTCGCCATCGGCGGCTTCGAGGTGTTCACCAAGCTGGTGCTGTACTTTTTCCACGAACGGCTCTGGGCGCGGCTGCGCATCGGCCTGGCTCCGGCGAGCTCCAGCGCCCTGCCTGTCGCCGCCCGCCCGGTGTAGCAGTAGCCGACGCAGCCCCGCGCTGAGCGGGTGGCAATGGTGGGCCCGGAGGGAATCGAACCCCCAACCAGACCGTTATGAGCGGTCGGCTCTAACCGTTGAGCTACGGGCCCGTCCGCTACGCTGTACAACGGAACGCCGATGTCAAGCCTGCGCCGCCGCCGTCATGCAGGTTTCCTGCATTGTTGCGCTCTTGCACAGGCCCGTGTCACCGTTACAGTCGCCTGCCTGATGGAAATACGTACGGAGGAGACACGATGGCGCGTTTGAGTTCGCATGTACTTGATCTTGCCGAGGGACGGCCGGCGGCGGGGCTGCGCGTCGAGCTGGTTTCCCTTGCTTCGGGCGACGTGGTGGTCGAACAGACAACGGACGGCGACGGACGGTGCCTTCTGGCAGAAGAAGGCTTGGCGGAAGGCTCCTACGAGCTGCGCTTCCATGCCGGAGACTATCTGCGCCAGCAGCGCGGCGACTCCCCGTTTCTGGACGTCGTCCCCGTGCGGTTCAAGGTTGCCGAGGGCCAGCGCTACCACGTGCCGCTGCTGCTTTCACCTTACGGCTATTCCACCTATCGAGGCAGTTAGCGACGCGCCGCCTTCACTCTTCGGGGGTTCCCGCCCGTATCCACGCGCCCAGCCGACGCCGCTCTTCCTCCGTCATCTCGGTGACGTTTGCCAGCGGCATGACTTCGGTCAGCACCGACTGGGCGAGAATGAGCGAAGCGTGGCGGCGAATTTCCTCCAGGGTGTCGAAGGCGATCCCTCCCGGCGGCTCGTCGTACCCCTCCTCCGTCGGGCGGGCGGCGTGGCAGCTGGCGCAGCGCAGCTGGACGATGGCCAGCGCTTCCGATGCCGCTACGTCTCCCTCGTCCGAGAAATCCGCTCTGGGCAGCGTCATGCCCATCAGCACCATCACCAGCGCCGCCGCGACCGGCCACTGCCAGTACACAAGAGGCCCCTTCACCCCAGCCTCATAGCGGTTGAACCAGTTGCGGATGATCGCTCCAATCACCAGCACCATCGCCACGATCAGCCAGTTGAGGTCATGGCCGTACGTCATGGGATAGTGGTTGGAGATCATCAGGAAGATGACCGGCAGAGTGAGATAGTTGTTGTGGGTCGAGCGCAGTTTGGCGATGGCGCCCAGATTCGGGTCGGGATTTTCTCCCGCCTTGAGGCTGCGCACCACAATTCGCTGGTTGGGAATGATCACGAACAGGACATTGGCGCTCATGATCGTCGCGATCATGGCCCCTGCCTGCAGGTAGGCGGCGCGGTCGGAGAACACCAGCGTGTAGGCCCAGGCGAACGAGACGATCACCAGAAACAGAATCCCGAACAGCGCCGTCGGATGGTTGCGCAGCGGCGAGCGGCACAGCAGGTCGTAGAGCAGCCAGCCCGCCAGCAGCCCTCCGGCCGACAGAGCGATTCCTTCCCATGGCGCCAGATCGGCGCGCGCCGGGTTGAGAAGGAAACTGGATGCCCCCCAGTAATAGGTAACCACCAGCAGCGAGAAGCCCGTAAGCCACGTGAAGTAGGCTTCAAAGCGAAACCAGTGCAGGTCTTCGGGCATGGATTCGGGCGCCACCATGTACTTCTGGGTGTGGTAGAAGCCGCCGCCATGGACGGTCCAGTTTTCGCCCATGATGTCCGTGCTCATGCGGGCGCGGCGCTTGAGCGTCACGTCCAGCCACATAAAATAGAAGGAGGAACCGATCCAGCTGATGGCCGCGACGACATGCGCCCATCGAAACAGCAGACTCAGCCAGTCCTGAATGGCATCCAGCATACCCGGTCGCGCAAAAACCCCGTGCCCAGCGCGGCACGCAAGGGACCATCCTAGCATGAATCACTCGGCAAAATCGCTATTTCCCAGCGACATGGCGGAATTTCTTGACGCATTTGGCGGCGTCTACGAGCAAAGCCCGTGGGTGGCGGAGCGTGCCTGGGCATCAGCGTCAGTGGCTGGCGTCGCGAAAGGCGTGGCCGCTGCCATGCGCCAGGCGGTGGAGGACGCGGGCGAGGAGGCGCAGCTGCAGCTGCTGCGGGCGCACCCTGATCTCGGTCAGCGTCTTGGAGTGCGGGGCGACATGACGGAGGAATCGGTATCGGAGCAGGCGGGCGCGGGCCTCGACGCCTGCTCGCCCGAAGAGTACGCCGCTTTTCAGGAGCTGAATGCCCGCTACCGGGAGAAGTTTGGGTTTCCGTTCATTCTCGCCGTGCGCGGCTACGACCGGGCTGGCATTCTTGAGCAGTTTCGCCAGCGGGTCGGCAACGACGCCGCAACGGAATTCCGCACCGCCCTGGACCAGGTGCACCGAATCGCCCGCCTGCGCATCGAAGACATATTTTGCAAGTACGCCTGACCTCCCCGCCGCCATCAGTGGCGGAAATGCCGCCTGCCAGTAAACACCATCGCCATGCCCGCGGCGTCGGCGGCCTCGATGACTTCTTCGTCCCGCTTGGATCCCCCCGGCTGGATGACGGCCCGCACCCCGGCCTCGGCAGCCAGATGGACGGAATCGGCAAACGGCAGAAACCCGTCCGAGGCCATGCAAAGCCCCTCCCCGCCGACGCCCGACGCCAGCGCCCGGGCCAAAGCGCCGCGCAGCGCCTCGACGCGGCTGGTCTGGCCGCTGCCAATGCCCGCCGACGCCGTGCCGCGGGCCAATACGATGGCATTGGAGCGGGCGCAGCGCGCCAGCCGCCAGGCAAACTCCAGCGAGGTCCGCTCGGCATCGCTTGGCGCGCGCCCGGTTACGGTCTCCATAGCGGTGGAGTCGGCAAGCGAATCGGGCGTCTGCTCCAGCACCCCACCGGCCACCGAGCGCAGCAGAGTTGTGGATTCCTCCTCCCACTGCGCCTTCAGCGCCCGCAGGGAATCGCGCTCGGCGAGCAATGATACGGCCTCGTCGCTGTAGTCCGGCGCAATGACGACAGTAAGAAACTTCTGCGCCAGAGCCTCCGCTGCAGCGCGGTCCACAGTGCCGCCAAAGCCGACGATTCCGCCAAACGCGCTCTCGGCGTCGGCCGTCTGGGCCAAATGAAACGCCTCAGCCGCGCTCCCGGCTACCGCCGCGCCGCAGGGAGTGCCATGCTTGACGATGGTGCAGGAGACTCCTTCCTCCCCGGCAAATTCGCCAGCCGTACGCCATGCGCAGTCGGCGTCGAGGTAGTTGTTGTAGGACATGCCGGGGCCGCTCAGGCGCTCCGCTCCGGCGACGCCGCCGCCCAGACGGTGCAGCCAGCCGCGCTGGTGGGGGTTTTCTCCCTGCGGCAGTTCCACCGCGCCGCCACCCGCCAGCAGCGGATGCCCGATGTCCGTCTCCGGGCGCCAGCGGAGGGCCCAGGCCGCCACCGCGGCGTCGTAGGCCGCTGTCGCGGCAAACGCCTTGGCCGCCATGCGCCGCCGCATTTCCAGCGACGACTCTCCGCCGTATTGCGAAAGATGGCCAATGACCTCCGGATAGTCGGATGGGTCCGGCACTGGCAGTACCCGCAGGCTGTTCTTGGCCGCGGCCCGCAGCATGGCTGGTCCGCCGATGTCGATGGCCTCGATGCAGGCCGCCTCGTCCCTTCCCTGATCCCGCATCTTTCTGAAGGGATAGAAGTTCACCGCAACCAGGTCGATGCGCGGGATGCCGCGTGCCTCCAGCGCCGCCGCGTGGTCGGGATTGCCCAGGTCCGCCAGCAGCCCGCCATGGATGGCCGGATGCAGCGTCTTAACCCTGCCGTCCAGCATCTCGTCCATGCCGGTCAGCGCGGCGACCTCCCGCACCTCCACCCCGCTCTCGCGCATGGCGCGGGCGGTGCCGCCCGTGGAGACCAGCTCGACGCCGAGACTGGCCAGACCGCGGGCAAACGCTCCCAGCCCCTCGCGGTCGGCGACCGAAACCAGGGCGCGCTCGACGCGGACGCGCCCGTCAGGCATCGCCCTGCTCCGCGCCGCCGCCTGCATCTCCGGCCAGCCGGTCAAGGATTGGGCAGTCCGGGCGCAGATCGCCCTGGCACTGTGCCACCAGACCGGCGAGTTCCCTGCGCATCTGCCGCAGCACGGAAATCTTGTCGTCGAGCTGGGCGACGCGCTCCTGCGCCAAGGCGCGCACCCGGGCGCTGGCCCGCGCCGGATTGTCCTGAAGCGCCAGCAGGGCGCGGCAGTCGTCGACGGAGAAGCCCAGCGACCGGGCCTTGGCGACGAACTGCAGCCGCCTCAGCTCGCGCTCGCCGAACTCGCGGTAGCTGTTGGCAGCGCGGGCGGGCGCGACCAGGCCGATGGATTCGTAGTAGCGGATGGTGCGCTCCGGCACGCCCGTGCGTCGGGCCGTCGCACCGATGGTGAGGGGCCTCTGCGGTTGTTGTGTTTCCATTGAATTTTCCGGCTTGACCTTCCAGCTGCTGGAAGCTTCACAATACCGCGTTACCGGGCGGCATGGAGGTTTTTCCTCGTCCGCGCGGGTCGCGTGAAAACGCGGCAAGGCGACAGCGCAGCTATCTGGGAGGGTCCCGCCATGCACGAGAATACCTACGTCTGCCCCATGCATCCGGAGGTCGTGGAGATTGCTCCAGGCGACTGTCCGGAATGCGGCATGGCCCTCGAGCCCGTCCTTGTCTCCACGGACGCGGCGACGCAGGAGACGTCCGAATCAGCCCGCACGCTGCTGCTGGCGGGCGTTCTCGGCCTGCCCCTGATCTTCATCGCCATGGGACCGCACCTTGTGAAAGAGGCGCTGCCCGAGCCCCACTGGTCGTTCGACTGGGTGCAGATGGCTCTGGCGACGGGACTGGTGTTCTGGTGCGGCCGGGGGCTTCTGGCGAAGGGCGCACGCTCCTTCCTCACCTGGAAGCTCAACATGTTCTCGCTGATTTCCATCGGCGTGCTTGCGGCATGGTGCTACAGCTTCGTGGCGATTCTGTTCCCTGACCTGTTTCCCGACAGTTTCCGCGAAGCCGACGGTTCCGTGGGGCTTCATTTCGAATCCGCTGGAGTTATCGTTTTCCTGGTTCTTGTCGGCCAGTATCTGGAGGAGCGGGCACGGGACCGTTCCGGCCAGGCGGTGCGCGCCCTGCTGGATCTCGCGCCGCCAACCGCCTGCCGCGTCCGCTATCAGGAAGAGGAGGTGCAGCTGCACGAAATGGAGGATGGCGATTCGCTGCGCATGCGGGATAGCGGAGCGGACCCGGCGGCTGCGGGCACGGTCGCGCCCGATGGTGCGCCGGCGACGGAGGAGTCGCCGTCCGACGAGGCCAGCTTCGCCGCCTACCGCAGAACCGAGGTGGGCGAAGAGGAGGTGCTGGTGGAGGATCTGAAGCCGGGCGACTGCCTGCGCGTGCGGCCCGGCGAGCGCATTCCGGCCGACGGCGTGATCATCGACGGAGAGACGGTGGTTGACGAGTCCACCCTGACGGGCGAGTCGATGCCAGTAACCAAGAAGGAGAGCGATCGGGTCATCGGCGCCACGCTCAACGGCAGCGGCAGCATCGTCATGCGGGTCACCCATGCCAGTGCCGACTCGGTGCACGCCAGAGTGATCAATCTGGTGCGGGATGCCCAGCGGTCGCAGGCCCCGGTGCAGCGGCTGGTGGACCGGGTGTCGGCGGTGTTCGTGCCGGTGGTCTTGATTGCCGCCGCCCTGAGCCTGGCGGCATGGCTGCTGTTCGCCGACCAGCCCGCGTTCGGCGTCCTTTGCGCCGTCAGCGTCCTGATCATCGCCTGCCCCTGCGCCCTCGGCCTGGCCACGCCGGTGTCGGTGGTGGCGGCCATGGGCCGCGGGGCGCGGGAAGGCGTGCTGTTTCGCAACGCCGAGGCCATCCAGAAACTTTCGACCGGCACCATGGCGATGTTCGACAAGACCGGCACCCTCACCCACGGAAGGCTGCTCGTCAAGGACTACCATGCCGTCGACGATGACCGGGACCGGGAGATCTTCCGCATGGCCGCGTCCGTCGGGCGCATGTCGGAGCACCCCCTGGCCAAGGGCATCGTGTTCACCGCCGAGCGCCTGGAGATCGACCCGCTGCCGGTTTCGGATTTCCGCACCATTACGGGCAAGGGCGTGGAGGGCACGGTGTCGGGGCATCGCGTCGTGATGGGGAGTCCGCGCTGGATGCGCGAACTGGGAATCGAGTACGACTTCCTGATCAAGGAAATCGAGGAGGCCAGCGAAAAGGGCCACAGCACGGTGGTCGTGGCGGTGGACGGCAGCGTCGAGGCGCTGATTCCCCTGACGGACTTCGTCCGCGACTCGGCCAGCGACGTGGTCGAGGACCTCCGCGAGGCCGGACTGCGCACGGCGCTTGCCAGCGGCGACACAGCGGCCAGCGCGGGCCACATCGCCAGCGAGCTGGGCATCGACGAGTTTCACAGCGAGCTGCTACCCGAGGACAAGCTGAATCTGGTGCGCGCCATGCAGGAACGCGGCGAGAACGTCGTCATGGTCGGCGACGGGGTCAACGACGCGCCAGCGCTGGCGGCGGCCGACGTCGGCGTGGCGATGGGAGGCGGCAGCGGCGCGGCGCTGGAGAGCGGCGAGGTCACGCTGCTGGGCAACAGCCTGGCGGGCCTGGCCCGGGGCCGGAAACTGGCCGTCGCCGCCATGGCCAACATCCGCCAGAACCTCTTTCTGGCGCTGGTCTACAACGCCGTCGCGGTGCCGGTGGCGGCGGGCGCGCTGTATCCGTGGACCGGCCTCGTGCTGCGTCCCGAGATCGCCGCCGCGGCCATGAGCCTCTCCTCCATCATGGTGCTGGCCAACGCCCTGCGCCTGCAGAAGATTGACCTCTAGGCATGGCCGCCACTCCGCCAGCCTCGGCCGAGGACCTCTACGCCTTCCTGCGGGAAATCGGCGTCGACTACCAGGTCTACCAGCACCCGCCGCTGCACACCGTCGAGGAGAGCCGCCACCTGCGCGGCGCGATACCGGGGGCGCACTGCAAGAGCCTGTTTCTCAAGGACCGCGGCGGCGGCCTGTATCTGACGGTGTGCCTGGAGGACCGCCGCCTCGACATGAAGCGGCTGGCAGCCCAGCTGGACGCCGGACGGCTGTCGTTTGCCAGCCCCGAGCTGCTCTGGGAGGCGCTGGGCGTGCGCCCCGGCGCGGTCACGCCGTTTGCCCTGATCAACGACCGCGACGGCCATCGGGTGAAGCTTGTGCTGGACCGGCGCATGCTCGAAGCCGATGTCCTCAACTACCACCCCCTTCACAACGAGGCTACGGTCGCTATCAATAGGGAGGGACTGGAGCGGTTCCTCGACGCCTGCGGGCACGGCCGCGCGGTGGTGGACTTTGACGCTCCGGACCAGGAGACAGAACCATGATGACAGATGCAGACGCCGCCCAAGGCGCCCCGGCGGGGACGGGCGACCCGGTTTCCGAAACCACCGACGCGAGGTTTCTCGAGGACGTCATCGAGGCATCCAGCGTAACCCCGGTCATCGTCGACTTCTGGGCTCCCTGGTGCGGCCCGTGCAAGCAGCTGGCGCCTGTGCTCGAGAAGGAGGTGCGGGCGGCGCGGGGGCGCGTGCGCCTGGTCAAAGTCAACATCGACGAAAATCCGGAGGTCGCCGCCCAGCTGCGGGTGCAGTCGATCCCGGCGGTGTTTGCCTTCGTCGACGGGCGGCCGGTCGACGGCTTCATGGGCGCCCAGTCGCCACGCCAGATCGAAAGCTTCGTCCGCAGCCTGACCTCCAAGTCGAGCCAGGGCGATCCGGTGGAGGAGGCGCTGGAGCAGGCCGAGGAGGCCCTCGAAAGCGGCGGCGCGGCCGAGGCGGCGCAGGTCTTCAGCCTGGTACTGGAGCAGGAGCCTGAAAACGCCCGGGCCATGGCCGGTCTGGCGCGCTGCTACATCGCCGGCGGCGACCTTGAGCGGGCCGAGCGGATTCTGGATTCGGCCGCCGAGAAGCTCAAGGACGACGACGTCATCCTCGCCGCCCGCACCGCTCTGGGGCTGGCCAAGCAGGCTGGCGACCTGGCCCCCGAAGCCGATCTGCGGCGACGGCTGGAGCAGGACCCGGCCGACCATCAGGCCCGCTTCGACCTTGCCCTGCTGCTGGCGTCGAACAACCGCCGCGTCGACGCCGTCGACGAGCTGCTGGAGCTGTTCCGCCGCGACCGCAACTGGAACGACGGCGCCGCCAAAGCGCGGCTGCTGGAGATGTTCGAGACCTTCGGCGAGAAGGACGAGGCCACCCAGGAGGGACGGCGGAAACTCTCCAGCCTGCTTTTCGCATGAGCGGCGACGCGGAGACGGGCGGCGGCAGGCAGCCGCAGCGTCCCGATCCCAGGCTGCTGCAGATGCTGGTCTGCCCGGTCACCCGCGGCCCGCTGGAATACGACTCCGAAGCCGGCGAGCTGATCTCCCGCGGCGCCAGCCTCGCCTACCCGATTCGCGACGGCATCCCCATCATGCTGGTGGACGAGGCGCGGACGCTGGAGGACTAGCGGCAGCCGCGCCGCCCGGGCGGCTTCGGCCTCCCGCCGCTCCCTGCATGAAAAATCTGCGCAGGACGCCGCTCGACCCCACCGCTGCCATGCCCGCGTCGCGCGCCAGCCGCAGCAGCGGCCCGTCCGTCGAGTAGAGGCGGTTGAGGGCGTCGGTGGCAAACGCCAGCGCCGTCGCCGCGGGTCGCCGGGCAGATTGGTAGCGGCGCAGCACATCTGCACGGCCGATATCCTCGCCCCGCCGAAACGCCTCGCCGACGACGCCGACAAACTCGGCTACGTCCTGAAAGCCGACGTTGAGGCCCTGGCCGGCGATGGGATGGATGCGACGGGCGGAATCGCCTACGAGGACCAGGCGGTCGGCTACGTAGCTGTCGGCCAGCGAAAACTCCAGCGGGTAGAACCAGCGCCCGCTGCACACCTCGATGTCGCCGAGAAACCCGCCCACCCGGCGGCGGAGCTCGCTGTCGAACAAACCTGGCCCCGACTGCCGGATGTAGTCCGCCGTCCGCCGCTCCTCGGTCCAGACGATGGAGGAGACGTTGCCCGGAAGAGGCAGGATGGCAAACGGTCCCGCAGGCAGGAAATACTCGTGGGCGAATCCCTGATGGGGCTTGGAGTGGCGAATCGCGCAGACCAGGGCCGTCTGTCTGTACCGCCAGCCGGTGCGCGTGATTCCGGCGCGCCGCGCCGCCGGGGAGTGGCGGCCATCGCAGGCGGCGACCGCAAGCGCGCGGTATTCGACGCCTCCAGCCGGCTGCACCGTAACACCCTCGCCTACGGCCTCCGAGCGAATCACCTCGCAGGGCGCCCGCACCGTGACCGCGTCGCATGCCTCGACCTGGTTCCACAGCGCGCCGCGCAGCCAGCGGTCCTCGACCATGTGGCCAAAGCCCTCGGCACCAAACTCTTCGCTGGAAAACCTCAGATACAGCGAGGATGCCCCCTCCGAGACGCGGCCGTCGGTCACCAGGATGTCGGCTATGGGCTGGGCATGGCTGGCGACCCGCTGCCAGACGCCCACGTCTTCAAGCAGGCGCCTTGACGCCAGAGACATGGCGTAGGCCCTGCCGTCGAAGTTTGGACCGCGAAACCGGCCGGGGTCGACGCTGTCGAACACCGTCGACGTCAGCCCCTCCCTAGCGAGGGCTAGCGAGAGAGTCAGGCCGACGGGGCCTCCGCCGACAATGGCGACGTCGCTGTGAAAGGCTTGGCTGCTGGACATAGGCAGAGTGTGATGCGATGGCGGGGCTGCCGCAAGCATGGACAAAGCGGCGTCAATAGGCTAGGTTAATGGCAACGAGCAGAACAAAACACAACAGGCTGCCAGCCAGCGAGACGCAAGCGGCGCAAAAGCCGCAGTCCGACCGGCCAAGCGGCCTGGCAGGAGGCAGGGCATGAGCACGGAGGCTTATAGCGCAACTTCAGCGGCGGACCAGCTGGCCGCATTCGCGGCGCGGCGGGCGCGGGACCTGGGCGGCGTACTGCTGGCGGCGGCTGGAGTGGCGATTGGGCTGGCGCTGGTCAGCTACAGCAGCGCAGACTCCAGTCTGTTTCAAAACTCGGCGCAGGCGCCGGCAAACCTGCTGGGCCGCTTCGGCAGCACCCTGGCAGGCCCGCTGATCACGTTCATCGGACTTGGCGCGGGCCTGCTGCCGCTGGCGCTGGCTGGATGGGGACTGCGCTTGGTACAGAGCCGTCGGTTTGGGGAGATCACCGCCTCCGCCACCCTGTTGGTGCCTGCCATTGCTATGGTGGTGACGCTGCTTGCGGCGTTTACTCCGCCCCAGTCCTGGCCGCTGGAGTTTGGCTTGGGCGGGTTTCTGGGCGATCAGGCATTGGTGCGCCTGCTTGCAATGTTCGGCCAGATCGAGGGTTTCAGCGACGGCCCCTACGAGGTGCTCTTCGGGTTTGTTCTCGCCTTTGCCGCAGTTTTTGTTTCCGCCTCCGCCTGCGGCGCGCGCTGGCGTACGACGCTGCGGGTACTCGCGTTTCCATTGCAGCTGGTGGCGGCCGTGATTGCCGAGGCCGGGCTGCTGGTGGCGCACACGGCGCGGGACCTGGCGATGCATATGCTGTCGCGGGTACGGAGCAAGCGGCTGAGTATTGCCCTGCCCGCGATCAAGCTCCCCGCGATGCGTCGGCCCGCGTGGATGAGAATGCCCGCGCTGCGCCTTCCCGCGCCGGCAAGGCAGACGGCGGAACGCCGCGCCGAGCCCGCCGTAGCGGCACCCAGCCCGGCGAGTTTCAACCACGATGAGCAGCCCATTCTGCAGCAACCGCGTATGGCCGCCCCGCCGCCCGCAATGGAGCCCAAGGTATCTTCGCGGCCGAAGCCGCAGCCTCAGGCTGCGCCGCGGCGGCGGAGCGCGTCGACGAAGGCGGACGTCCTTCCTCTGCTGAAGAAAGGCGGCTTCCAGCTGCCGGCGATGTCCTACCTGGAGAAATCAAGCGGCAGCAGGCACGCGACGGTTACCCGCGAAGCCCTCGAGGAGACGTCGGCGGCGCTGCAGGAGGTGCTGGGCGACTACGGCATTGGCGGCGAAATTGGTGGAGCACGCCCTGGCCCGGCAGTGACCCTGTACGAATTCGATCCACCGCCTGGCCTCAAGGCGTCCAAGATCGAGAATCTGTCGGGCGACATCGCCCGCTCGATGGGCGTGCTGTCAGCGCGCATCTCCACGGTCCCCGGCAGCAAGCTGATCGGCATCGAGATACCCAACCACGAGCGCCAGACCGTGTTGCTCAGCGAAATCCTCGACACCGCGACCTACAGGAAGCGGGAAGTCGCCCTGCCCCTGGCTTTGGGCAAGAGCATTCTCGGCGACGCGGTGGTTGCCGACCTGGCCCGCATGCCCCACCTGCTGATCGCCGGCACGACCGGATCGGGCAAGTCGGTTGCCATCAACGCCATGATCCTCTCCCTGCTCTACCGCCATACGCCGGAAGAATGCAGGATGATCCTGATCGACCCGAAGATGCTGGAGTTTTCGGTCTACGACGACATACCGCACCTGATGACGCCAGTAGTCACCGACCCCCGGAGCGCCGTAACGGCCCTCAAATGGGTGGTACAGGAAATGGAGGAGCGCTACCGCAAGATGTCGCAGGCGGGCGTGCGCAACCTCGACGCGTTCAACGACAAGATCGACCGTGCGCGCAAGAGCGGCAAGCCGATCACCGCCATGGTGGACGCTGGCGTGGACCCCGAGACCGGGCAGCCGATGAAGCAGGAGATGGCCCTCGACCTGGATCATTTGCCAAGGATCGTGGTGATTGTTGATGAAATGGCGGACCTGATGATGGTGGCAGGAAAGGAAATCGAGGCTTGCGTGCAGCGTCTGGCGCAGATGGCGCGGGCCTCGGGAATTCACGTGGTACTTGCCACCCAGCGTCCATCGGTGGACGTCATCACCGGCACCATCAAGGCCAACTTCCCCACCCGCATCAGTTTCCGGCTGTCCTCGAAGATCGACAGCCGCACCATCCTCAACGAACAGGGCGCAGAGACGCTGCTTGGCCAGGGCGACATGCTCTACCAGTCGGAAGGCGGCAAGGTGCAGCGGGTGCACGCGCCCTATGTCTCCGAAGATGAGATCGAGAAGGTGGTCAACCACCTCAAGGCCCAGAGCGCCCCCGAATACATCCACGACATCACCATTTCACGTGACTCGGAGTCGTCGATACCTGGCTTTTCGTCGGGCGGCGACGACGAGGGTTCCGACCTGTACCAGCAGGCGGTGCAGATCGTGGTGAGCAGCAAGCGGGCATCCACCAGCTATCTCCAGCGGCGGCTTGAGATTGGCTACAACCGGGCGGCCAACCTCATGGAACAGCTGGAGGAAGGAGGCGTGGTCAGTCCGCCGAACAACGTCGGGCGAAGGGAAATACTCGTCGCCACCGAAGACTGAAGAACGCCCTTCCCTCATCCACGCAAGAAGAGGACATTACCCATGCGACGCATTGCAGCGGTGGTGCTGACGGCATGCGCGGTCCTTGCGTCTGCTACATCAGGTGTTGCTGCCGAGGACGACGGTAGGGAGCTGGTACTTGGATACCTTGACAGCATTCGGTCGCTGTCTGGAAGCTACCTGCAGGTCAATCCTGACGGGTCCGAGCAGACAGGCCGGGTCTATCTGCAGCGTCCCGACAAGATTCACTTCGAGGAGGACGCTGAGGACGGCAACTGGATCATCGCAAGCGGCTTCTGGGTGGCAATCATCGACAAGGAAAGCGGCCATGCGGCCTGGTATCCCGTCGACTCCCTTCCCGTTGCCGCGCTGCTGTCCGAGGACCCATTTACGGACGACCGCATCGAGATCACTGGGGTGCAGCAGTACGGAGACGCCTATCGCCTGTCGGTAATATCGAAGGACAAGCCTGAACTCGGCGAGCTGACGATTGTGGTTGGCGGAGACCCGCTGGAATTGCTGGGGTGGACTGTACTGGACGCGCAGAGCACAGTTACCGCTGTTCAGCTGACGACAGATTCTGTTAACGCCGAGATTGATCAGGAGTTGTTTCAGATATACCGGTATGAACGTACACCTGGCAACCAGTAGAGCTATCGGACGTATCAAGCGGAGACAACAAATGGCCTCAGGAAAGCGACGCACCCGGAGATACCGGGATGTTCCAATGACAAAGTCAGCATCGGTGGGACGCACAACGGAGCGCAACATCAATGCTAAGCTGGGTGATCTGCTGCGCGACAAGCACCCGCGCTGGTATGATCGCATTGACACAGAAAGCACGGGTATTTTTAAGGGAAAACCTCAGCTCTGTCCTGATCTTCTGATCCGCCATCCTGGTGGTTCTCCTGTGATAGTCGAGACAAAGTTTCGTGGGTCTTCCACAAAGGTTGGGAGTCAAGTTGAATCAGTAGAACAGGATGCCATTGATCGCCTTTCTCTAACCATTAACGATGGTGGTGAAACTGTAGAGCAGTCGATTTCTGTTCGCTATCCAGATGAATTGCGAAACCTCAACCAATACATGCTCGATGTACAACTTCAAGGCACGGAGTTAGAATATTGCGTATTCTCCGGTACACCGGATGACTATAAGCGATGGCCTTCTAGTGGGTGGATGTTGGGTGGAATCGATGACTTGGCAAATTGTATCGAGCATGTTTCACTTTCTGAGGACAGAGTTGCTCGCGGTATGACGATACTTGAAGATGGAGTTAGTGATGCTGCTTATATTCTTCGGGAGGCCGATCATACTGCTCCCGACATGCTGAAGAAAGTTGCTAGCCATCTTTATCAAAGTCCTGGAGAGCAGACCACAAGAATGGCAATGGCCATTCTTGCAAACGCTATGACCTTCCATGCGACAATTGCTGGTTCTCATGGCATACCGCAGATCGATGAACTCCGCATGAAGGGTGGACGTATATCAAAGACCAATTTACTACAGTTATGGTGGCACATCCTCGAGAATATCAACTATTGGCCGATTTTCCAAATAGCCTCTGATATTCTTCTACCATTGCGAAATGGTACGGCCCATAAGATTCTTGACCGTTTAGCGCAGGTCGCAAGTCAGCTAGTTGACCTTGGAGCGGCGAGCCAGCAGGACCTTTGCGGGCGAATGTTTCAAAGGCTTATCACTGACCGAAAGTTT
The DNA here is from genome assembly GCA_964586735.1 of uncultured Rhodobacterales bacterium. Lineage (GTDB taxonomy): Bacteria > Pseudomonadota > Alphaproteobacteria > Rhodobacterales > CAZPXZ01 > CAZPXZ01. Next base: position 12,047 of record CAZPIN010000188.1, on the reverse strand, counting down.
CTCGCGACTTTCTACACGCTGCCAAGTTCTTCGGCTTTACTAGCTGAACTTGCAGTGGAACGCATGAAGGTAAAATGGAGTGATGTGGCGGCTGTAGAATCTTTGAAAGTTTCTGATTTTGCATGTGGTACTGGAGCTCTTCTGAACGCAACCTATGGTGCCATGATGAGTCGTTTTCGCCGATCTGGTGGTGACGATGTAGCTATTCACCCCCGAATGATGGAAAGTGTATTGGTAGGCGCAGATATTATGCCGGTAGCATGGCACCTTACGGCTTCTGCACTGTCAAGTTCTCATCCAAGTGTTCCTTTCAATGACACTTCTATAATCTTGCTTCCCTACGGTAAGCAATTGGTAAAGTCTAGTCAGGTCTTCGCACTTGGCGCACTTGATCTTATTGAGGGTGAAACTACAAGATCACTTTTTGAGCTTGGCCAGAAGAGATTGAAGGGGGGACAAAGGGGAAAGTCGGGAAACGTGGATTTACCGCACCACAGCTTTGATCTTGTTATTTTGAATCCTCCGTTCACGAGGCCAACCAACCATGAAGCAGCAGATGTTCCAATTCCTTCCTTTGCCGGGTTCGACACTAGTGACGATGAACAAAAGGCGATGTCAAATCGGCTCAATAAAGTTCGTAAACCGGTTATAGGTGACATGGCCGGTCACGGTAATGCTGGACTCGCCTCTAACTTTATTGATGTCGCAGATATGAAGGTAAAACGGGGTGGAGTGGTTGCCATAGTGCTTCCACTATCTTTCCTGCAGGGCGATGCATGGAGTAATGCTCGTTCGCTTTTTGAAAAGTACTATCGTGATATTATTGTGGTCAGCATCGCAAGTGCCGGGTCCACTGACCGTTCATTTTCTGCAGACACCGGAATGGCGGAAGTGCTAATTGTTGCAACACGTGGAGATCCAAAGAAAAAGCGAGGGTCAACTTTATTTATTAATCTTGAACATCGTCCCCGAACCATATTGGAGGCAGTTGCAACTGCATCGGCGGTATCAAGTATTTCTGTGTCTCAGGACTCTGGGAAACTTTGGATTGGATCTAAGGAAAGAGCGGGATGCTTCATACGAGGAAACTTATCACAGGCGGGTGGTGCTGGAGTAAGAGACGAGGACATCGCGATGACGGCATTGCATTTGACGCAAGGACGACTTTGTCTTGCGCAACGGCAGAAAGTAACAGCGATTCCCGTTACAAATCTTGGTTCTCTAGGTGACCGAGGACTCTTGCATCGTGATATTAACGGGAAGAATGTCACGGGGAGCGGTCAACTACGTGGCCCATTTGACATTGTGGATATCAAGCCTAAGGATGTTCCGGCATACCCCGCGCTTTGGAATCACAACCGAGCACGGGAAAGGCATATAATTGTCGAACCAGACAGTCAGGGCATTCCCCGTGACAACTGTCGTGATCGTGCGGTTCGCATTTGGGACAAAACAAAGTCAAGGTTACACTTCAACCTTGATTTTCAGGTCAATTCCCAATCCTTGTCGGCCTGCATAACGCGAGAGCCGGCGATTGGCGGTACGGCTTGGCCGAACTTTCGATGCGACGAGCCGCAATGGGAGAACGCATTAGTACTTTGGTCAAATACATTACTTGGACTCATTTCTTTCTGGTGGATTGGTACACGTCAACAGAAGGGAAGAACCCGACTTACAATTTCTAGGCTACCTGAATTAACCGTGCTCGATCCCCGAGAGCTATCGCCCAAACAGTTTGACCTAGCAGACAGGATGTTTGAGGAATTTTCTGACAGAGACTTTCTTCCGGCCAATGAGGCATGGCGTGACAAGACTCGCCAGGAACTTGATCGCGCGATGCTGACTGACTTGTTACAACTTTCAGAAGACATACTTGAACCTTTAGCGCTGTTACGGCGGCAATGGTGCGCAGAACCATCTGTTCACGGTGGAAAAGGTACACATCCATCTGGTTAATTGAAGACGCAACGAGTACAGTGTACCCCCTACTCACATACCAACTTCCCCAAGGAGAATCATCAATGCTTATGGATCGGGTATCTGCCCGCACGTACCGAGTGACGAGCCAAAAATTACGACCAGAAACTCCTCGTCTATCATCCCTAGTCCGACTCACCACCTGAATCGAAGTGGCGAAAGGTACTCCCCGTCACTCCCCTCCTTCATCAACTATCTTCTCTAGCTGTCCAATGAGCTCTGGCACGTGTTTTGTGGCTACACTCCAAATGAGTTTCTTGTCAATTCTCCAATACTCATGTACTATTCTGTGCCTCATTCCAATGATGCCCGCCCATGGAATGTTCGGATGATTTACCTTGTACTCCGCTCCAATAATGTATGCAGCCTCTCCCACCCTTTGGATGCAGGTTTCAGTGAGCAGCCGTGTCTCTTCGTTTTTCACATAGTCCTCCTGCTCCACTCCTTCTGTGAACTTTCTCGCCTTCCGTGCATACTTCAGCATGTCACGCAGCAAGAGCTTTTCGTCGCGCTTCATAGATGACCTCCGCCGATTCTAGTATCTCCTTTCTTCGAAGATCGTTGTCGTCGCACTCGATGGCGTAGCGGGTTGAAATGCTCGCCCTTCTCGCAAGCATATCTCCAATTTCCCGTTCCATTTCAAATAGATCGAAATAGCTGTACTTCTGATACGCATTCGGGCTGAATGTGACCAACAGGTTAACGTCGCTGTCTGGCCCAAAGTCATCCCGAAGTACGGATCCGAATACCGCCATCTCGTCTATGTCCCACCGTTCGCAAAACGCGACTATGTCGTCTTCCGCGACGGCTATCCGCGGAATGCGGGCAAGCCCGGCTTCGGGCCTTCTCGCCAGTTCAGTTGTTGGCATCTGACCTACTCCTTGTTACCCCATCGGCTAGAGGCTCACAGAGCGTAGCACACTCGCGCTATATCCACGACGCCGGGCTGACCCAAGTTGACGTCAACCCCGCAGCCATGGACATCTCCTGCAAGTCCACGCAATGTCTGCCCTCTCTGCCTCTCGGTACCTAGCGCATTGTACCATCGTCAGATTCGCTGTCAAGCTGCCGAATCGCGCATCACCCACTACCGCTCCCCGCAGCGTCTGGCACCAGCACCATTGTCCCGACAGCGGCCCGGCCTATGCCTCTTAGATCTTCAGCTCCACCACCACCGGCACATGGTCCGAGGGCCGCTCCCATCCCCGTACGTCCTTCCTCACCCGTACCCTGGCAATCGACCCCGCCAGGTCCGGCGTAGTCCAGACATGGTCCAGCCGCCTGCCCCGGTCCGACGCCTCCCAGTCCCGCGCCCGATACGACCACCATGTGTACACCCGCTCCGGCTCCGGCATCTTCCCTCGCACGACGTCCACCCAGCCCCCTGCCCGCTGCGCCTTCTGAAGGCGCTCGATTTCAGATTCCGTGTGCGAGACTATGTTGCGCATCTTCTCGTGCGACCAGACATCCGTCTTCAGCGGGGCGACGTTGAAGTCCCCCACCAGTATCGTCGGCGCCTTCGGCTTGCCGCGGCCGCGCATCTCCTCAAGAAACGCCAGCTTGTGGGCAAACTTGGGATTGGCCTTCGGATCCGGCTGATCGCCGCCGGACGGCACATACAGGTTTTCGATCACCACTCCCTGCGCAAGCCGCGAGGCTACGTGTCGCGCCTCTCCCCGCCCGCAGTAGTCGTGCTCCCCGGCGTCCTCAAGCGGCACCCGCGCCAGCGTCACGACGCCGTTGTAGCCCGGCTGTCCCCGCGCAACCATCGCCTTGAGGCCCATGGATTCAAACTGGGCTACGGGTAGATCTTCAAGCTTCGCCTTGGTCTCCTGAAGGCACACCACATGCGGTTTCTCCTCCTCGACCAGCCGCTTGAGCAGGTCGATACGCAGGCGCACGGAGTTGATGTTCCAGGTGATGATCTTGTGGCGCATTGCGGTTCGGGCTTTCTCGCAGACAGGGGAGGCGGACGGGGCTTGGGCGCCGCCCGCGCTATGGTAGCCCCATGCAAGCGCTTCGCGACCAGCTCGACCGCATCGTCCGCGACGAAGGCTTTTCCGCCCACGGCGTCTGCGCGCCCGATGCAGCCCTCAAAGCGGCGCCACGCCTGCGGCAATGGCTGAAGGAGGGCATGCACGGCGAGATGGCCTGGATGGAGGACCGCGCAGCGCTGCGTGCAAGCCCCCTCAGTCTGTGGCCCGAGGCCCAAAGCGTACTGGTGGTGGCAGACACGCATCCCCCTCCACCCCCACCCGACGGGCAGAGCGCGCAGATTGCCGCATATGCCCTGCAGCGCGATTACCACGACACCGTCAAGAAGCGGCTGAAACGCGTCGCCCGATGGCTGGCGGAAACCGCCCAGGCCGAGGTCAAGGTCTTCGTGGACACTGCCCCCGTCATGGAAAAGCCTCTCGCCGAGGCTGCCGGGCTGGGCTGGCAGGGCAAGCACACCAATCTGGTTTCCCGCGATCTCGGTTCATGGTTCGTTCTGGGCGTCGTCTTCACCACCGCGGTACTGCCCGCCGACAAGCCCCACGAGGACCGCTGCGGCAGCTGCCGCCGATGCCTCGACGTCTGCCCAACTGCAGCCTTCCCAGCTCCCTATCGCCTCGATGCCCGCCGCTGCATCTCCTACCTCACCATCGAGCTCAAGGGTCCCATCCCCCGCACCATGCGTCCGCTGATCGGCGACCGCGTGTTCGGCTGCGACGACTGCCTTGCAGTCTGTCCCTGGAACCGCTTCGCCCGCGCCGCCGCCAACAGCGGCGCCGCCGCCACTCCGCCCGACTTGATGGCGCTTGCCCGGCTGGACGACGCGGCGTTTAGGGAAAGGTTCAGGGGCACGCCGCTGCGCCGCACGGGACGTGATCGTTTCATACGAAACGTCCTCATTGCACTGGGCAACAGCGGCAACCCGGACGCTCTGGCGGAGGCTGACCGATTGCTCGATGACGAATCGCCGCTGGTACGGGGCGCCGCCGTCTGGGCCCTTTCGCGCCTGTCCAGCGCTGACGGATACCGCAGCCGAATGGACCAGCGCCTGTCTGGGGAATCGGATCCAGATGTGCAGCGCGAGTGGCAGGAAGGACTGTACGACGTCCAGCAGATAGCCGCCGCCAGCGGGCGCTGACCTAAGCCGCCAGACCCTGGTCCCGCAGCTTCAGGGCCTGCATTGCCTCGGCCTCGATGGCCTCGCTGTCCAGTCCGGCGGCGCTGTACATCGCCTCGGGCGCGTCCTGCTCGATAAACCAGTCCGGCAGGGTCATGGCGCGCACCGCCAGCCCGCGGTCTAGGACGCCCTCGTTTGCCAGCAGACTCAGTACATGTGACCCAAAACCCCCGACAGCGCCCTCCTCGACGGTGACCAGCGCCTCGTGGTGGCGGGCCAGCGACAGGATGAGGTCGCGGTCCAGAGGCTTGGCAAAACGGGCGTCGGCGACGGTAGTCGAGACTCCCTTTCCTTCCAGCCGCTCGGCGGCCTGCATCGCCGCTGCCAGCCGCCCGCCCAGAGACAGCAGAGCGACGCGGCTTCCCTCCCGCAGCACGCGGCCCTTGCCGATGGGAAGCGGGATCCCCTTTTCTGGCAGATCGACGCCTACCCCCTCCCCGCGCGGATATCGGAAGGCTATGGGACCACCATCGTGGCGCGCGGCCGTCGCAACCATGTGCACCAGCTCCGCCTCGTCGGCGGCGGCCATGACGGTAAAGCCGGGAAGGCAGGAGAGGTACGCGATGTCGTAGGCGCCGGCGTGCGTTGGTCCGTCCGCCCCCACCAGTCCAGCGCGGTCGATGGCGAAGCGTACCGGCAGTCCCTGTATCGCCACGTCGTGCACCACCTGGTCGTAGGCCCGCTGCAGGAAAGTCGAGTAGATGGCGGCAAACGGCCGCATTCCCGCGGCCGCCAGGCCGGCGGCGAACGTCACCGCGTGCTGCTCGGCGATGCCCACGTCAAAGCATCGCTGGGGAAGCATCTCGCGGAATTTGGCAAGCCCGGTGCCCGATGGCATGGCCGCCGTCAGGGCGACGATGCTGGAGTCGCTCTCGGCCTCGCGTATGAGGCTGTCGGCAAACACCTTGGTGTAGCTGGGCGCGGTCGACGACTTCTTCTGCATTGCCCCGGTGACGATGTCGAAGCGGGACACGCCGTGGTACTTGTCCTCGGACTCCTCCGCCGGCGGATAGCCCTTGCCCTTTCGGGTCACGCAGTGCAGGAGAATCGGCCCCGTCTCGGCGTCGCGGACGTTGCGCAGCACCGGCAGCAGCTGGTCGAGGTCGTGGCCGTCGATGGGGCCGATGTAGTTGAAACCCAGCTCCTCGAACAGACCGCCGCCGACGATCATCCCCTTGGTGTAGGACTCGGCGCGGCGCATGCGCTCGCGCAGGCCCCCCGGCAGCTGGCGGGCGACTCTCTTGAGCACCTTGCGAAATCCAAGGTAGGCGCCGCCCGACCACAGCCGCGCCAGATAGGCGCTCATGGCCCCGACGGGCCGGTCGATGGACATGTCGTTGTCGTTGAGGATGACGATCAGGCGGTTCTTGAGGGAGCCGGCGTTGTTCATGGCCTCGTAGGCCATGCCCGCCGATACCGCCCCGTCGCCAATCACGCACACCACATGCCCCGGCTGCTCCCGCAGGTCGCGGGCGACGGCGAAGCCAAGCCCCGCCGAAATTGAGGTCGAACTGTGGGCCGCGCCGAACGGGTCATATTCGCTTTCCGCCCGCCGCGTGAAGCCGGACAGGCCGCCTCCCTTGCGAAGCGTGTGCATGCGGTCGCGCCGTCCGGTGAGAATCTTGTGCGGATAGGACTGATGGCCGACGTCCCAGATCACCTTGTCGCGGGGGGTGTCGAACACCGCGTGCAGGGCGACGGTCAGCTCGACCACGCCAAGGCCGGCGCCAAGATGGCCACCGGTCATCGACACCGTACGGATGGTGTCGGCGCGGAGCTCGTCGCACAGCTGCGGCAGCGAGGAGTCGTCAAGCCTGCGCAGGTCCTCCGGACTGCGGATGGTGTCGAGCAGCGGCGTTCCGCTGCCCGCTGTAGATGTCTCGCTTGCCATAATCCGCCCCGTCAGTGCATCCGAACGATAGCGAAGCCCAGTATCTCCCTCAATTGCGCCGCTTTGTCTCCAAAACGGGCAACCGCCTCCAGTGCCGACTCCCGCAGCCGCATGGACTCGCTCCGCGCGTTCTCGCGGCCGAGGATTTCCACCAGAGTAGCCTTGCCCGCCGCGCTGTCCTTGCGCAGGCGCTTGCCTACCAGGGCCGGGTCGCCCTCCACGTCGAGTAGGTCGTCGCGAATCTGATAGGCCAGCCCGAACGCCCGCCCGAAATCCACCAGCGCCTTGACGTCATCCTCCGCCGCCTCTCCCAGCACGCCGCCAGCGGCGCAGCTGTACTCGAGCAAAGCCCCGGTCTTGCGCCGCTGCGCCGCCCGCGCGTATTCCTCCGTTTCTCTGGGGTCGATGTCCATCGCCTGGCCGCCGGCCATGCCCGCCGCCCCCGCCGCCCGCGCCAGGTCCAGCGCCAGACGCGCCCGTACCGAGGGATCGGGGTGGGTATCGGGAGCGGCCAGAATCTCGAATGCCAGACTCTGCAGGGCGTCGCCGGCAAGTATCGCCATGGCCTCGCCGTAGGCCCGGTGCACCGTAGGCTGGCCCCGCCGCAGGTCGTCGCCGTCCATGGCCGGCAGGTCGTCGTGCACCAGCGAATACGCGTGCAGGCACTCGATGCCCGCCGCCAGCCGCATGGATCGGTCCCGCGGCGCGCCGTACATGTCGGCGCAGGCCACGGCCAGGCAGCCGCGCACCCGTTTGCCGCCGCCAAGCGCGGCGTGGCGCTGGGCATCGCGCAGCTGGCCAAGAGGGCCTTGCAGTCCCGAGCGCACCGGATCCGGCAGGGCCTGTTGCAGCGCCTCATCGACCTGGCCCGCGACTTCGCGCATGGCCGTCGGCAAGTCGATGGAAGTCTCCCCCTCGCCCTCCGCCTGCGCAGCGCTAAAACGGGGGGGCGTCATCCTCTTCGAAAATTCCTGCGTTGCCATCATTGTCGGAATTCCCATTGTCGGGATTCATGGACTCAAGCTTGCCGCCCGCGACTTTCTCGACCCGCTCGCGCGCCGCGTCGAGCTTCTTCTGGCAGTGGGCGCGCAGCTTCACGCCGCGGTCGTAGAGGTCCACCGACTCCTCCAGGTCGACCGAGCCAGCCTCGAGTCGCTCGACAATTTCCTCAAGCTCCTCCAGAGCCGCCTCGAAGGTCAGACCCGCTACGGACGAGTCCCCTTCCCCGCCTTTGTCTTTTGCCATCGCCTCAGCTCCGCTCCATCAGCGCCTTTACGTGCAGCGCGCCCGCGCTGGCAAGCGCGTCCAAATCATAGCCGCCCTCCAGACTCGATACCAAACGGTCGTTGGCATGCGATTCGGCAAGGTCCAGAAGCGCTTCGGTCACCCAGACGAAGTCCTCGTCCTCAAGGTCGATCTGCGCCAAGGGATCGGCGCGGTGGGCGTCAAACCCCGCCGACACGATCACCATCTGCGGCTTGAAACCGTCCACCGCGGGCAGCGCCTGCTCTTCGAAAATTTCGCGGTAGGCCGCACCGCCCGTGCCGGGGTCGAGGGGGATGTTGACGACGTTGCCACAGCCGCTTTCGCTCCTGCTGCCTGTGCCGGGATAGAGCGGCATCTGGTGCGTCGAAACGAACTGTATCCTCGGGTCGTCGTACACCAGATCCTGCGTGCCGTTGCCATGGTGGACGTCGAAGTCGACGATGGACACCCGCTCCAGGCCGTGCCGCTCAAGCGCGTGGCGGGCGCCCACCACTACGTTGCCGAAGAAGCAGAATCCCATCGCCTTTACGCGCTCGGCGTGATGTCCGGGCGGGCGCACAGCGCAGAACGCGTTGCCAGCCTCGCCCGCCATCACCCGGTCTACCGCGCATACAGCCGCGCCGGCGGCGCGCTTCGCTGCCTCGGGAGTCGCCGGACACATGAAAGTGTCTGAGTCGATCCCCACCCACCCCTGCTCCGGCTCGATTTCATCCATCGCGTAGGGATGCACCTCGGGATGCGCAAGCAGCAGGTCCTCGCGGCTGGCCAGGGGCGCCTCCTCCCGTAGCAGCGCCTTGTACTCCGGCCCGTCAAGCGCGGCGAGCAGCCTCTCCAGACGGGCCACGCGCTCGGGATGGCCGGGCGGGTTTTCATGCTTCAGGCAGACCGGATGGGTGATCAGCAGGGTGGACATGGCATCTCCAATTTTGCCTTCGCCACGGTCAGTGGCCGTCGGGCACCAGCATGTAGCCGGCGCCGCGCACGGTTGTCAGATAGCGCGGATGGGCGGGGTCAGGCTCCAGCTTGCGCCGCAGCCGCGTCACGCGCACGTCGATCAGCCGCTCCTGGCCCCGTCCCATTCCCTCCCGCAGCTCGGTGAACAGCGTCTCGCGGGACAGCGGCTCGCATGGCCGCCGCGCCAGCACCTTGAGCAGCCGCACCTCCAAGCCGGTCAGGGACATCCGCTTCCCGGCGGCGTCCAGCAGCTCGCCGCGGGCTACGTCGAAGCGCATGTCGCCGAAGGTGAGCGTCTCCGCCGCCCCTTCCTGCTGCTGCCCGGACCGCTGGAGTATGGAGCGCAGCCGCAGCAGCAGCTCCTGGGGCGCGAAGGGCTTGCCCATGTAGTCGTCGGCGCCGCGGCGCAGGCCGTCGATTCGCGAATCAGCCTCGCCCAGCGCGCTGAGCAGAAGGATGGGAGTCTTCAGCGCCCGGCGGATGCTGGACACCAGCGACAGCCCCGATTCGCCTGGCATCTTGACGTCCACCACCAGCAGGTCGAACTCCAGCGCCTCCAGCAGGCGGCGGGCCTCGGCCGAATCGCCGGCCTCCGACACCCGGTAGCCGGCGCCCTCGATGTAGCGCTTGAGCAGGCGGCGCAGGCGCTGGTCGTCGTCGACGACGAGGATGTGGGCGTCGGCGAAGGGCGCCCGCAGCTTGGGGTCGCTGGCCGTGTCGGAGAGGTTCATCGGTTGGCGGTTTCGATCAGCCGCAGGAGGCCGTCGCGCTCGTCGGGGTCGAGCAGCCCCCACAGCACTTTGCGAAATCCCGACACCGCCTCCAGCCCCGCCTCGCGGTAGGCGCGGCGCACCCGGGCCCGCTGCGCCGAGGACAGCCGCCGCTCCAGCTGGGCGCCGCGTTCGGTGAGGCGCAGAAGGCGCTGCCTGCGGTCCTGCTCGCCCAAGCGCTTGGCGACCAGCTTCAGCTCCACAAGGTCGCCCAGCACGCGGTTGATCGACTGCTTGGTGACGCCAAGGATCTGGAGAAGCCCGGCCACCGAGATGTCGGGGAAGCGGGCGATGAAGTGAAGCGCGCGGTGATGGGCGCGGCCAATGCCGTGCTCGGCAAGGATGCGGTCCGGCTCGGCGGTGAAGCCGCGGTAGGCGAAAAACAGCAGCTCGGTTCCCTGACGCAGCTGCTCGTCGGTGAGAAACTGGGGTTCCACCGGCCGCAGTCCCGTATCTTCTTGCGTGGCATTCTGTTCCATGCCATGCAGCATAGTGGGTCAATGATGTTGACGCAATCCTGCCGGGGGTGTACAGTGCGCCGGTCAACCGAATCGCATGGAGACTGCCATGGCGGAGTCATTTGCGGACCGCGACGGTCAAATCTGGCTGGACGGCAACATGGTGCCTTGGCGCGAGGCGCAGCTGCATGTCCTGAGCCACTCGCTGCACTACGCGGGAGCCGTATTCGAGGGCGAGCGCGCATACGGCGGAAACATCTTCCGCAGCCGGGAGCATTCCGAGCGCCTGCGCAGGTCGGCAAGCATCCTCGACTACGAGATCCCCTTTTCCGTCGACCAGATCGAAGACGCCAAGCGCGAGGTGCTGGAGGCCAACAGCCTCTCCGACGCCTACGTCCGGGCGGTGGCCTGGCTGGCCGCCGACGGCATGGGAATCCTCAGCCTCAACCACTCGGTGCGCCTGGCCGTCACCGCCTATCCCTGGGGGGCCTACTACGGCGACGCGCGAGACAAGGGCGCCCGTCTTGATCTGGCCGAGTGGCGCCGTCCGGACCCCGCCACCATTCCTTGGCAGGCCAAGGTGTCCGGGCTGTACATGATCTGTACGCTGGCCAGAAACCAGTCCAGCCGCCGCGGCTACGACGACGCGATGATGCTCGACTACCGCGGTCTGGTGGCGGAAAGCACCGGCGCCAACATCTTCTTCACCCGCGGCGGCGAGGTGTACACCCCCACCCCCGACTGCTTCCTCAACGGCATCACCCGCCTGACGGCCATCGACCTGCTTGAGAAGCGCAACGTCAAGGTGGTGGAGCGCCACATCAAGCCCGACGAGCTGGGCGGGTTCGAGCAGTGCTTTCTGACCGGCACCGCCGCCGAGGTCACGCCGGTGGTCGAAATTGGCGAGCACAGCTTCGAGATCGGCGAGATGGTGCGCACCCTCATGGGGGACTACGACGACATCGTCCGCAGCGGGTAAGCACCATGGCCACGACAGTCATCGTCTGCGACACCTGCCGCCTGCTGCCGGACCAGCGGCGGCGGGAGGAAGACAACAAAACCGGCGGCGAGATTCTGGCGGAGCACGTCGAAGAGGCCGCCGCCCGGCAAGGCGTCCAGGTACGGCGCCACTCCTGCCTTAACGGCTGCAAGCGGCACTGCAACGCGGCGGTGGTGGCAGCCGGCAAGACCTCCTACTACCTGACCGAGCTCCAGCCCACCGCCGAGGCCGCCGACGACGTGGTGGCCTTCGCGCTTGCCCATCAGGACAGCGAGGACGGCACGGTACCCAAGCCCCAACGTCCGGCGGGACTCGACGGCCACGTCATGGGGCGCATACCCTGGCTGCTGCCAGACGACCCGGCATAATACGCACCCCTCTGCTGCGCGGTTGCATCGTCCCTCCCTGCTGTTTCCCTTCCCCGATGCCACTGTGAAGGGAAACAGCAGGGAAGGAGGGCCATACCGAAACCTAACCGGTCCCGAACGGCTGCTCCAATCTCCATATAGGGCACACGATAGAGGCTGGGGCGACGGTCCGCAAACAAGACCTTGAAGCG
>CAZPIN010000187.1:0-17162 GCA_964586735.1 uncultured Rhodobacterales bacterium | reverse complement strand
GCGACCACGAGATCCACCACGCCCAGTAGAAGGATGTCCAGCCCTGGCTGAAGTTGGCGTCCGAGCGGCCGAACGGGTTGGACAGGGCGGGCAGGTACTCGCCGTAGGCGACGAGGTTGGCGAAGAAGCCTCCCAGGATGTCGAAGGTCGGCCCGGCGATGATGATGAACAGCAGCAGCAGGGCGGCCAGCACCATGTTGATCTCGGACAGCCGCTTCACGCCCTTGTCGAGGCCCGCCAGCACCGACACCAGCGCAATGGCGGTGATGCCGGTGATCAGCAGCACCTTGGTAACGCCGGAGACGGGAATGCCGAAAAGATGGCTGAGGCCGGCGGATGCCTGCTCGGCGCCAATGCCGAGAGAGGTGGCCAGGCCAAACAGAGTCGCGAACACTGCCAGGGTGTCGATGACGTGTCCGGTCCAGCCCCAGACCCGCTCGCCGAAGATGGGATAGAAGATCGACCGCACGCTCAGGGGCAGGCCCTTGTTGTAGGCGAAGATGGCCAGCGACAGGCCGACGATGGCGTAGATGGCCCACGGATGCAGCCCCCAGTGGAAAATGGTGGCGGCCATGCCAAGACGGCGGGCCTCGTCGGGGTCGCCGGCGGCGCCCGAAAGCGGCGCCCAGCTTCCCGGGCCTCCCGCTCCCTCGGCCAGCGAGGACGAGAAGTGGGAGATGGGCTCCGACACGCCGAAGAACATCAGGCCGATGCCCATGCCAGCCGCGAACAGCATCGCGAACCAGCCGGTGTAGCTGTAGTCGGGCTTGGCGTCAGGACCGCCGATGCGCACCTTGCCCAGCGGCGAGACCATCACCCCAAGAGCTACCAGGACGAAGATGTTGCCCGCCAGCAGGAAGAACCAGTCGAAGGTCTCGGTCAGGGCTGGCCGCAGCCAGTTGAAGAAAGTGGCCGCCAGATCCGGCAGCGCCAGGGCGAAGAACACGATCGCCACGATGGTCAGACCGGAGATCATGAAAACGGGGTTGTGGATGTCCAGCCCGAAGGGTCCAATCTTCGGTTGGATGTTGTCCTGGCCAATCTGGTAGCTGGTCTGGACGGCGCCCTCTTGGGGCGCGTGATGAGTCGGGTCGCTCATGGGATTACTCCTCCCATGCGAGGTCCGAGCTCGTCGGCGACGTTCGGACCGTCGCTGGCTGGCACAAAATTGGCGCACCCTACCAGACTGCGCCAGCCTTGTCAAGTCACTTTTTCAGGGCATGGCCCAAGAGCCGAATCAGCCCATGACGCAACGCTGCGGACCGGCCTTGGGCTAGGTTCAATTGACGGCCTTGTACTGCTCGAAGCGCTGCTCAAGGCGTTCGCGGGACGGCCGGTCCTCATGCCGCTTGGGCAGCAGCAGGGTACGCTCATGCACCACCTTGATCGCCGCGAGGGTCTCGCCGTCCTGCTGTTCAAGAAGCCGTTTCGAGACGTGTATCTGGAAGTCGGGATCGATGCCGATCAGATTCTGGTCAAACGCGGAGTGGTGGATCTTGGACAGGAGAATGCCGTTGCCTATCACCGGCTGGCCTAGTGCCTTGTCGCTGTCCGCTACAATATGCGCAGCATCGAGAAGCCTAGGCTCAGGCAGGCCCGAGATCGCGCAGCGGCTGCCATACGCCTCGAGTACCATTTCTCTGAAGGTCATCTGGTGCAGCCGCTGCTTGAACTGCCGGACGGCATACTGGCGATCATCTCTGCTTTCTAGCAGTTCCGGCCCCAGACCCAGGTCCAGCGACTCCGATGCCGAGAAGTCGACCTGAACGCATAGTTGCTCTGGATCCCAACCTGTGATGAATACGATGTGGGGGTCGTAGACGCTAGGCGAGACGCCAACGAAGTAGATCACCGGTATCTGAAGATCAAAGGCGTTCTTCAACCACTGGTTCTTGTAGTGTCCTGGTCCCCCCTTCGTGAATTCGTAGGAAATCGCCTCGTCGCCAGCGTAGATCTTCTGGTGCACCTTGCGCACCTCACGCTGGTCGTTGTACCAGATCTTCCTGCCGGGCTTCGGAACTCTCGTGCATATCGACAGGACATGCTCCATCTGCTTCGGCTTGAAGATTCCAGCTGCCTTCGTAAGCAGGCGTACACGCTCCCCCTCGAACACAAACCCCTGGCTCAGCTGCTCGTACGAGACTCCCTGGCCGCCCTGGGCAAGCGCGCGCACGTGTGCGAACGCCTCTAATCGCATCCGGGTCTGTCGGTCGTCTTCCATGCTGGTTACCAAGTCGCTCCCCAGTTTCCACCTTCGTATCCCGCCAGGATACGCAAACCCGCTACTCCTTCCAGTGCCGTTTCATCAGCGGCCACTGGGCCAGGGCGAACGCCATCGCCACGGGTAGGTAGCCGAACGTCTTGACCGTGATCCAGACCTCCTCAGTCTGCGTGCGCCACACCGCCTCGTTGAGGACCGCCATCGCCAGGAAGAAGCACAGCCAGCGCTGCGTCAGCCGCCGCCAGCCCTCGTCGTCCATACTGACGGCCTCGTCCAGGAGAAACTTGAGATAGCTGCGCCCCCGCGCCAGCCCCGCCGCCAGAGCCAGGGCAAACAGCCCATTGACGATGGTGGGCTTCATTTTGATGAAGGTGGCGTCCTCCAGCCAGAGAGTTAGACCACCGAACACCAGCACGACCAGGGCCGTCACCGCCATCATGCGCGGTACCCGCCCCCGCATCGCCAGGGAGACCGCCACGCTGAAGATGATCGCCACCATGAATGCCCCGGTGGCCACCAGCAGGTCGCCGCCCGCGAATCGGTAGGCGCCGAAGAACACCAGCAGCGGGCCGATCTCGAGTGTCAGGCGCAGGAGGGGGGTCATGGGGTGGTACCTGTATCGTCTGGCGGCCTGCCGCGACCGCCGCGCCACCAAGTCTACCCAAGTTGCTGGTCATGGGTAGTAGCGCAAGAGCACCCTTCAGCTCTGCTAGGCATAAGGTCGCCTCAGCGCAGTGAACGCTTTTCGCCTTGTAGTTCCAGAGCACCCAGTTCGCTTCCCAGCGATACCCACCAGCAGGCCACCAGATGTGCCATAACTTGACCGTAACAACCCGCAGATATAGAGAAGGCACTGCAGTTTGACGTTCCTTATCCTAGTTTATCAAATTTCTGCTAAACTAGATAAACTTCCTATATCTTCCCTGTTCGAGCAGCCGGTCACCCACTCTCAGAGCAGGTAGTCGCAGGCAACGTGGTCGCCTTGGAGTAATGGTACTCTTGCTCTTTGGCCCTCCGAGATCTCGGATACTCCTTGCCTTCATGCGGTTATAGCAACCTTATCCCAAATCCCATAAAGTAGGATAAGGTTGCTATAACTCCCCCATTCGAGCGGCCATCCATCCTCCCCTAAGGCAGGCAGTAGCAGGCAGTGCGATCATCTCGTGGACTTGGTGCTCATGCACTTTGGCATCCCAGGGCTTCGGATTCTCCTTGCCCTCTCGCAGCTATAGTGACTTTATCCCAAATCTCATAAAGTAGAATAAGGTTGCTATAACTTCCCGCGGTGATGATCATTCCTCTTCTTCTAAGCCAATCTTCAGAGAACCACCTGTTCCCCGAATAGTCTTTGTGATTTTGCCATTTTAACATTGCTGAAACTGACGCCTTGGCCTACCCGCTTAATGGCGCAGCCTATCGTCGCTGTCTGCCTGAACGCAACTCCTTTGCCAGCAACCCTCTACTACCCATTCTGAAAATATTTTCGATCTCCCCCTTGACTTCACAGCAATATGCGCTATATGAAGTGGCAGGCACCACGATACAGGAGGTATACGCTTACATCCAAATCATTCTATGGCCTTAACGTCAACATTGGAATATGCAACAATTTAGTTGCAATTCAAAGTAATTATAGGAATATAGTTTTGAAAAATTTTATTATAAATTTCCTAATATCTAAAACGGTATTATGGAAAGTTGCAGAAATAGTTTCAGCCTTTTTCGCGAATTATGGATGGCATGTTTCACCTGAATTGATCATGCTAATCCTCGCTTCCCTCGCAGTCTACATTGTCAGGCGAGGTGCTGCTTACTGCAGTAAGAAGTGAATCAGGGCAAAGAAACGGTTCTGGTACTTCCGCATAAGCCTTAGGTTTGACCTAAGCAAGAAACACTAATTGGCAATGGAGTAAGCTATGCCATACTTCAGTGGCTTCACTTAGCGCCGCCTTCGTGGCAGCTACGCCCGACCGGGCGTAGCTGCCACCCTTGGTCTCAGGGAGATTGCGTAGCTGACTCGGCAACAAGCTGAGGATTGACCAGCGCTGGCTCATCTTGGCCTGTATCGGCGCCGTTCTGCCGACAGCTGCCTAAGGAGAGTACTGCCTATGCAGCAGTACATGGCGATGAAGCGTGGCCAAACGCCCCACCAGAGCGGAAGCGATGGTTCTGGGCGTCCTCTACGCACCCCGTAACCTGCAAGCACTCACGAAATCCCCCCGGTATTCGCCTCCGCATACTCCCGCGGCTCCAGCGGCCCCAAGTCCTCCAGACTCTCACCGATGCCAATCCCGCGTACCGGCAACCCCGTACGCTCCTCCACCGCCACCAGCACTCCCCTCGTAGACTACCGTTCAGCATGGTCCAGCAACCATCTACTGCCCAATCTGAAAATTTTTCATGCTCCCCCCTTGACAACACGGTTTCCTGCCCTATATGGGAAAGCGAGCGCCACATGAAACAGGCGGATGCTTGCATCTACCATTTTCTGTGGCTTTGTTGTCGATTCCAGCATATGGAGGCAATCATGGACCATCGAAGCAACATCGGAAAGGGGAAATGGAAAACTTGATCGTGAAATTACTGAAGACGAGACGGACATTGACGATAATCACAGCGATAATAACCGACCTTATCACGAATTCTGACTGGCAGAATACAACCAAAGAGCTTATGCAACTCTTTGCTAAGACCTTAGCTCATTTAATCAGACAATGGACTACTGACCGCAACAAGAAGCGAATCAAGGTGAAAATACAGTGCTTGTGCCGCTGCATGAGCATTGAACTCGAACTAAACCTGAAATTCAGCATAGGGGTGGAGTAGGCTACGCCATACTTCAGTGGCTTCACCTAACGCCGCCCAGGTGGCAGCCGCGCCCGGCCGGGCGTGGCTGTCACCGTTGGGCTCAGGGAGATTGCATGGCCAGCACAGCAGCAAACCGAGGCTAGTCCTTCACTGGCTCGGTATTGCCTGTATCGGTGTCGTTCTGCCGGCAGCATCCTAAGGAAGGCGCTGCCTTTGCGGCAGTACATGGAGCCGATGCGTGGAAGAACACCTCCCGCCTAAGTGGAGATGCAGACTTCGATCTTTACCCTCGACGCGCCCATCACCTGCAAGTACTCACGACGTCCCCCCGGTAATCGCCTCCGCATACTCCCGAGGCTCCAGCGGCCCCAGGTCCTCCAGGCTCTCGCCAATGCCAATCGCGTGCACCGGCAGCCCCGTCCTCTCCGCCACCGCCACCAGCGTTCCCCCGCGGGCGCTGCCGTCCAGCTTGGTCATAATCATCCCCGTCACCCCCACCATCTCCCGAAACGCCTCCACCTGGGCAAGCGTGTTCTGGCCGATGGACGCGTCGCACACCAGCACCACGTCGTGTGGCGCCTCGGGATCCTGCTTGCCCAGCACGCGGGCGATCTTGCCCAGCTCCTCCATCAGGTTCGCCTTGTTCTGCAGGCGGCCGGCGGTGTCCACCATCATCATGTCCGCCCCCGCCTCGATCGCCCGCTTGTGGGCGTCATACGCCAGGCCCGCGGCGTTGCCGCCTTCCGACGTCGCCATCACCTCCACGCCAGCCCGCTCTCCCCATGCCTGCAGCTGCTCCGCCGCCGCCGCCCGAAACGTGTCGCAGGCCGCCACTATCACCTTCCGCCCCTCGCCGCGGTGCTGCGCCGCCAGCTTGCCGATGGTGGTGGTCTTGCCCGATCCGTTCACCCCCACAAACAGCATCACCTGCGGCTTTGCCTCCCGCACCGGCATGGGCTGCGCCACCGGCTCCAGCACCTCGGCTATCTCCGCCGCCACGGCCTCCCGTATCTCTTCGGGAGTCGGCTCGCGGCTCTGTACGCGCTTCGATACGCCCGCGGCGATTCGGGCGGCCGATTCCACCCCCACGTCGGCGGCCACCAGCAGGTCCTCAAGCTCGCCGATAGATGCGGCGTCGAGACGCCTGCCGCTGACGATTCCCGACAGGGCCTTTCCAAGGCGGCTGCCGGCGAGACGCTCGCGTAGTCGGCCAAGCAGGCGCATGGGCGTCAGCTGGCTAGCAGGACGCTGCCCTCTACCCCCTGCATGCGCCGGCGCACCACGCCACCAACGCTGTCGCAGGGAGTGGAAAGCGCTACCGGGGCATGGCACTCCGTGCGCCCGCGGGTGGGCGTCTCCATCAGTACGTACTCGGTGCGGCCCACGCGACCCTCGAGGCGCATGGCGTACCGTCTCTCCGCCGCCTCCCGCAGGGCCTTGGCCCGCGCCAGCACCGTCTCCCTGGGCAGCTGCGGCATCCGCGCCGCCGGCGTGCCCGGCCGCGCCGAGTATGGAAACACATGGGCATAGGACAGCTCGCAGTCGTCCAGCAGGGCCAGGGTGTTGCCAAACATCTCCTCGGTCTCGGTGGGAAACCCCGCGATCAGGTCCGCGCCCACCGAAATGTCCCGCCGCGCCCGCAGGCGGCCGCAGAACTCCACGGCGTCCCGCCGGCTGTGCCGCCGCCGCATGCGCTTGAGGATCATGTCGTCGCCCGCCTGCAGCGACAGGTGCACATGCGGCATCACCTTGGGGTCGCCTGCCAGCAGCTCCTCAAGCTCCGGGTCCACCTCGGCAGCGTCGATGGAGGACAGGCGCAGCCTGGCCAGGTCCGGCACGCCCTCGAGTATCGCCGCGACAAGACCGCCGAGGCTTGGCGCGTCCTCCAGGTCCTCGCCGTAGGACGTCAGGTCGACGCCCGTCAGCACGACTTCGGCATAGCCCTCGTCGCAGCGCCGCCGCACCTCGTCCACCACCGTCTCCATCGGCGTCGACCGCGATGTCCCTCTGCCCTGGGGAATGATGCAGAACGTACAGCTGTGGTCGCAGCCGTTCTGTACCTCCACGTACGCCCGCGCCCGTCTGGGGCGGGTCTCGGCGGCATTGGTCCCAGCTGGCAGTCCCCAGGTCTCCGCCTTGATTTTTTCGGCGTTGCGAATCAGGCGTACTGCCTCCGGCATGGAGGCGAAGCTTTCCGGGTCGATCTCGGCCGCGCATCCCGTAACCACCAGCTCCGCGCCGGGGTTCTGCCGGCGCGCCCGCCGAATCGCCTGCCGCGACTGCCGCACCGCCTCGGCGGTAACGGCGCAGGTGTTGACGATGACCGCGCTCTCCAGGCCCGCCCGAGTCGCCAGAGAGCGCATGCGCTCCGACTCGTAGGCGTTGAGGCGGCAGCCCAGCGATACGGACTCAACCGGCATGGCCGCCGCCATTGAGGAACGAAGGATCAAGGGTGCCGCGATAGACCATGGCCACCGGTCCCGCCAGGCGCATGGGCGCGTCGTAGTCGGGCCAGGACACCCGCAGGGCGCCATGGCGGAACTCGACGCCGGCGATTCGCTCCGCAAGCCCGCGGCGCGCCGCCGCCACCACCGCCGCGCAGGCCGCCGAGCCGCAGGCTTTGGTCATGCCGGCCCCGCGCTCCCAGACGTACAGCCGGATCCAGCCGGGGTCCTTGATGTCGGCGATGGACAGATTGACGCCATCGGGAAACAGCGGGTCTCTCTGGGCAGCCGTGCCCAGCCTGGCCAGCTGGCCAACCGGCGGGCCATCCGTCTTGAGATCGTCGGCAAAGATCACGCAGTGGGGATTGCCCATGCTGACCGCGCTGACAGTGTCCACGGCGGCCGAGAGCGACTGAGGAGCCGGAAACTCCAGCGTGTCGCGTTCCTCGGACAGCGGTATCTCCTGCCAGTCCAGCCGCGGATAGCCCATCTCGACCTCGATCCAGCCGTTGTCCTCCTGCAGCTTGCAGGTGCTGACGCCAGAAACGGTGCGCAGCTTGATGGAAGTGGCGTTCTGTTCCCACAGCAGATGCGCGGCGGCGCAGCGAAGGCCGTTGCCGCAGGCGCCCGCCGTCGAGCCGTCGGCGTTGCGAAACTGCACCTCGGCCGCCACGTCGCCATCGCCCGGCAGGATCTCGACCAGCTGGTCGAAGCCGACGCCCGTGTGGCTGGCCGCAAGCCGCCTGACCTCATCCTGCCGCAGGGCAGGAGAGGGACGGCTGCGCGAGTCTAGGAGCATGAAATCGTTGCCGATTCCGTGCATTTTCAGGAACTGCATGGCGGGCTGTCGCTGTGTCCGGTGCCGCATACTACCACACAGGCAGGTAGTCTTGCAGCGGGCGAAAGGCAAGGCCAGGCAAGGAATAGCGGGTGGAGGAGTGGAGGGGGAGCTGTGGGTGGTGTTGCAAATTGGCAACAGAATGAAGGTCGTGAGAAGCAGAGGCCGCAAGCTGGGCTGGTATTGCCTATTGTCGTAACTGCCAGCGAAGAAGGAGAATCACCGTGGCCAACGTATTTGACGTGGCAGCCTATATCCTCGAACGGAAAGGCCCCATGACCACATGGAAGCTTCAGAAGCTTGTCTACTACTCTCAGGTCTGGTCGCTGGTCTGGGACGAAGACGAGCTGTTTCCCGAAGAGTGTCGAGCGTGGTCCAACGGTCCAGTCGTGAAGGAGCTGTTTGACGCCCACAAAGGACTGTTTAGAATTGAGGAGCTAGAGGTTGGCGATCCGTCTGCGCTTACCTCTGACCAAAGAAAGACAGTCGATGTGGTACTTGAGGACTATGGAGACAGGACTCCTCGTTGGCTGAGGGAGCTTACTCAGCTGGAAGACCCCTGGAAGGTCGCCCGGGGAGATACTCCAGACGACGAAAGGTCCGACGTCGTCATCTCAAAGCAGGCAATGGCGAGTTACTATATTGAGATATACGAGCAGATTGATGCGTGATGGTATATATTCCTACTGGCAAAGAATGGGAAGGGGCAGTGATCAGTTAGCAAGGCAGGTCAGATTTCTGCGGGCATTGCGGACAGGCAGGGAACCGGACACGATGTTGCGAATTCGCAACAAATATAGAGTCGTGGTAACTTGGGGCCGCAAGCTGAGAAAAACTTGCCTATTGTCGTAACCGCCAACGAAGAAGGTGCATCACCATGGCCAACGTACTTGACGTGGTAGCCTATATCCTCGAGAGGAAGGGCCCCATGACCACATGGAAGTTGCAGAAGCTTGTCTACTACTCTCAGGCCTGGTCGCTGGTCTGGGACGAAGACGAGCTGTTTACTGAAGAGTGCCGTGCTTGGTCCAACGGTCCAGGGGTGAAGGAGCTGTACGAAGCCCACCGAGGTAGTTTGAGTATCGAGAAACTTGAAGTTGGCGATCCATCTTCACTCACCTTTGACCATAGAGAATCAGTCGATGCTATCCTTGCGTACTACGGCGACAGGACTCCTCGTTGGCTGAGAACGCTTACCAACCTGGAAGATCCCTGGAAGGATGCTCGTGGAGATCTTCAGAATGAGCAAAAGTTGGACGTGATTATCTCGAAGCAAGCAATGGCAGGTTACTATACCAAAATGGAAAAGCAGTCTAACCTCTGATGGTATTGTCTGAAATGTTAGAGTGGAAATACAACAACACTCTTTCGACGAAAACTCGCGAGTTGCTTCCATTAAATCTCATTTCTCTTTTGCTCAATTCTATCAAGCCCAAAACGGCACGTAGCCTGACTTTGGCTGGCCTTCCTCTACCATTTTAATTAAACCCATTTCCATAGTCCTCTTTATTATTCCAGTTGCCATTGCAGCATTCTTCCGCTTAATTCCCAATCTCGTGCACAGTGTACTGTTCTTCATGACATTACCGCTTTTTCTTTTTAGTGCAGCATGCCAGTAACACGCTAAGATGCGCTCTTCCATTGTCATTCTACGATATGTTCGCGGTCCGTGAATTACAATTTTCGTTGAGTATTCAGTTACAAATATTTGCGGGGATGGTTGTTGGTTCGACTCCATCTCGCCAAATATCAGCTCCATTCCCACACCCGCCTCCTCACACATTTTCATTCTCCTCATGAGGCTCGCCACTAATTCATTTCTTGATCTTGGTGGATAATCAATAATTCTCATTGACTCAATGAGCGGAAAACCTGGGTTTGTCACCTCTATTCTATCTGTGAACAGCTCAATTATCGGGCCAGTTCCAGTAATGTTCATATCTTGATGCACGAGCGCGTTTGCAACAATCTCTCGTACAACTTTATCGGGCACAAATTTTCTTGATTCCCTTATTGCCGGTTCAATACGCTCGTTCGTTGGAATCAAATCGCAAATTTTACTAATCAGCTCAGCAAAGCAAATTGCGTATCCCCGTGTTTCGTTCAACCTGTGCGTAGCCAAATTCGCACGTTCTGTACCATCGTAACAAATGAATCTTACGCCCTTTCTTTCAATTCCTGAGCTGAAATCACCTAAATTTTTTGCAAGCAGAATTGCACCAAGATTGTGTATTTTCCACATCCCTCCCGCTTCTTCCTGTATCAATCTATCGCTTCTCAGTTTTTGCACAATATCGTCATTATTTTTAGGTATTTGCTGCCCCAACAATCTAAAGTAAGCGGAATAATCGAGCAAATCGAGTATTTCGCTTTGCGAACAATTCTGTTTTGCCACATTCTCTTCCCATCTATGCTGCTGCAACTTAATGCTGAGTGCTTGATAAATATCTGGGTGGTCACTAAGTTTTGTGTTAGAGCTACCGATACGAATATACGAAATATTGCAAAAGGATGCCGGCATCAGTAAAGGAGGGGGAACTTGAAGGAGGACAACCTTTCCGTCAGGATGGTTGACGCATTTAAATTTAAGGTCCAGCGAAGGAATAATATTCTTACTCAACCAAATGTCAAATTTTTGATTACTTTTTTTAAATGTATCTGGATCAAATGTTGTTCCTACAACGTTGTACGTCGATTCATCAATCCCCCAAATGATGTAAGCAAAGTCTGCATCATGCCGTCTTGCCGAGTTTGACAGACCACAAACAATTTTGGCAATTAAGCACGGGTCGACATTATTCTTCTTGCACTCAAACAGTTCGGTTTCCCGACCATCTGAAAGAAGCCTGTCAACAAGCTCTATGTCACTTTGCATGCTCATCAGACTGTTCCTTATCTTGTGTTGATGCACTTATGTGTTGTAACAATCGCAAAATGCAAGACTTGCCTTGACCCATACACTATTTTGGTATGTGTCTAGGCAGTTGCTATCCGTATGTGATGATACGTTCGCTGCAACATATGAGTTTGCATTTGCGTTACAACTCAATTTCTGCACATTGATTGTGTTATGAGCCCGCTGTCCGCATTCATGAGATTGTCCGGATTCAGTTCTGCTGAAAGTCCACGCCTGATCTTGGACAATCAATGACCTGCCGATATTGATGACCTTCCATCTACACACACCGCCACAGTGACTAACCGCGACGTTAGCCCCAGAGCTGGTCCAATGTGGGGATCTATGGAGACGCGGGCCAACCACGCCAACCTTCTGTAGAGGGCCGCTCATCTTCGTACTCCCGCCCTTTCTTCCCGGGCCTGTTGCTGCAGGTACACATGTCCAGTACTTAGACGCGAGTCGTCTGCTTGTCAACATACCATACATGCTGCCTCTAGTACCTTCCTATGCCAAAGAGAACCGCTACGTTGAAGAGTGAATCGCCACCCCTCGACTTCCACCCCCAACAGCACGGTGCACTCTCATGGCCACTAGTCTACCAGGTTTCCCCGCACAAGGCAAGCTCGGTTTGGTCTCGCCAGAAGTTCCCTTGATTCCTCCTGCGCATACTCGGACCTCTCCCAATCCGTTGCCAACCATCACCCACGTAACGGCTCTATGGAAAGATGCGGAGCACAATGCCAGACAGGCTGAACAGCAAGATCCGAGAACATGTGCAAATTACGGACGCATCCGGTCACCCTAACGGAAGCATCCGGTCACTGATTACGACGGCATCCGGCCACCCGGCTTCTCCGCGGACCCGTCGCGCCAAGACCCACGAAAGACTCTGCCGAGCGGTGGTGAGGGCGCAATTTAGCAGAAGACGTATACCCGGAAGGGCTCAGCAAGATATGTTTCGGCATTCCAGCACCATTATGCCATCATTTGCGTCTTTCTGTCGAATTTTGAGAAGAAGTGTATCAAAATGCTTCCTTAAACCGTATCTTCGCTGTGTTTTTCGATCTTCTCGAACCGCTCAAAAATAAAGAATCGTAAAGATAATCAATGCACAAGATTTTGTGGTTTAGGCCAATCCAGAAACATCATATTGTGGTTTGTGTTCTCAAACAAGCACCTTCAGTCAAGAACCAGTAACAAAATCTGGGTGCCTGATTCCAGGTCTCTCTGGCCTGCTGACCGCCATCTTGCCGTCCTTGGTCGGACGCCTGCCTGCGCCAGCGCTATCCGGCCACCGTTGCCGCTCGACTTGCGGCTCTTGTCAGTATAGCATACTCTTGCCCCATCGCTGGACCCGTAGGCCCATGACCCGAGTTCTGCATCGCCACACCAAGATGGACCCGCCGGTAGCCGTCGGCGGCAGCGGCTGTTTCATCAAGGACGCCAACGGCAAGGAATACCTGGACGCCTCCGGCGGCGCCGTTGTCTCCTGCCTTGGCCACGGGCATCCGGCAGTGGCTGAGGCCATCCGCCAGCAGCTGGACCGAATCGCCTTCGCCCACACGGCCTTCTTCACCAGCGAACCCGCCGAAGCTCTCGCCACATGGCTGACGGATCGCTCACCGGGCGATCTCAACCACGCCTACTTCGTCTGCGGCGGCTCGGAGGCCATCGAGGCATCCCTCAAGCTCGCCCGTCAGTACTTTCTCGAGACCGGCCAGCCTGACCGCCGCCGCATCATCGCCCGACGGCAGAGCTACCACGGCAGCACCCTCGGCGCGCTCTCCACCGGCGGCAATGTCGAGCGCCGCGAAGCCTACAGCCCGCTGCTCCTTGAGACCCATCACATCGCTCCCTGCTATCCCTACCGCGACCGCCGCGACGGCGAATCGCTGGAGGACTACGGCCAGCGCGCGGCGGACGACCTTGACGCCACGATTCGCAGGCTTGGCCCCGACACCGTGATGGCGTTCGTGGCAGAGCCCGTGGTGGGCGCCACCGCCGGCGTCCTGGTGCCGGCCCCCGGCTACTTCCGCCGCATCCGCGAGATCTGCGACTCCCATGGCGTGCTGCTGGTGTTCGACGAAGTGATGTGCGGCATGGGACGCACCGGCACGCTGTTCGCCTGCGAACAGGAATCCGTCGCCCCCGACATTCTCGCCATCGCCAAGGGACTCGGCGGCGGCTACCAGCCCATCGGAGCCATGCTGCTCAGTGACCGCATCTTCGATGCCATCCGCGACGGCAGCGGACTCTTTCGCCACGGCCACACCTATCTGGCCCATCCAGTTGCCTGCGCCGCCGCCCTTGCCGTGCAGCAGACCATCGAGTCCGAGGGCCTTCTGAAGCAGGTGCGCAAGCGCGGCGAGACGCTGGAACAGGCATTGACCGAGCGATTCGGCAACCACGCCCACATCGGCGAGATCCGCGGGCGGGGGCTGTTCTGGGGAATCGAACTCGTCGCCGACCGTATCACCAAGGAGCCGTTTGACCCCGCGCTCAAGCTTCACGCCCGCATCAAAGACAACGCCATGGACGAGGGTCTTGTCTGCTATCCCGTGGGCGGCACCATCGACGGCAAGCGCGGCGACCACGTACTGCTGGCGCCGCCGTACATCATCTCCGAGGACGAGATCGACCTGCTGGTCAGTCGTCTGGGCGTCGCCATCGACACCGCAATCGAGCAGTCCGCCTAAATTCGCCCGGCGGCAGCGCCTTCCCGCCGCCCGCAGCTACGCATCCGAGTCCGCGTTCAGCGCTACCGGGGCATGCGTGTCGCTGTCTCGCCGGTGCCTTCTCCACTGCGTCATCAGCACGCCAATCACCAGCAGCAGCGCAAACGGATACACCAGTCCGTTGGCGGGCCGTCCCTCCTGAAACACCTCGACCCCGGTCAGATAGTCGCCCCAGGTGATGCCCAGGCTCTCGGCCGGTCCGTTGAACGCCACATCCACCACCTCCCAGGCCCCCTCCCGGTTCTCGGCCGGCTCCAGCGCCATCCCGTAGCCTTCAGCCGTGCCAGTCTCCGCCAGCTCCGGCGACGCTACGTACAGCTTGTAGCGGTCGCCGTAGTCGGTCTCGCGCACCACCTGAAACCGCGCCTTGGCGTCCGCCGGCAGCTCGAGGCTGCCATCGGCGAATTCCGCCAGCGCCACCTGCCGGTACTCGGGCCACATCGCGTCCAGCACGAAGTCCGGCCGAAACAGCCCCACCATCGCCGCCACCAGCAGCGCCGATTCCCACCAGCGCAGCCGCACCAGCAGCCAGTTCTGGGTGACCGAGCAGAAGCACAGCAGGGCGGTCAGCGACACGAAGAAGATCAGCAGGCCATGCCGCCAGCTTTCCACTCCCACCAGCAGCAGGGCCGGATTGAAGATGAAGATGAAGGGAAGCACGGCGGTGCGGATGTCGTAGAGAAACGACTGCACGCCGGTCTTGAGCGGGTCGGCGCGGGAGATCGCCGAGGCGGCGAACGCGGCCAGGCACACCGGCGGCGTCGAGTCGGCCATCAGCCCGAAGTAGAACACGAACAGATGAATCGCGATCAGCGGCAGCTCCAGACCCGCCGCCTGGCCCAGCTCCACCAGCACCCCCGCCAGCAGGGATGCCACCACGAGGTAGTTGGCGGTGGTGGGCAGTCCCATGCCCAGCAGCAGGCACAGCACCGCGGTCAGCGCCAGCAGCACGTAGACGTTGCTTCCGGCGATCGCCTCCACCACTCCGACCATGGCGTTGTTGAGGCCGGTGGAGGACACGGCGCCAACGATGATGCCGGCGGTGGCCACCGCGATACCCACCGTCACCATGCTGCGGGCGCCGTTGACCATCCCCAGCCGAATCAGCTCCAGCGCCCCGGCGGCCTCCTGCCACACCCGGTCGCCGCCGCGCGCCCCCATGGCCGCCAGCGCCGCCACAACCGCGACGCCGGCCGCCAGGCCCCAGGCCACCGATTCGATGGGGGCCATGCCCGCGCCCCAGCGCAGGGCGGTGCTGGCCAGCACCGGCAGGGACACGGCCGCCGCCAGCCAGAGCCTGTCGATTCGCTCGGGCAGGACTTTCATGGTGAGGATCACCAGCATGGTCCAGAGGATGGCGTAGAACACCGCGCTGCTCGCGCTCCACCGCTCGACCATCAGCATGTAGACCAGCACGACGATGGGCACCGTGTAGTGGATGCCGCCGATGAAGGTGCGCCAGAAGTGCGGCAGCCCCGACCTGGGCATGCTGCGGAGATTGAGCTTCAGGGCCTCGAGGTGCGACAGGTAGAACAGCGCCATGTAGCTGATGACCGCCGGGATCAGGGCGTGCACCACCACGTCGAAGTAGGAGATGCCGATGAACTCGGCGATGATGAACGCCGCCGCGCCCATGATGGGCGGCATGATCTGGCCGTTGGTGGAGGCCGCCACCTCGATGGCCCCCGCCTTGACCGCCGGCATGCCGATTCGCTTCATCACCGGGATGGTGAAGGTGCCGGTGGTCACGACGTTGGCGATGGAGGAGCCGGAGATGGCCCCCGTCATGCCCGAGGCGAGGATGGCGGCCTTGGCCGGACCGCCGCGGTAGCGGCCCACCAGGGCGAAGGCCAGGTCGAGGAAGAACTTGCCGGCCCCGGCCTGCTCCAGCAGCGCGCCGAAGAGCACGAACAGAAACACGAAGCTGACCGAGACGTCGATGGGGATGCCGAAGATCGCCTCGCCGCCCAGCCACTGGTAGCCCACCAGCCGCCGCAGCGACACGCCCTTGTGGGAGAGGATCTCGTGCAGCGTGCTGCCCAGCATGGCGTAGCCCAGCACCGCCACCGCGGCTGCGGCGATGGGCAGGGCGACCATCGGCCGTCTTCGCTGGACCAGGGCGATGGCGCCGAGGATCAGGCTGACGTAGACCAGGACGAATTCGATTCGCTGCCCGAACACCGAGTAGACGAGGAAGACGCTGGCGATGATGACCAGCGGCAGGCCGATGCTGCGCCGGGTCGCCTCCAGCAGCAGCAGGATGCCGGCGCCGCCCAGCAGCGCCTCGACGGGCAGGGTCAGGCCGCCGACGGAGACGTCCAGCAGGATCCCCTGGCGGCTGACCAGCCCGCGGTAGGCGAGAAACAGGTAGAGCGCCGCCAGGCAGGCGGCCGCCGCCAGAACGACGTCGCGCCAGGGGATGCCCTGCTGGCGGCGGCCGGCGACGGCGGGGTAGATGAGAAAGGCCAGCAGCAGGGCGAAGCCGAGGTGGATGCCCCGCTTCTGCACGTCCACCAGCCAGAGCGCAGAGGGCAGCGGCGAGGCGACCCACAGCTGGAACAGCGACCAGGCAAAGGCGACCGCGGCGATGGCCCAGCCCAGTACCGGGCCGGGGATGCGGCCGCTGCCCTCCAGCGCGTCGAGAGGGTCCTCGACGGTATCGCCGGGCGGCGGATGCGCGGATGCGCCTGCAGTCATGGCGGGCGCGCCGCGGGAGCCGTCAGGCCCCCGCGGCGCGGGACTGGATCAGGTCCGGGAACGGACCCCTACATCCAGCCCTTCTCGCGGTAGTAGCGCTCGGCGCCGGGATGCAGCGGCGCGGACAGCCCGTCGGCGATCATCTTCGCCGGATCGAGGGTGCGGAACGCCGGATGCAGCGCGCGGAAGTCGTCGATGTTCTCGAACACCGCCCGCACGACCTCGTAGACCAGGTCGTCGTCCATGTCGGCCGTGGTCACGAACGTGGCCATCACGCCGAAGGTGGTGACGTCGCTGTCGCTGGTCTTGTAGGTGCCGGCGGGAATGGTGGCGAAGGCGTAGTAGGGGAACTTCTCCACCAGGCCGCGCTCGACCGCGCTGTCGAGGTTGATGATGCGGGCGTTGCAGCCGTCGGTGGCCACCGCGACGCCGGCGTTGGGCACGCCGACGGTGTAGCCGTAGGCGTCGATCTTGCCGTCGCACAGCGCCTTGGACTGCTCGCTCGAGGTCAGCTCGGTGG
>CAZPIN010000186.1:0-3483 GCA_964586735.1 uncultured Rhodobacterales bacterium | reverse complement strand
CCTGTCGCCGAACGGGCGCATCCAGGGCGAATCGACCATCGCCCGTCTGGGCGCGGACCGCTTCTACGTGGTGTCGGGCGCCGGCTGGGAGGAGATCGACGTCGACGCGTTCGACTTTGCCGGCATGGAAGGGGCGAAGGTCGTCAACCTTACGGACGACATGGGCGTGCTGGTGGTGGCCGGACCGAAGGCGCGGGACGCGCTCCAACCGCTCACCGAGACCGATTTGGGCAATGAATCGTTTCCGTGGCTGGCGGTGCGGGAAGTCGCGATGGCCGGCGTCGAGGTGCGTGCGTTGCGGGTCAATTACGTCGGGTCGCTGGGATGGGAGCTGCATGCGCCCATGCAGGACTTGGAGAAACTGTACGACGCGGTCTGGGAGTCGGGGGCCGAGCATGAAATCGCCGACTTTGGAGCCTACGCAGTGGACAGCCTGCGGCTGGAGAAGGGCTACAAGGGCCTGGGCGCGGAACTTACCAACGAGATCACGCCAGTGGAGGCGGACACCCTGCGATTCGCACGGGGAGACGGGTATCAGGGCGAGGCGGCGGTACTCGCAGCCGGCGAGGCCGAGCCAGCCCTGAAGATCGCCTATCTGGAGCTGCACGACCCGGAGGACGCGGATGTTTTGGGCGGCGAGTCGGTGATGCATGAAGGCGAGGCCGTAGGCGTGACCACCTCGGGCGGCTATGGCCACTACACGGGCAAGAGCCTGTTTTTTGCCTATCTGCCGCCAGCGCTGACCAAGCCTGGCCAGAAGGTGGAGCTGCAGGTGCTGGGAGCGAAGAAGAATGCAAGCGTGCTGGACGGGCCCGTCTACGATCCTGAAAACCTTGCTTTGAAGGCGTGAGTCAAGAGAAGGCGTTGCTGGCTTCGGCAGCGCCACGAAAAAGCGCGTCAACGGGGGCCTGTCGCAGCTCGGCGGAAAGACTGCAGCGGACTCGCGCTCAATAGAAGGTTCCGCCCTGTCACGCTCCAGCTGACTGGGCTCAGTATCAAGGATGCGCAGAGACCTTCGCCGCTGGGGCAGCGGCCAGCCCTACTCGTACTCGAAGCGCATATGTCCTGCGCCATGCCCCGCGCCTGGCTGATGGTCCATGTGGTCCATGCCTTCCGTTGGCGCCATCCCGTCCATGTGGTCCATGGTTCTGCCGTGCATGCCGCCGCGTATGCCTCGCTGGACGACTTCCACCCGTAGGCGCGTTTCTCCGCCGCTTTCCATCTCAAGAATCAGATCCAGAAATTCCCCGGGCGCGGGTGGCTTGTGCAGTCCCATAAGCATGATGTGCATGCCGCCCGGCGCGAGGTCCACCGACTGACCAGCGGGGAGCGGAATGCCTTCTTCAAGCCTGTGCATGCGGGCGACGCCGTCGGTGCCAAGGGAGTGCGTATGCAGCTCGGCGCGCCGCGCATTTGTCGTGCTCACGGCAACAATGCGGTCGTCGCTGCCGCTGGGGTTGTAGATGCGGGCGTAGGCGGCGCCGGACGCGCCGGCGGGCGAGATCCAGGCGAAGGGCTGGTGAATTTCGACGCTGGGAGACTGCTGCGCGCTGACGGGAAGCGAGATGGCCGCCGCGAGCGCTGTCGCGGCGAGCGCCTGTCGAATCACGCCGGCTCGGCGACCGGGGGCGCTGCTTCTGCCGGTTGGGCTTCCGCGGAAAGCTGCGCGGCGGCCAGCTCCGCCGTGCGGATATCCCTCTTGATGCGCCTAGCCCGCACCGAGAGGCTGTCGTCGTTTGTCTTGCACAGATACGCGTCCAGCCCGCCGCAGTGGTCAACCGTACGCAGGGCACGGGCGGAGACTCGAAGCCGCACGGTACGGTCCAGCGTGGCCGAATGCAGGGATACCACCTGCAGATTGGGCAGAAACCGGCGGCGGGTCTTCCGCTGGGAGTGGCTGACGTTGTTGCCGACAAGGACGCCCTTGCCAGTGAGTTCGCAGCGTCGAGACATGGTGGCACCAATGCTGTTCTGGGGGCCGCGCTCAGGCGCGTACCTGCCCCATATAGCCTGGGGCTGGCAGGCTGTCAAGGCGGATCGCTGCGCCTGCGGAAGGCCCAAAGCGGGAAGGCAGGTGAAGAAGCCTGACATCGGTGGAGCGGACTGGCCGCTGGACCGGATTGGCCGTATGGCATGGAGGCGAGAGGAGAGCGGCTGTCGGCCCGTCAAGAATGCGGGGCAGATTGGCCCACAGGCATGAAGGCGCGATGATGGCGCGAGCGGTATGGCAGTCCCGTGCGTAGGGTGCGGTGTCCTTGCGGTCTTGCTTGGCAGGCCCCCCTAAGGTCGCCATAGTGCTGGTGGAGGCAGGCGGGCCTCCGGCGGAGAAACGGGAGTACCAGCATCATGCCCCTTAAGGTAGAGGTCGACGCCTTGATGGAACGAGTAGCGGTTCGGCATGCAAAGCGGAACGGCTTGACCCCGGCTGAACAGATAGCCAGATGGATCAGAATCGGCCGTGCAATCGAAAACCGAAGGGATTTCGACTACACGCGAGTCGAGGAAGCTCTGACAGGAAAGCGCTCGCAGGACGATCTCACTGGGGTAGAGCAGGATGTCTGGATGGCGGGGGTTGCCGATGCCATGAAGGAGCCGACACCAAAGGAACTTGCGTTCTTCGATGAACGTCGGCAGAGGGGAGTTGGCGTTGGCATGAACGAGAACGGCGACATCGTGCGCCAGCTGCCTGGAGGCAAGGAAGAGGTTATCCGCAAAGCAGGCAGCGCCAGAGATGGCGCGAACGGCGAGGCAGCACAATAGGCTGGAGGCTGGCATCTGTGGCGTTCCGCTTGACAGGCTATCCCAAGTCCGTCATAGTGCTGGTGGAGGCAGGTGAGCCTTTGGTAGAGAAACGGGAGGATCAGTATCATGGCCTTCAAGGTTGAGATTGACGCTTTGATGGAACAACTGGCGACGCGGCATGGAAAGCGGCGTGGCTTGTCTCCTGCTGAGCAGATTGCCAGGTGGATCAGAATCGGCCGCGCAATCGAGAACCGCAAGGACTTCGACTACCGGCGCATCGAAGAGGCCCTGACAGGTAAGCGCTCCCAAAAGGACCTTACGGGGGTAGAGCAGGATGTTTGGATTGCGGGGGTTGCCGACGCCATGAAAGAACCAACCCCTAAGGAAATCGCTTTCTTTGAGGAGCGTCGGCAGAGGGGAGTTGGAGTTGGCATGAACGAGAACGGCGACATCGTGCGCCAGCTGCCGGGAGGCAAGGAGGAGGTTATCCGCAAAGCGGCAAGCACAAAGGACAGCGGCGGCCGCCGGGTCTCTGACAAAGGCAAACCCCAGCACAAAGATGGAAAGAGTCGGCCTCAGTCTGAACCCAGCGACCTTGCCGCCTAGACCTTACGGGGAAAGTGAACCAAGTCGTGGCCGACGACCGGCCCATTATGGCGATTCTCGCCGGGCCTAACGGTGCGGGCAAGTCTTCTTTGTACAATATCCGCGTAGTGGAACTCGTAGATGGTCCGTTCATCA
>CAZPIN010000185.1:0-6002 GCA_964586735.1 uncultured Rhodobacterales bacterium | reverse complement strand
CGGTCCTAGGCGGACCTGGGCTCGACGATCATCCGCCCCCGCATCTCCATGTGAAGCGCGTGGCAGAACCACTGGCAGTAGAACCAGTGGACGCCGGGGCGGTTGGCCGTGAAGGTCACCGACGCCGTCGCCAGCGGCCCGACCTCGAAGGCGATGCCGTGGTTGCCCAGGGTGAAGCCGTGGGTGAGGTCGTCCACGTCGTCGAGGTTGGTGAGATACAGCGTGACCTCGTCGCCCTCCCGCACCGTGAACTGCTCGAGCGAGAAGCTCGGCGCCACCGAGTGCATGTAGACCCGCACCCTGTTACCGTCGCGGATGACGTCGGCGGCGTAGTCGAGATCGACCCCGTCCGCCGCCGCCTGCCGCCGGGCCTCCTCCCACATCGGGTCGTCGCGGTCCCAGACGATCTTGGGATTGACCTTGGAGCGGTGGACCAGGATGCAGTCGTGGGGCTCGGCGAAGGTGGGACCGTCATGCACCAGCACGGCCTCGTCGCCGGAGATGTCGATGAGCTGCTCGTTCTCGGGCTTGAGCGGACCGACGTTGAGGAAGCGGTCCTTGGAGAACTTGTTGAGCGAGATCAGCCACTTGCCGTCGGCTTCCCTGGTCTCGCCCATCGACGTGTGGTTGTGCCCCGGCTGGTAGTGCACGTCGACCTTCTGCTCGATGGGGTCGACGTTCTCGCCGTTGTAGGCGCGGATGGCCTTGGCCACGTCCCACTTGGCGACCTGGCTGTCGAGGAACAGGGTGGTGTACGCCTTGCCGCGCCCGTCGAAGGCCGTGTGCAGCGGCCCCAGGCCCAGCTCCGGCTCGGCGACGACGCAGGAGCGCGGATCGGCTCCGTTGAACACCGCCTCGACCAGCTCGACGTCGATCATGGTCACCGTCGGCGACAGCTTGCCGTTGATCACGACGTGGCGCCCGTCGGGCGCGGTGTTGCAGCCGTGGGGGCTGTTGCCGATGGGCACGTAGGCGGTGTACCTCGATCCCTTGCGCCCGTCGAGCACCGGCACGCCGTTGTGGCGGACGAAGTCGCCGTCGCGCACGCCCTGCTCGATGCGGGCGATGTTGAAAATCACCGCCCAGTCCTGCTCGTTGGAGGTCATCTCGGCGAGCGTGACTCCCTCCTCGGAGTTGTAGCAGGTGGAGAAGGCGTAGCGGCCCTGGTAGTCGGCGTCGCAGTTGTCGAGGTTGCCGTCGACGATCACCTGCCAGGCGACCTCCATGGTGTCGCCGTCGATGGCCGAGAAGATCGCCACGTACTTGCCCGGCTCGTCGAGAATCCTGCCGTCGTTGGGAAGCGGGATGCGGTGCTCGCCGTTGGCGAACACGTAGCCGGTGCGCGGGTACTTCTGCGGCCGCAGGCCGTGGATGTCGGAGGCGTTGGGGATCTCGATGATCCTGTCGCACTTCATGACGTCGCAGCGCACCCGCGCCACGCGGGTGTTGGCCTTGTCGTTCATGAACAGATAGCGCCCGTCGTAGGTGCCGTCGGTGAACGACATGTGCGGATGGTGGAGGTCGCCGTTGAGGTAGATGCCGCCCTGGTGGGCCAGCGCCTCGCGGGTCTCCGGCAGCAGGCCCTCGGAGAGAATCTTGATGCTCTCGTTGGTCAGGCCCCAGCCGGTGGCGGAGCAGCGGTTGAACACCGGCACCCGCATCAGCTCGCGCATCGAGGGCACGCCGATGATGCGCAGCTCGCCGGTCTGGCCGCTGGACCAGAAGCCGTAGTACTCGTCGAGCTCGCCCGGCCGCAGCACGTGCGATCCCTCGGCGGCTTTCGCCGGGCCGCCGCGCAGGGCGACGCCGCCGCCTGCCACAGCTCCGGCCGCGAGCGCGCCGCCTGCCGTGGCTCCTAGTACCTGCCGTCGCGACAGGCCGCTGGTTGTGTTGTCGGTCATGCCAAACTCTCCTCTTGCTGGCTGGGGGTGGGCTCGGAAGCCCGGGGCTGGTTGCGGCGCTCGAATTCGGTCCGGCGACGCTCCTGCTTCATGACTACCGGACACTTGCCCTTGTGCTGGTACAGCACCTGGCAGTGCAGGCAGTAGAGGCATTCATTGGGCGAGATGGTCCCGCGCGGATCGATCGCCTGCACCATGCAGTCCTGGGCGCAGCGATGGCAGGGGTTGCCGCACTCGCGGTAGCGCTTGAGCCAGTCCATGGTGCGCAGGCGGGCGGGGATGGCGAGGGCCGCGCCCAGCGGACACAGATAGCGGCAGTAGAAGCGCTCGACGAACAGCCCGGCCGCGAGAATCGCCGCGGCAAACAGAACGAAGGGCCAGGAGCGCTGGAACTTAAGCACGATGGCGGTCTTGAACGGCTCGATCTCCGCCGCCCGCTCGGCAAGGTCAAGGGAATAGAGCGACAACCCGAACAGCCCCAGAAACAGCACGTACTTGACGGGCCATAGCCGCTCGTGCAGCCCCCAGGGCACGGTCCACTGGGGAATCCTCGCCAGTTTCGCCAGGCGGTTGAGCAGCTCCTGCAGGGCGCCGAAGGGGCACAGCCAGCCGCAGAACGGCCCCCGTCCCCAGAAGATCAGCGCCGCCGCCACCGCGAACCACAGCAGGAAGACCAGCGGGTCGAGCAGAAAGGCGTCCCATGTGAAGCCGCTGGCCAGCGACCCCGCCAACGCGAGGAGATTGACCACCGACAGCTGGGCCCCGGCGTACCAGCCGAGGAAAACCAGCGTCAGGCTGAGAAAGCCGATGCGGAACCAGAACACCAGCCGTTCGCTGCGGGTGAACCACATCTGGAAGAAGAACGCCGCGGTCAGCGCCGCCAGCATCGCCGCCAGCACGGCGATCTCGACCGCGCGCGCCCGCCACACCCGCTGCCACAGGGCCGCCTTGGCGTCCGCCTCCGCGCCGGGGTCCACCACCGGCTGCGGCGGCGGGGGCGCCAGCTCCACCAGATGCCGCCGCGGGATGCGGTAGTCGAGGGCGAAGGTCAGGTAGCTGCGCTCCAGCGCGCCAACCGGCCGCTGCACCAGCAGCTGCAGGCGCCAGGGCCGCGTCGGGTCGAAGCCGCTGTCGGCGGGCACGCGGAACATGTCGATCTCGTCCAGCCGCGGCGCGCCGGCGGCGGCGATGGCCCCCAGGCGGCGGTGCTGGCGGTCGCGGAAGCGTACCGAAAGGTCCCCCTGCACCAGCTGGATGCGGTCGAAGATGCCGCCCCGCACGTAGCCCGACCCCTTGAACGAGTAGCGCCCGCGGGCGGCCAGCAGAAGGGCGTGCTCGCCCGGCTCCATCCAGTCGAGCAGGTTGCCGCGCTCCGCCTCGCCCAGCAGGCTGTGGCCAATGGCGGGCGCGCTGGCGAGGGCGGCGTAGAGGTCGATGAACGTATCCCCCGATTCGCCGCGCTCGGGGCGGGCGGCCGCCCGCAGGTCGCCGGACTCCTCGAAGGCGGCGTTGATCTGCCCTACGTCGAGGCTGAGGCGGCGCACCGATCCGTCGCCCAGCAGCGTCAGCCAGTCCTCGGCATCGCCCGTCTCCTCCGCCAGGCGCCAGCGCGGTCCGGTGGGCGCAGCCTCGGCTTCCAGTCCGCCCAGCCCCAGCAGCCGCGCCACCTTCAGCCCGGAGCGGACGATGGAGTCGTCGATCACCACCACGGTCACCGTGGCGCCGGCGACGATGTCGGGCTCGTGGGACCGCTCCTCCGATTCGGCGCGCAGGTCGAGGCCGGCGTAGGCGGCGGTCAGGTCGCGCATGCGCGACTCGGGTATGCCCACCAGCACGATGGGCTCGGCATGGTCGACCAGCGATGCGCCGGTGATGCGGGCGCCGTCGTCGATTCCCGCCACGATGTGAATGGGCTTGCCGGAGTAGCCCGTCGTGCCCACGAAGTCCGAAGTGGCGAACGCCCAGGCCACCCGCTCGCCGCCGCGCAGCACGGGCGCCACCGGCAGGTCGCCGCGCATCGCGCCGAAGCCGTCAGCCCCGGCGGCGATTTCCGAGGGAGAGACTTTGGCTAGAAAGCGGGCGAGTACCGAGTCGCCCAGCTGCGCGGCGGCAGGCGGCGCGGCCAGCATGGCCGCGGCAAGAAAACAGCAGAGTCGGATTGCTCTCGGTGCCATGCTTGCGCTATTGGAAAGGGCGGTCTACGGATACTAGGAACAAAGCGCGGGAGGCGCCTTGATGCGAATCAAATTTGCGCGCCATCGCACGCCCGCGGGCTGCCCGGCGGACATGCCATGAACACCACCGCCCACGTGCTGATGGGCGCCGCCCTCTGCGGCCGCCGTGACCGGCCGGCAATGACCGCCGGCGCCGTGGGAGGCAGCCTGCTGCCCGATGCCGTCATTATCGGCATGGTGGGCTGGCAGGGATGGGTCGTGGGACGCACTGGCGAGCAGATTTTCCGCGAGGACTACTACGACCCGTTCT
Source organism: uncultured Rhodobacterales bacterium (assembly GCA_964586735.1). Classification (GTDB taxonomy): domain Bacteria; phylum Pseudomonadota; class Alphaproteobacteria; order Rhodobacterales; family CAZPXZ01; genus CAZPXZ01. The sequence continues at coordinate 1,617 of CAZPIN010000185.1, read as the reverse complement.
GGCAGGAGGTGTTCGCGATCTTCAACTCGCTGCCGCTGTATCTTGCCGTGGCGGCGGCGGGATGGATGCTTGGACGGCCATGGCTGATGGCCCTCGGCGCGGTGGCTCTGGTACATGTACTGACGGACATCCCGCTGCACGTGGACGACGGTCATCCGCCGTTCTGGCCCTTTTCGGACTGGATCTACGAGAGTCCCTGGTCCTACTGGGACCCCCGCTACGGCGCGGGGATCATCGCCCCGCTGGAGGTCGCGCTGAGCGCGGCGCTGGCGGCGTATCTGTGGTTCAAGCTGCCGCATCCGCTGATGCGAATCGCCGTGGTGGCGACGCTTGCAGTCGAGGCGCTGTTCGCGCTGGGAGGAGAATGGATCTATGGCTAGTCCATCCGTTTACGTCGACTACCTGAACCGGTTCGACATCGTGGAGACCGACGTCTACGACGACGAAATCCTGACGGCGGTCGACCGGGGCCTGCGCGAGCAGGGGATGGGAAACACCGTGCTGGGCGAACGCACCCACCTCTTACCCGACAGCGGCGTCGAGGGGCACTTCAACGTACTGCGCGGCTGGATCGGCGGCTCCGTCAACCGGGCCGGAATCAAGGTGGTCGGCGACTTCCACGACAACTACCTCGAGGACCGGCCCTCAGAGTATGGCCTGCTGGCGCTGTTCGACCCCGCCACCGGCGCGCCCCGCGCCCTGCTCGACGCCACCGCCATCACCGACATGCGCACGGGCGCGATGACGGCCTTGGGGTCGCGGCATCTGGCGCCGTCGAAGCCCCGCGTGCTGGGCCATGTCGGGGCGCGCGGCTCCGCCTACTGGAACGTCCGGCTGCTCGACCGGCTGCACGGCTTCGAGACCATCCGCGTACATTCGCGGCGGGCGGAAAGCCGCGAGAGTTTCGCCGAGCGGCTCGAGCGGGACCTGGGCAAGCCCGTCAAGGCGGTCGACAGCTGGCAGGAATGCGTGGAGGGGGCTGACGTGGTGGTGGAGGCTAGTCGCCTGACGGAGCCGCAGCCGCTGCTGAAGACGGAGTGGATCAAGAAGGGTGCGCTGGTGGTTCCCTACGGCACCAAGAGCGCCCTTGAGGACGACCTCACCGACATCATGGACAAGGTGGTGGTAGACGACTGGGGGCAGGTGTCGGTCGGACCGCTTGGAGCGCTGCGGCGGCATGTGGACAGCGGGCGCATTACCCGCGAGACACTGCATGCGGAGCTGTGCGAGATCGCCGTGGGAACGAGGCCCGGTCGGGAGTCGGAGGACGAGACGATCCTGTTTTGGCACCGCGGCATGTCGCTGTCGGACATCGCGCTTGGACAGGCGATTCTGGAGAAGGCCACCGCGCTCGGTATCGGCCAGCGGCTGCGCTTCGCGTAGAGCAGCGAAGGCCCGGCCCGAACGAATCGGCGTATAGCAGCCTGTACGGCTGGAGACGGCTACGAGGTCCAGATGTAGGAGTCTCCGGCTGCCGAAGCGGGGACCCTCCGGATGCTGCCAGTCAGGTATCGGCGGAGTCGTCGAAGACCTGGTCGAGCGAGGTGGCCCCGTGAAGCCTGACGTTCCAGCGCAGGATGTCCTCCTCGCTGGCGTCGCTGATGCGCTGCTTGTAGC